>CAZZVT010000025.1:0-27580 GCA_964657545.1 uncultured Jatrophihabitantaceae bacterium
GCGCCGGGCGTGACATCCAGACGGATGATCAGCAGGGTGTTCCCCGTGATGATCGTTGCCGACGGGTACCAGGGTGGTCCGCTCAGCGGGCCGAGCTCCGTGGTGCTGCGCCAGCCGGCGCCCAGCCCCGCCGCGGCGCCGACGGGTTGCGCGTCGATGAACGTCGGGGCCGCGCTCGGGTGCCTCGGGTCGGATTTCGGGACGGCAGCAACGAGGAACACGGTGTAGGCCGTCCCGTCCGGTGCCGTCGCCTTCGTTGCGCTCTCCCACACCGTCGCAGTGTCTCGACCGGTCAGATCATCGGTCGCGGAGTCCGGCAGGACGCGGTTCATGCCGGCGAGCACGCTCGTCGCGACCGCAGCCTGCAGGTCGGTGCCGGCGAACGCGGCCACCGTGACCTGTCGGATCTGTAATGACGTGGTCGGATCGGGATCAGGCGAGCTGCCCCCGGACGACGACTTCGCGACAACGGCGATCACCGACGCCACGACGATGAATGCGCCAACGACGACCGTGCTGACGACGACCGGTAGCGCGTGGCGCCGACGGCGCGGCCGACCGGCCGGAACGGCAGGATCATCCGCTGCCAGGGCTTGCGGTGGCGGCGACGGTGGTGTCGCGGCAGCCACCGGGGTCGGGCGGGCGGCCTCGCGCAAACCCTTCCACAGCTCGCGATGCAGTCGTTCGCTTCGGCCGCCGGACCTGGTGGCCTCGCGATCGAGGTCGGCGAGGGTGTGCTGAAGGCTGGTGGCCTGCGACACCAGATCGGTCCAGAACTCGCCGAAGCCGTCGCGCACAGCACGCCGAACGGCACGTCGCGCTACGAGCAGCGCGATTCGCCCGAGCACGCCCCGTCCTCGCAGGTGCAGCGTGATCCGGCAGTGCCAGGCGTCCGACTTCTTCCGGACGTCGAGCACGCCGTCCGCCTGCACCCGCTGCAGGCGGACCCGACCCGACACGAGGTCCCCACGCCCGTCCATGACCGACGGATCGATCTGCAGGTCGACGGTGGCCTCGCGAGCGCCGATGAGCCCGATCGCGTATCCGGGGACGTCGTTGGCCATCAGCAGCGCGCGGACGTCGATCCTTGCGACGGCGTGCCACTGTGCACCCAGGGTCAGGTCGCCGGACCAGTTCGGGCCCACCAGGGCGGCCCGGCCGTCGACGCGCCACCGATCCCCGACCGTCACGTCCGCGGTCCACTGCGCGCCGGCTAGCGGTGCGAGTGTCGAGTACGGCGCCTGCGCGGCAACGGTGCCCTTACCGGAGACGCTGACCTGATGTCCGATCGCGAGGTGGGCCCGTCCGGAGGGCCCGACCAGCTCGCCGCGCACAGTTCGCCCGTCGTCCTCGCCCAGCGTGAAGCTGTGCTGCGCCGGATCCTCCCCCGCGACGCAGTACCGCGCGCCGGCGCTGCGGTGCGCGCCGTCGGTCAATCGCAGCAGGCCCAGGGCAGCACCGGTGTCGGGGTCGAGAAGCAGGCCGTCCGGGCCGAAGCGCAGCGCAGCCCATTCCGCCCACATCGAGGGAACGAGCCGGTGCAGCGCACTCAGGTCGACCCGCGGGACGGCCCCTTCCGACCGGATGCGCACGCGGGCAATCTAACGTTTACCGCGGATCAGGACCAACGCTCGCTTCACATTTCGCGACCCTGCGACCGCGTTCACGTGAACGCGGTCGTCAGATGACGCCGCCGTTGACGTAGACGATCTGGCCGTTGATCCACCGGGCGGGACCGGCGAGGTGGGCGACCGTCTCGGCGATGTCCGCGGGCTCGCCGAGACGCTCGAGCGGGGTCATCTTCGCCATCCCGGCGACCGCCTCCTCCGACTTGCCGTCGAGGAACAGCGGGGTCGCGGTCGGGCCGGGGGCAACCGTGTTGACGGTGACATCGCGGCCACGCATCTCCTTGGCCAGGATCAACGTCATCGCATCGACGGCGCCCTTGGTCGCGGCGTATGCGGAGTAGGTCGGCAGGGCGATCTTGACCACCGACGTCGAGAAGTTGATGATCGCACCGCCGCTGCGCACCCGCCGGGCTGCCTGCTGGCTGACGACGAAGGTGCCGCGGACGTTCGTCCGCAGCATCCGGTCGAGGTCGTCGAGCGCGAGGTCGACCAGCGGTGACAGCAGCATGATCCCGGCGGTGTTGACCACGACGTCGATGCCACCGTAGGCGGCCTCGAGCTGGTCGAACATCGCCGCGACTGCGACCTCGTCGGCGACGTCGCCGGACACCAGCGTCGCCTGACCACCGGCCGCGACCACGGCATCCGCGCCCTGCTGTGCCAGGTCGCGATTGCCGGCGTAGTGCACGCCGACCGCCATCCCCATCGCGCCGAGCCGAGCAGCCACGGCCCGGCCGATCCCGCCGGAGGCGCCGGTCACGAGAGCGACCCGAACCGTGTGGGTGGTGGCGGCGTCCGTCATGTCGGTCCCCTGCTCGCTTCGCGCTCACGTTGTCGCGTGATGTGTACGCTCAGTCCATTAGAGCATAAATGGACGGGGCGTCCACATCGCCGGACGGGCGTATCGGAGGTCGACGGGATGGGGCGAGGCCGCAGACCCACCGACGAGGTGCGTCAGGAGGTGCTGGCGGCAGCGGGTGAGCTGCTGCTCGAGGCGGGCATGGCGGGCTTCACCATCGACAAGGTGGCCGCGCGCAGCGGCGCCAGCAAGGTGACGATCTACAAGTTCTGGCCGTCGAAGGGTGCGCTGGCGCTGGCCGGCTACTTCACGACGGTGGCCTCGACGCTGGCCTTTCCCGACACCGGCGACATCGAGGCGGACCTGCGCACGCAGCTGCGGGCATTCGTCACCCTGCTCACGACCGAGAGCGCCGGCGCGGTGCTCGCCGGACTGATCGGCCAGGCGCAGACCGACCCCGAGCTGATGAGCGCCTACCTATCTGCGTACTCGGCACCCCGACGGGGCCTGGCCGTCGCCCGGCTCGAGGCCGCCCGCGCGCCGGGACAGCTACGGAGGGGCCTCGACTGCGAGAGCGTCGTCGACCAGCTCTGGGGCGCCTGCTACCACCGGCTGCTGGTGCCGGACCAGCCCCTGGACGTCGCCTTCGCCGATCGGCTGATCGACAACCTCTTCCACGGCATCGCCGATCCGCCGACAGGTGCGCGCGACGCGGAGGATGCGCATGGAGCCGAGTGAGCAGATCGACCACCTCATCGAGACCCACGACGACTGGCGGGGCGCGACGCCGGCCGAGGCAACAGGGCCACACCACGCGAGGGCGACGAGAAGCGGTGACTGATCGGCGACGGCGGCGGAGCGTGCCGCTCGACGCCGTACCCTGCGAGTGGACTGTTCCGTCCGTCGAGGGAGAACAATGAGCACACTTGCCCGCTGGTGCTTCCGGCATCGCTACGTCGTCATCGGGGCCTGGCTGCTCGTGCTCGTCCTGCTGGGCGTCACGAGTTCGGTCGTCGGCTCGAGCTTCTCGGACAAGTTCACCCTGCCCGGGACGGAGTCGACGAAGGCCAACGAGCTGCTGGCGTCGCAGTTCAAGAACAGCTCGGGCGACTCGGACACCATCGTCCTGCACGCCAAGTCCGGCAAGGTCACCGACGCGGCCATCGAATCGGCCGTCACCGCCACCCTGGCCCAGGTCGCGAAGGCGCCCCAGGTCGGCAGCGTCGGCAGCCCGTTCACCGCGCAGGGCAAGGGGCAGATCAGCCGCAACGGCGAGATCGCCTACGCCACCGTCACCTTCACCGAGCAGGCGTCGAGCCTGAAGGTGGCGAACATCCAGAAGGTCGTCGACCTCGGCTCCAAGCTGCGCAGCGACACCCTGCAGGTCGAGTTCGGTGGCGCCGCGATCGGCCAGCTCGACCAGACCTCGACGTCGAGCAGCGAGCTGATCGGCATCCTCGCCGCCGCGATCGTGATGCTGTTCGCGTTCGCCTCACTGCTGGCCACCGCCATCCCGCTGATCGCCGCCGTGCTCGCCCTGGGCAGTGCGATCTTCTCGATCGACCTGCTGACGCACGTCATGAGCATCGGCACCATCGCGCCCATCATCGCCGCGCTCGTCGGCCTCGGCGTCGGGATCGACTACGCCCTGTTCATCGTCACCCGGCACCGCAACGGTATTCGTGCCGGCCTGTCGCCGGAGGAGTCCGCGGTCATCGCGATGAACACCTCCGGGCGGGCCGTCCTGTTCGCGGGCGCGACGGTCGTGATCGCCATGCTCGGACTGCTGATCCTCGGCGTCAGCTTCCTCATCGGGGTGGGCGTCGCGGCCGCGATCATGGTCGCGTTCGCCGTCGCGATCGCCTCGACGCTGCTGCCTGCCCTGTTCGGCGCGTTCGGCATGAAGGTGCTCAGCCGGCGCCAGCGAGCGGTGCTCGCGCGCGAGGGCGGCACCGACATCGACGCCTCCGGAACGTGGGCGCGATGGGCGGGGTTCGTGCAGAAGCGGCCGCTGCCGCTGGCCATCGGCGCAACCGTCGTCATGGCCGTGCTCATCGTGCCGTTCTTCGCTCTGCGCCTCGGGTCGTCCGACGCCGGGAACAACCCCACCGACACCACCACTCGCAAGGCCTACGACCTGCTGGCCACCGCGTTCGGGCCCGGCTACAACGGCCCCTTCCAGCTCGTCGCGAAGGTTCCGGACGCGCAGGCGGCCACCGACCTCACATCGTTGCAGCAGGCGATCGAGAAGGTACCCGGCGTGGCCTCGACGTTCGCCGCCCCGGCCGCCGGCGGCGCGACGGTGCGGGTCCTGCAGGTGACACCGACGACCTCGCCGGAGTCGGCGAAGACGTCCGAGCTCATCAGCACCCTGCGCGACGACGTCATCCCGGGTTACGAGAAGGACGGGCTGACGGTCTACGTCGGTGGCCAGACGGCGATCTACAAGGACTTCGCCTCGGTGCTCACGAGCAAGCTGCCGCTGTTCATCGGCATCATCGTCCTGCTCGGCGCACTGCTGCTGATGCTGGCGTTCCGCAGCCTGCTGGTGCCGCTGACCGCAGCGGTGATGAACCTGCTGTCGGCCGGTGCGGCGTTCGGCGTAGTGGTCGCGGTGTTCCAGTGGGGCTGGGGCTCGTCCGCTCTGGGTGCGGGCACCGCCGGGCCGGTGGAGTCGTTCCTGCCGGCCATGATGCTCGCCATCCTGTTCGGCCTGTCGATGGACTACGAGGTGTTCCTCGTCAGCCGGATCCACGAGGAGTGGGTGCACACCAAGGACAACAAGTTGGCCGTGGTGCGCGGCCAGGCCGGGACCGGCCGGGTGATCACCGCCGCCGCGATCATCATGATCTGCGTCTTCATGGCCTTCGTCTTCGGCGGGCAACGAGTCGTCGCCGAGTTCGGTGTCGGCCTCGCCTCGGCCATCCTGCTCGACGCCCTGGTCGTGCGCACCATCCTCGTCCCCGCCGTGATGCAGTTGTTCGGCAAGTGGAACTGGTACCTGCCGGCAGCGATCGACCGGGTGTTGCCGCACGTGTCGGTCGAGGGACCGAGCGAGGCTGCGGCCGCCGACGAACCGGAACTCGCGGTCGCCGGTCAGGCCTGATTCAGCGTGAGCCGGGCTCCACGACGATCTCGCGCAGCGGGACGTCGTGGTGCTCGGCGCACGTGACGCCGACGTGCACGTCGGTGCCGCATGCGGCGTGGCGCAGACGCGGTGGGCGACCCTGCAGCGCCAGGTGCTTCACGCCCCATTCGAAAAGTCCGAGCACGACGGGCGCGAGGTCGTGCCCGCTGTCGGTGAGCCGGTATTCGTGCCGGGTGCGCTGGCCGGGTTCGCGATAGGGCTCGCGGCGTAGCAGCCCGGCGTCGGTCAGTTCACGCAACCGCGCGGCCGCGACGTTCTCGGTGATGCCGACGCGGCAGGCGAAGTCGTCGAAGCGGGTGGTGCCGTAGTAGGCCTCGCGCATCAGCAACATGGCCGAGCGGGTGCCGATGAGCGACATGGTCCGCCCGATCGGGCAGTGCTCGGTGCTCCAGGCCGTGCGGTCGGCCAGGACGCCTTGCAGGGTGACGGTGTCGTCGAGCATGCCGCCACTCTAACTTGTGCGGACCGTAGTCAGCCAGCTAGCCTCCTGACTATGCCCAACACCAGTCAGCACCCGGGTCGGGTGCTTGCCGTCCTCTCGCTCGCCGCATTCATGGCCAGCCTGGACGTCTTCATCGTTAACGTCGCCTTCGACGACATCGGCGCCGACTTCCCCGGCACGACGCTGTCGCAGCTGTCCTGGGTGCTCAACGCCTACGCGATCGTCTACGCCGCGCTGCTCGTGCCGGCCGGCCGGATCGCCGACCGCTACGGCCGCAAGGGCGGCTTCCTGCTCGGTCTCGCGATCTTCACGGTGGCCAGCGCGGCGTGTGCGGCCAGTGGCGGAATCTGGATGCTCGTCGCCTTCCGGGTGCTGCAGGCGGTCGGCGCAGCGCTGCTGACGCCGGCCAGCCTGGGGCTGGTGGTGGCCGCGGCCCGGCCCGAGGACCGGGCACGTTCGGTGCGTATCTGGGCCGCCACCGGAGCGCTGGCCGCAGCACTCGGCCCGGCGGTCGGCGGCATGCTCGTCGAGGCCTCGTGGCGCTGGGTGTTCCTGGTGAACGTGCCTATCGGGATCGGCGCGCTGATCGCGGCGGCGGTGTGGGTGCCCCGCTCGCGTGACGAGTCGGTCACCCGCATCCCCGACGTTCTCGGGGCGCTGCTGCTCGCGGTGTCGATCGGGGCGCTGACGCTCGGTCTCGTCGAGGGTCCGTCGTGGGGGTGGGGCGCCGGGCGCACCGACACCGCCTGGGCGCTGACCGTCCTCGCGTTCATTGGCTTTCTCGCGAGTTCGCGACGTCACCCGGTGCCGGTGATCGATCCGTCGCTGCTGCGGGTGCGGGCCTTCGCGTGGTCGAACGTGACGTCGCTGCTGTTCGCGGCGCCGTTCGCCGCCGCGCTGCTCACCAACATCCTCTGGATGCAGCAGGTGTGGGGGTACTCCGCGATCCGGACCGGTTTCGCGATCGCACCGGGGCCGCTGATGGTGCCGATCTTCGCCGCGGTCGCGCACCGGCTCGCCGCGCACGTCCCGATCGGACGGATCGTCGCGGTCGGCTGCCTGCTGGTCGGCGCAGGCGGCGTCCTGACCTCGCTGTCGGTCGGGTCAGTGCCGAACTACGCGACGAGCGTGCTGCCCGGCTGGCTCATCGGCGGCATCGGCGTCGGGCTCGCGCTGCCGTCGATCCTGAGTTCGGCGACCGCCGACCTGCCGCCCGCCCGCGCCGCCACCGGCTCGGCGGTGGTGAACATGAACCGGCAGATCGGCACCGCGCTCGGCGTCAGCCTGGTGGTGGCGGTGCTCGGCTCGCCGGTCGGGTACCCGGCGGCGCACCAGGCGTTCCAGCACACCTGGTGGGCGTTCGCCGCGGTGGCCGTGCTGGCTGCGCTCGCCGCGCCGGGCATGACCCCGTCGAAGAACGCAGCCCCTGCTACGCAGCCCGCGTCACCGGTTCGTGATGCAGTGGGAAGTTGATCGAGCGGGCGATGAAGCAGTAGTCGCCCACCCGGTCGTGCAGGGCCTGCGCCCGCTCGACGTCGCCGGCGTCGGTGACCGACACACGCGGCCGCAGAGTCGCCTCGGCGAACCGGCCGCTGCCGTCGGGCTCGGTGAGCATCGTCGCGGTGGGGGAGTCGGTGTAGTCGACGACAACGATCCCCTCCTGCACGGCCAGCCACAGATACGTCAGCAGGTGACACTGGGCCAGCGCGGCCACCAGCAACTGCTCGGGGTTCCACCGCGACGCATCGCCGCGGAACGCCGGGTCGGCCGAGCCGGCGAGGGTGGGCACGCCCGCGGCGCTGACGTCGTGATCGCGGGTGAAGGCGCGGAACCCGGTCGTGCCCGCGCCCAGGTTGCCCGTCCAGCGCAGCTCGAGGTCGTAACGGTGCGCGACGGACACCGGCTCACCTCCGATCGGTGTCGCCGGCGTCGACATCGTCGAGCCAGGCCGCGTGCTCGGCGCGGGCCCAGCGACGCATGACCCGACCCGTCCGCATGCCATGGCGCGCCTCGGGATCCTTGACGGCGAAGACGATGTGACCCACCACGAGCAACCCGACGGCCAGCGCGAACCAGTCGTGCACGAAGGTCGCGCCCGAGCGCCAGGACAGCGGGCCGAGGCCCACGAAGTACATCAGGATGCCCGTTCCGAGCAGGACGAGGACCGACCCGCTGACCAGCGAGGAGTTCAGCTTCTGGCCTGCGTTGAACTTGCCGACCCGGATCGTGCCGTCGCGGCGGGTGCGCGAGCGGAGCCAGCGCCGGTCGGCTCGGGTGAAGCGGCCCAGGCGGCGCAGGTCGGCCCGATAGGCGAGCGACACGAGCCCGGCGAGTGCCGGCACCGGCAGGGCGAACCCGCAGTAGACATGGACGAGCTCGACGAAGTGCCGATGCCCTACGTGCACGGCGATCGAGCCGTTGTAGAGGACCGCGGCGGTGAGGATGCAGATGATCATCAACACCGCGGTCGCCCGGTGTATCAGGCGCTCGGCGAGCGTGAACCGCGTGACGTCACCGTCGACGTCCCCGGCCGCTGCAGGTGCGCTACTGAACGATGGATCCGTCGATGTCATAGCCTCGGGTCTCCCAGTAGCCAGGTTTCTCGTCGGCGGTCAGCTCGATGCCCGACAGCCATTTCGTGCTCTTGTAGCCGTAGTTCGAGCCGACGTACATCCGCACCGGCCCGCCGTGATCGTGGCTGACGCGCCCGCCGAGCATGCGCATCGCCACGATGACGTCCGAGCGACGCGCCTCGGCCAGCGTCAGGCTCTCGGTGTAAGTGCCGTCGAAGGACGTGAACCTCACCGCCTTCGCGCTCTTCGTCGGTCGGGCGTTCTCGATCAACGTCGACAGCCGCACCCCGGACCAGTGGACGTCGGGCACCCGCCATCCCGTGACGCACTGGAAGTCCTGGACGAACGACGTGCGCGGCATCGCCTCGAGATCGGCGAGGGTGTAGGTGCTCGGGTGCGCGACGTGGCCGGAGACCCGCAGCCGGTAGGTGGCCGCGGTCTCGGTACGCACCGAGCCGGTCACCGAGTAGTAGCGGAACGTGTCGCCGAGGGGGAGCAGCGACAGCAGCCCGGTGGGGTCGTGTTGGACGATCTTCGCCAGCTCGTTCTCGACGCTGCGACCCGTGACCACGCCCAGCGCACCGAGGCCGAGCAGCCCGAGCACGACCCTCCGCCCGACCGGCGAGCCCGCGTCCTCGGTATCGATGTCCGCGGCGGGTGACCGACGCGAACCGCGCAGCGACCTCAGCGCGTCCGACCCCGCAGGCCCAGGCCGGCGAGCGCGAGCCCGGCGATCAGGATGACCGGACCGGCGACGGCCCAGAAATTGCTGTTGCTCATCGAACTGCCGGTCATGACTCCGACGCCCTGCAGCGTGAACAGCAGGCCGAGCAGCGCCACGATCACGCCGGCGACAACCCAGATGGGCTTGTTCATGAGATGCACTCCCGCGCGATCGACAGACCGCCGACTCCGGCGGTTGATCACCATTGTCCGCCGGGCTGCTGAGAGCATTCCCGCCGCCCCGGACGGCGACGAAACGCGGCGGCAAACTTCAGGTGTCACCATCACCCGTCAGCGTGGTCGGGCAGCCGGCGGGAGACGCCCGCCTCCGACGCGCGGCGCTCGGAGAGGGTCCTGATGACCGCTCTTGACCCAGTCGTCCACCCGGTCGTCCCGGACCAGCTCGTGCTCAGCGAGCACCCCGTCTTCCGGCGCTTCTGGTACGTGATCGGCTTCTCGTCAGCACTCAACCCGGGTCCGGTGGCACGGCGCGTCCTGGGCGTCGGGCTCGTCGCCTGGCGGGCCGACCCGGCGGGCCCGGCAAGCGTGGCCCTGGACCGCTGCGCCCATCGCGACGCGCCGCTGTCGCGCGGTGAGGTCAAGGACTGTCTGCTGATCTGCCCGTACCACGGGTGGGAGTGGGACGCCGCCGGGACGACCCGACGCATCCCCCAGTTCCCCGACTCCCCGCATCCGACGAAGAGCGGGTTGACCATGGTCCGCAGCGTCGAGCGGTACGGGATGGTGTGGGTCTGCCTTGCCGGCGACGACGAGGGCGGCCCGATCGTCGACGTCCCGCCGATGCCCGAGTTCGACGACCCGCAGTGGCGGGTGATCCCCGAATACGAGTGGCCGTTCGCGTGCACCGCCATGCATCTCCTCGAGAACAACTTCGACCCCGGACATGTCGCGTTCGTCCACCGCAACACCTTCGGCGACCCCGACCACCCCGAACTCGAGGACACCGTTGTCACCCGCGATCGCCACGGGTTGCAGGCCTGCGGACAGGTCGCGGTCACCGCCCGGCCAGGGCAGGACGGGGCGACGGTGCGCACCACCACGTCGCGGCTCTACGCACCGTTCCTCGGCCACATCCTCATCTGCTACCCGGACGGGGTCCGGCACCTGATGATCAAAGCGATCACACCCGTCGACGACACGCACTGCCTGCTCACCCAGACGGTGCTGCGAACCGACGCAGAGATCGATCGCCCGGCCGCCGACATCCTGGCCTTCGACAACGAGGTCGAGGCCGAGGACCGCGACCTGCTCGAGTCGCTGCCGGACTTCTTCCCGCTCGCGTTCGCGCTGAACGCGCACGCCAGGGGCGACCGGAACTCGCTGGCGATCCGTCGACTGTGGGGCGACCTGATCACCGGCCGGTGGACGCCGACCTGAGGAGCAGCACGTCGTCCGCGCGCCGGCGGCCGACCACGACGGTGGCACCGAGGTCCCGGTCGAGCGCGACACTCGGCGCCAGGCCCGCGGCGATCATCAAGGCGCAGGCAGCGGGACGCTGCGCCTCGCTGACCTCGATGAACACCGCGCCACCGGGCGCCAACCAGTGCGGCGCGCCGGCGACGATGCGACGGTGCAGATCGAGTCCGTCGGCGCCGCCGTCGAGGGCGGACGCCGGCTCGTGCTCGCGGGCCTCGGGCGGCAGCGTCGCCAGCTCGCCGGACGGCACGTAGGGCGCGTTGGCCAGCAGAACGTCGACCCGACCACGCAACAGCGCCGGCAGCGGCGCATAGAGGTCACCCTCGTAAAGCTCCGTACCAACCGGTACGTTGTCGCGCGCGCACGCCACGGCCTCGGGGTCGACATCGGTCACGTGCAGCTCACCGAGGGCGACCATCGACGCGAACGCGGCTCCGAGCGCGCCCGTGCCCGCACAGAGATCGAGCACCACCGGCGTCGGCGGGCTGAGCCGGGCCGCGGTACGGACCAGGAACTCGGTGCGCCGCCGCGGGACGAACACCCCAGGCCGCACCCGCAGGCGCAGGCCGCAGAACCCGGCCCAGCCGAGCACCTGCTCGAGCGGCTCACCGGCCACCCGGCGACCGACGAGCGCGTCGAGGGAGTCGCACTCGGCAGCAGCCGCGAGCAGCAGGTTGGCCTCGTCCTCGGCCCAGACACAGCCGGCTGCCCGCAGCCGCTCGACGATCACACCTCGATCCACGGACCGAGGGTGTCACGGCCTCAGCCGGCGCGGACCTTCGTGGCGGCGAACTGAGCGCCCGTGGTGGTGCTGCCGTTGCTGGCGTACTGCAGGTGGGCGGCGAAATTGCCCCCGTTACCGCACACCGGGTCGCCGGTGTTACAGAAGGACTCCGCCTTGGCGCCGTAGGTCGGGCTGGCCGTCTCGATCGTCTGACGCTGCAGGCCGAGCGGGTTGCCGAACACGACGATCGCCTTGACCCGGCCGGCGAGCGAGCTGGGCAGCGCGGTGCCGGTGCCGCCCGTGCTCGTCCGGATGCCCAATGCCTTGTCCACGACGGTCGCGCCCTGCGAGTACCCACCCAGCACGAAGACCGTGTCCGGGCAGCTCGCCGCCACCGACGTGACGTGGTTGACGAGGTCCGTCGAGCCGGGGCCGGCGCTGGACTGGGAGATGTTCGCGGTGTAGTTCACGGCGTAGCTGGCGACGGAGGTTCCGGAAAGGTCGGAAGTCAGGCTGCTGACGAACGGGCGGCCGACGGTGCCCAGGCCGGCTGATTCGCCGGTGCCGCGGGCGAAGGAGACGTCGACCGCGCTGCAGGTCGCCGCGGTGGCGGCGGGCGCAAGAGCGACGAGGCTGCCGCCGAGCACGGCGACGGCGGCGCCGGTCAGGCAGGTCGAGCGACGGGCGAGAGAGCGGGATCGATCAGACACGGCGAAGCTCCTTTGGGTGGTTTGTCCGGTACGTCCAGTAAGACGGTCAGACAGTAACCCAGAAGTCGATCGTGGTAACCGGTTCGACGGCAACGACCCCAAGAGTTCGAGCGAGGTTTACCCGGCGCGGTAGAGCGCGAGCACGGTGGCGTCGTCGGTGATCGTCGAGCGGCCGACGGAGGAGAAGATCTGGCGCGCGCCGGGCCGCTGCGGCAGACCGGCGATCAGGTCTCCGACGCGGCGCAGGCTCTCGTCGATGTCCTCGCCACGGCGCTCGATGAGGCCGTCGGAGCAGAGGATCAGACCGCCCCCGTCCGGGATGTCGAACTCGTGCGGTGTGTACACGGCCCGCCGCACCCCCACCGGGGGGCTGGTGACGACCGGCGCGCCGATCGGCGCCTCGGTCCCGCCGCCGATCAGGTACGGGCGCGGGTGCCCGGCAAGGACTGCGTGGACGTGCCCCGTCGCCCGATCGATGCAGGCCACGATCAGGGTGGCGAAGGCGCCCGGCAGCGTGTCGAGCGCGAAGCTGTTGAGCCGGGCGAGGGCGTCGGCGGGTCCGGTGCCGTCGAGCAGGTAGGCGCGCAGGGCGTTGCGCAGTTGGGACATGGTGCCGGCGGCCCCGATGCCGTGCCCGGCGACGTCGCCCAGGACGACCGCGAGCAGTCCGTCGCGCAGCACGAGTGCGTCGTACCAGTCGCCGCCGATCCGGCCGCCCGCCGCCGGCTCGTAATGCGCGGTGAGCTGCCAGCCGGCGATGGTCGGCATCGGGGGCAGCAGGCTGCGCTGGAGCGTCTCGGCCAGCCGCGACTCGGTCCGCATGCGCGCGTACAGCGACTCCAGGAGGTGGTGGCGCAGGTCGGCGGCGATCGAGGTCTCGCTGGGTAACCAGGCGACCGACCGGCCCCGCACCACCTCGCGCCACCGCTCGAAGGACTTGCGGGGACTGAGCCGTACCTCGTCGCCCTCACGCGCGGCGATGGCCTTGTTGTGCGGGTCGCCACCCCAGTCGATCGCGTGGGCGTACTCCTTGCGCAGCCAGAGGACGAACTGGCCGTCCGGCAGGTTGACCGCGAGCAGGCCGCTGACCACCCCGGGTTCGACGTCCAGATCGATCTCGGAACGGGTCAGCGAGTCGGTGAACACGACGTCGTCACCGACGCCTCGGGCCCAGGCGCCCAGCGCGCGCAGCACAGCGTCGGACGGCACGTCGCCCGACGAACGAAGTTCGCCCCCCACGTAGGCCACGACGCCGTCGGCCGGTACGAGGTCGAGCAGGTCCGGCGCACCGAACAGCCCCTCGAGGATCGGCTCGGCCTCATTCATGGTCACCGCGGCCAGCTTCGCCAGGACGGCCTGGCCCGCCAGCCGAAGCCGCAACTCGTCGTCCCCGGACTGGTCGACGAGACGCAGCGACAGCGCAGAGCCGAGGAACTCGGCCGCGGCGCGGACTCCGTACGGCGGGGTATGGGTCGAGGCGTAATGATGGCAGGCGATCAGGCCCCAGAGCCTGCCGTCGCGCAGCAGCGAGATCGACATCGAGGCCCGCACGCCCATGTTCTGCAGATACTCGACGTGGATCGGTGACACGCTGCGCAACGACGAGAACGTCAAATCCTGAGGTGCGCCGACCGCGGGGTCGACGGCAGGCACGAGCGGCACCGGCGTGTAGTCGATGTCGGAGATCAGCCGGATCCAGTTCTTCTCGTACAGCGCCCGCGCCTGCGGCGGGATGTCCGAGGCCGGGTAGTGCTGCCCGAGGAAGGAGTTGAGGTCCTCGCGCTTGCACTCGGCGACGACCTCGCCGTTGTACTCGTGGTCGTAGCGGTAGACCATGACGCGATCGAAGCCGGTGAGCTCGCGGATCGAGCGCGCCGTGACGTCGTACAGCTCCTGCAGCGACGCGGCCCGGTTGAGGTCGCCGACGGCCGAGCGGGCGGCCTGGTAGGTGTTCGGGAAGGAGAACGGCCGCGGCCCCTCGGCCGGTTCGATGTCGATCAGCAGGATGCCGTCGGCGCGGTGCAGGATCGCGTCGAAAAGGATCAGGCGGCCGCGGACGTCGATCTCGACCTCGACGGGGTTGCGCTCGCGCAGGTCGCCGAACACCGCCGTCACCCGGTCGAGGATTGCGCCGAACCGCTCGCCGAACGCCGCACCGACGCTGCGTCCGACGACGTCGACGACCTCGCGGCCGAGCAGGTCGGCGACGTTGGCCGACACCTGGCGCACGACGAGATCGGACTCGCGGACGACGGCCAGCACACCGCGCGGCTGCACGCTGCCCGGGATGTGGATCGGCTCGCGTGCGCAGTTGTCGAGGTCGATGGGGGTGCCCAGCGACACGTACCCGGGATCGTCCTCGACGCTCGGGTGCCCGCCGAGCCCTGTGCTCATGCCACCGCCTCGCGGGCCAGCGGCCCGATCCAGTCGGCGAGCGCGGCGAAGGTGGCGACCCCGGCCGCCACGACCCGCTCGACGCGCCACTCGTCGCCGACCGTCCACTGCTCCAGCTGGGCCTGGTAGGCCTTCCACATCGGGCCGGGACCCTCGTCGTAGGGCGCGAACGACTCGAGCCGCAGGCCCGGATGCACTCGGGCGAGCGCGCGGGTGATCACCGCGCCGCCGAGCGTGGAGCCCTCGGTGACGTACAGCCAGCCCAGCACGTCTGCGGTGTCCGGCCGCCGCGCCACCGGAGGCGCGGCCGGTCCGGGACGGCCGCCCAGCACGGCGATGTCGCGGGCCAGGCGCGCGGTGCGCCGGCGACGCGACCAGCGCAGCGCGTCGGCGAGCTCGGGGTGTTCGGCGGCCCAGTGAGACACCGCCGGTTCGGTGCCGGCCCAGAAGCCGTGCAGGCCGACGACGACATCGCGCAGGCGCGCCAGATCGAGTGCGGGGTCCGCGAGGTCGAGCCGGGCCTCCACGCACTCGTGGATGTCGGCCGTCCGCTCCCTGAGCCGCCGCGCCACCGTCGTCAGTGCTGCCTCCTGGGCCGCGTGATCCATTGTGGACGCCACCCTAACCGGCGAGCGTCCGAAACGGGATCTTCGCGCGCACCCGGAATCAGCCGGTGGCCGCCGTCACGAGGCTGTAGCCGGCGAGCACCACCATGACCACGGCAGCGACGCGCACGATCCAGGCGATGGGCAACACCCGCAGCAGCGTCTTGCCGCCGAAGATCGCCACCAGCGCCACCGCCCACAGTGCGAGCAGCGCCCCGACCCCCACCGACAGCGGGCTGGAGTACTTGGCGGCGAGATTGGCCGTCAGGATCTGGGTGAGGTCGCCGAACTCGGCCAGCAGGATGACGCCGAACCCGACGCTCGCGATCTTCCAGAAACCCGCGTCCGCGGGGATGTCGTCGGTCTCGCCCTCGTCGTCGTCGTCGCCCGAGGCCTCGCGCCACAGCAGCACCGCCCCGACGAGGAACAGGACGCCGACCACGGCCTCGACCGGGCGACGGGGCAGCAGCGCGATCAGGGATCCGGCGGCCACCGCGATGACGACGTGCACGGCGAACGCTGCCGCGATACCGCTGAACACCCAGCGGGCCGGGTACTTCGTGGCCAGCACCAGGGTGGCCACCGCGGTCTTGTCGGGCAGCTCCGCCACGAAGATGAGGCCGAACACGGTGGCGGCGATGGCAACGTCGAACACGATTCCCAGAGCCTAGCCGGAGCGGAATCCAGCCGTTCAGTCGACGGCGAACTCGCGGGTGGTGCCGGTGAAGTCGGTGCGGTCACCGGCACGGTTGCGGGCCGTCCCGGCGTGGCACACCCGGTACCAGCCGGGCCGGACGTCCACCGGGACGTGCCAGGTGATCATCACCCGCGACCCGTGCCGGGCGACCCGCGACCAGCGCAGCCGGGTGCTCCAGTCGCCGTCGTCGGCCACCGTCGTCCAGCCCCCCGGGTCGTCGCGCTGGATCTGGAGGAAGGTGCCGCAGCTGCGCAGGTCGTTGGCCAGGTGCGCCCCGACGAAGATCACCGTGACGACCCCGCCGGGGCCGTAACGCGCGTGCGGCTCGAGGACCACCCGCCCGAAATCACCGACCGTCGGCTCGTCGTGGCGCGGCGATCGTCCCCAGCGGCGGGTGTGGGCCGAGAGATCGGGTGGCGGGGGACCCGTCGGCGCAGGCTCGCCCGCGACCATCGCCCGGGCCAGCCCCACCGCGGTCTGCACGAACGCGCCCAGCTCCCAGCGTCCGAACATGGTGCTGCCGGCCTCGTAGCGCTGGCCGTCGTACTCCTCGGGCGTGGTGACGTAGTGGATGTAGGAGTTGACGTACCCCGCGACGAGCACGTCGTCGAGGTCGGCGCCGACCACCTCGGCCACCGCGCGGCGCAACCGCAGCCCGGCCACGATGGTGACCTCGCCGGGGATGCCGATGAGGTAGAGGCGCCCGATGCGGACCAGGTGCACGGGCACCCGCTCGGCCACCATCGGATGCGCCTTGTTCACCAGCCACGCGGGCAGGACGACGGCCTTCGGCGCGTGGGCCTCCCGCAGGCGGCGTGAGCGGTACCAGAGGTCGCGGGACACCGTGTCCCACACCGGGTTGTGGTGGCCCTGGCGGAAGCCGGCGAAACCGCGACCCTCGTCGGTGCCGGCGAACTGCGCCGCGGCGGCGACCACCGGGCCGGTGCGGTGGGGAAGGCCGTCGCCGGTGAACTCGGCGGCAACCTCGACGTCGCCGAGGTCGAGGTAGGTCATCCGGGTGTCGATCACGGCGTCGAGCAGGTCGGCGTCGACGCGGGCGAGTTCGGCGGCTGCGGCGTACTGGCGCAGGCCGATCAGACGGGTGTTCTCGAACTCGTCCTCGGAGGGCCCGCGCACTGCGTCGCGATCGGGCGCCGGGTTCAGGTTCGGCGACATGTCGCCGGCGTTGGTCTGCGCGAAAGCGGTGATCACCTCGGGGGTGGCGTCGAGGCGGTAGTCGACGCCTGCGACGAGCCGCTCCCAGTGGTACGCGGCGTACCCCTTGTTGTCGGAGCTGATCAGGGTGTTGGTGTTCGTCATGCTCGTGCCGTGCGTGGCGAAGAAGTTGATCGCGCCGACCAACTGTCCGGCGCGTTCGATGCGCAGCAGCGTGGTCAGCGGGTCGACGGCGTCGGGGAAGTGGGCGCGGTCGGCGGGCGGGTCGAGGTCGAAGGAGCTGCGCGAACGGTTGGTGCTGGCGTCGTGCAGCTGACCTTGGGCAAGGCGCAGGTCGGCGGCGGCGAGGTCGTCGTGGGCAGCTGCGATCGCAGCCAGGGTGCCGTCGACGATGGCCGCGAACGTCACCGGCCGGAAGCCGCCGGTGTTGGAGTTGTAGGTGGCGTGGTGGGAGTACCCGCCCGGACCGCAGTGGGTGTGCGTCGCGGCGAGCAGCAGGTTGTCCTCGCGGTACCGCTCGCCGTAGCTGAGGGCGAGCCGGCGCAGGACCTCCTGCGTGACGCTCTCCATGGGCAGCGGCATCTCGTTGACCACCAGCAGCAGGCAGTCCCCGCCGGTCTCGAGGACGAACGCCCGCGACCGCAGCCGCAGGTGGATGCCGGCGGTCTGTTGGCCGGCCTTGCCGTACCCCAGCATGCCGCAGCCGGCGGCCTCACCGGTGATGTCGGCGATGCCGCGTCCCGCCCGCCAGCTCGCCGCCATGCTTCTAGTTCATACCCGCATCGCGACCGACCGGGGTGAACTACGGTCGTCGCCATGGCTGCGGCGATCACGCTCGACGAGATCCGGCCCGCGACATCCGCCGACTTCGGTGCGCTGGAGCAGGCGACGGCCGGGCTCGACCCGCCGTTCGCGGTCGTCGACCTCGCGGCACTGCGCCGCAACAGCCTGGATCTGGTACGCCGGGCCAGTGGCACCCCGATCCGGCTCGCGTCCAAGTCGGTCCGCTGCCGGGCGCTGACGTTGTCGGTGCTCGCCCTGCCGGGCTACAACGGCGTGCTCGCGCTGACGCTGGCCGAGGCGTTGTGGCTCGCGTCCGACGTCGACGGTGACGGCGGGGTCGACGACGTCGTGGTCGCCTACCCCTCGGCCGATCGCGGCGCGCTGCGTCGACTTGCCGGCGACGCCGCCCTCGCGGCCCGGGTGACCCTGATGATCGACTCGGTGGAGCACCTGGACTTCCTGGCCTCCGTCGTCGGCCCGGGCGGCGTCGAGCTGCGGATCTGCCTGGACCTCGACGCCTCGCTCAAGCTGGCCGGCGGGCGGGTGCACGTCGGGGTCCGGCGCTCGCCGCTGCACAGCCCGTCCGACGCGGTCGCCCTGGCTCGAGAGGTCGTGCGCCGGCCTGGTTTCCGGCTCGTCGGGCTGATGGCCTACGAGGCGCAGATCGCCGGCGTGGGCGACGACGGCGGCAGCTCACCGTCCTCGGTGCTACGCAGCAAAGCGATCCGCGCCATGCAGCGGAAGTCGACGGACGAGCTGCGCTCGCGACGGGCCGCGGTGGTGGCCGCGGTGCGCGAGGTCGCGCCGCTGGAGTTCGTCAACGGCGGTGGCACCGGGTCGCTCGAGAGCACGTCCAGTGAGCCCGCGGTCACCGAGGTCGCTGCCGGCTCGGGCCTGTACGGGCCGGCGCTGTTCGACACCTACCGGCACTTCCAACCCGTTCCGGCCGCGTTCTTCGCCCTGTCGGTCGTGCGGCGCCCGACCCCCCAGATCGCGACCGTCGGCGGTGGCGGGTGGACGGCGTCGGGCGCGCCCGGCTTCGACCGGCTGCCGACGCCTGTCTGGCCCACCGACCTGCATCTCACCGCCAACGAGGGTGCCGGCGAGGCACAGACGCCGCTGTTCGGGCCGGGCGCTGCGGCCCTGCGGATCGGCGACCGCGTCTGGTTCCGGCACACGAAGGCCGGCGAGCTGTGCGAACACGTCGATCACCTGCACCTCGTCGACGACGCACGCGTCGTCGCCCGGGTGCCGACCTACCGTGGCGACGGTTTCGCATTCCTCTGACCCCGATGTCGATTGTTTCGCGGCGGTAACGACCCTGCGTCTCGATCACCTGCGATACCGGACCCCGTTTTTCGTAATGCGTTCTTGTTCATTTCGGGAGGCACCGGGAAACAGCGGGGCGGTCGACTGGTGCAGCCCGATCATCCCGTGAGAGGAACCACCATGTCCGTAGTCGAACAGAAACGGCCGTCCCCGTCCCTCGACGAGCACAGCCCCGGACCGCAGGTCGGCGGGGAGGGCATCTACTTCCGAAAAGCCCCGGCCGGCATCTCGCTGCAACTCGGCGCACTCGGGATCGTTCTCGCCCTGCTGTCCGCGGCGTTCGCCGACCTGTTCGACACCGCAGCACAGGGAATCGTCATCCCGGTCGCCTTCAGTGTCGGCGCGATCGCGATCTTCGTCGGCGGAATCATGAACTTCCGGGCCGGCATCATGGTCGCCGGAGTGATCGGCTGCCTGTACGGCGCATTCTGGCTCTCGGTCGGCATCCTTCTCCAGTTCAACGCCGCCGTGCTGCAGAAGGCCGTCGGCGCCGCGCACTTCGGGGACGCCTTCGGAACGTACCTCCTGATCTGGGGAGTCATGTCACTCGGATTGTGCCTACCCGTGCTGTTCGTGTCCAAGGTCGTGCTCGCGCAGCAGTTCCTGCTCGCCATTGTGTTCTTCTTTCTCGCCGCGGGTTTCTACGCACTACCCGGCGGGGCCGACACACTGAAAATCGGCGGCTACCTCGGCCTCGTCGACGCCTTGATCTGTTTCTACATCTCGATCGCACTGACGACGAATGAAACCGCGGGAAAGACCGTCGTCCCGATGCCATAACCGAGTCGAGATGCTGGCTTCCGCGCTGTTCTGTGCGCGAAAACATCATCACCTTGGGAGCAGTATGAGTCGCAACCAGTTCAGCAACGCGTTCTCGGGCGAGTCGTCGACGGCGGACCGGTATTTCCCCAAATCGTATGACGGCCGTAATACAGTCCGAAAAGGACACCGGGCGATCCGAGCCGCCAATGGCGCTCGCAATGCGCCTTCCGTAGACGTCGTGTTCACCTGAGCCACGATTACCGGCCTGCGCTCCGATCACGATCTGGGCTGGGCACCGGCCCCGACGCGGTCGCGGTGCCACCACCACGTCCGGCCCGTGCCCAGCCGCACGAAGCCGCAGCTGCGGTAGAGCAACTCGCCCTCCGGCGTCGCATTGAGCGTCATGCGGTCCGCGCCGCGACGGGCGGCCTCGGCCATTGCCGTCAGGACGACCTCGGCGCCCAGTCCCTGGCGCCTGAACGGCACTCTCACGACCATGTCGTAGAGCCCGGCTGCCCCGCCATGGACGTGTCCCCACGCCCGGCCGGCGTAGGCGCCGCCGGCTCGGGCCTCGATCCGGAAGGTGTCGGGGCGCTCGAGCAGCGGTTGGCGGTCGCGCTCGCGGGGCCGAGCGCGCACCGACACCATCGTGCGGCGACCGAGACGCAGTGGAGCCTCGTCGACGCCCGCGGTCGAACGCCCCATCCAGCACGGTGACCAGCCGACCTCGAAGCCGATGTCCACCAGTTCGGGCCGCTCGACGTCGGTCGCCGACCACACTGCGACGTGGGCGGCGTCCAGTTCGCGCGCCCGGTCCAGGGCTCGACACGCAGCGTCCACATCCATCGTCTGCGGGAACAGCGCATGCAGTGTGCCGTTCGGCGCGTCGTAGCTCCACCGCCACGAGCCGTCGTCGATCGTCATCCCGCCCGGCAGGCCGGCGAGGGCGGTCATCCAGGAGATGTGCGAGCGCACCGCGTCGTCGACGGTCGGCGCCGGTACCGGTGCGGTCACCGCGGCGCCCCGACATCGCCGGGGATCGCCGTCATCCTCGCGAGCACCCGGCGGGTGGAGGAGATCAGGGCCGGGTCGTCGACGAGGGCCAGCAAGGCCTCGTCGGAGCGTCGGGCGCAGTCGTCGACCAACGTGGCGATCTGCCGCCCGCGGTCGGTGAGCGACAGCTGCACCCGGCGACGATCGTCGGGGTCGGCGGCGCGCTCGACGTACCCCCGCAGCACGAGCGTGTCGATCAGCTGACTAAAGGCCTGCTTGCTCACGCCCAAGGCCGTCGGCAACTGACGCATGGTGAGCGCGTCCTTCGCCGTGGCGCCGATGACGTAGGCGCCGTTGCGGGGCAGGTCGTCGAACCCGGCCTCGGCGACCGCATGTCGAACGACGTCGCCGTAGCTGCGGAAGGCGGCGCGCAGGAGCGCCGAGGTGGACACCCGCTCCCACCAGGGGTCTTCGGGCGGATGGCTCGCGTCGGAAGTCATGAGTCGATCATGACAGTCCAGAAACTGGACGGTCAAGGAAGTTTACTAACTAAACAGGGCGACCTCTTTCATATGTAGTCGGTAGGGATAGTGTGGCTGAACCACCAAGCCCAGGAGCACACGATGTCGATCCTCGACGAAGTCCTGTCTGCCAACGATGCCTACGCCGCCGGCTTCGGCGCCAAGGCCGACCTCGCCCTGCCGCCCGCGCGCGGATTCGCGATCCTGACCTGCATGGACGCCCGGCTCGATCCGGCGAAGTACGCCGGCCTGGCCGAGGGCGACGCGCACGTCATCCGCAACGCCGGGGGTCGCGCGAGCGACGACGCCATCCGCTCGCTCGTCATCTCCTACAAGCTGCTCGGCACCAAGGAGTGGTTCGTCATCCACCACACCGACTGCGGCATGGAGTTCTTCACCGACGAGGTCATCCGCGGACTGCTCGCGTCCTCGCTCGAGACCGCGGCGCTGGACGAGACCGGCTTCCACGACGTCGGCACCGGCCCGGGCTCGCCCGAGGCGAAGTACATCGACTGGCTGACGATCAGCGACAACGCCACCAGCGTGGCCGAGGACGTCGCACGTATCCGCAACCACCCGCTGGTGCCGTCGTCCATCCCGATCTACGGCTACCTCTACGACGTCAAGTCCGGACGCCTCGTCGAGGTACCCGAGGCCACCAAGGCCGGCGCGGCCGTCTGAGATAACTTGCGGGACGTGCCGTCGATGTTCCGCACCGCCGGGGTCGAGGACGTCGACGACGTCCTCGATCTCGTCCGGCTCGCCTATCGGGGTCCGGAATCCCGGCAGGGGTGGACGAGCGAGGCCGATCTGCTCGACGACGAGCGCATCGACCGCGCCGGCGTCCTGGCCAAGATCACCGACCCGACGGGTGTCGTGCTCATCGCTGCGTCCGACAACGACCCGCTCATTGCCTGCTGCGAGCTCGTTCGGCGTTCGTCGACTGTGGCGTACTTCGGCATGTTCGCGGTGCGCCCGTCGGCGCAGTCGGCCGGCGTCGGCCGGGTCGTGCTCGCCGAGGCCGAGCGGTTCGCGCACTCGACGTTCGGCGTCTCGACGATGGAGATGACCGTGATCGGCCAACGGACGTCGTTGATCGACTGGTACATCCGCCGGGGCTACGCCGTGACGGGGGAGCGGCGCCCGTTCCCCTACGAGGAATTGGTCAACGGCCGCGCCCTGCGCGACGACCTCTACTTCGAGGTGCTGACGAAGACGCTCTGATCCCACCTGACGTGCAGCGCCGCGGGTTTGCGGAAGATCAGCCCGGTCGGCGGCGGGGACTCGGCCGCTCGGAGACCGGGCAGCGACAGCACGGCCTGCACGGCGGCGCGAGTCTCGAGCCGAGCGAGGTCCATGGCGATGCAGACGTGCGGGCCACGCGCGAACGACAGTTGCGCGCGGACGTCCGGTCGACACGGGTCGTACCGGTCCGGGTCCGGGAAGCGCGCCGGGTCGCGGTTGGCAGCGGTGAGCGACACCCGGACGAGGTCGCCGCGGCAGATGGCTGCCCCACCCAGGCTGCAGTCGCGCGTCGCGTAGCGGTCGACGGCCGCCGCGGCCGGCTCGAGACGCAGGGATTCCTCGACAGCAGCCGGGACGAGGGCGGGATCGCGACGAAGCCGGCTCAGCCATTCGGGATGGTCGAGCAGGTGCTGGACGGCGTTGAGGATCATGCCCTCGGTGGTCTCGATACCGCCGAACATCATGACGGCCGCGTTGGCGATCACCTCGGCGTCGGCGAGCGTCGTGCGAGCAGGCGTCAGGATCGAGTCGGGGCCGACGCCGGCGTCGATGTGCGCTGCCAGCGCGGCGACGGCGGACGACGCGCCTGTGCCTGGGTCGTCACCCGCGCTGAGCGCCGATACCGCGTCGACGATCGCTGCGTACCAGCCCAGCACCGTCGCCGCGTCGACCTCCCGCAGCCCGAGCACGTCACCCATCACAGCAACCGACAACGGCCCGGCCAGACTCGTGCGCAGATCGGCGTGACCGTCCGGCCGAATCCGGTCGACGAGCCCCTCGGCGAGGGCCGTCACCGAACCACCGAAGGTCTGCTCCACCCGGCTCGGCCGGAACGGCGTGACGAAGGGCGCCCGGTGACGACGGTGTTCGGCGCCGTCGAGCGACAACATGCTCGGCCCGACCACCTGCGCGGTGCTGAACCTCGGATCATCGACGGTGTAGCCCGCCGGGTCGCGCATGACGTCGATCGCCAGGTCGTACCCGGTCACCAGCCAACCGTCGACGGCGGGCACCCACGCGACCGGGTCGTTGCGGCGCAGCCGGGCCAGCACCGCCGGCGCGTCAGGTCCGGACAGTTGATCGAGGCCGATCTCCACGACGCCAGTAGACCGCACGGATTCGATAACGGTGGGGTCACGGAGGTGTCGTCGATGCGGCGACCGAACGTGGCCTGGCTATAGTCGACCGACCTTTGCCGATGGGAAAAATGTGCCGACGATCCCCAGCAATCCGAACGAGCCTGCTGCATGATCAGGTTCGAGGGCGTGACCAAGCGGTACCCCGACGGCACGACGGCGGTCGACAGCCTCGACCTCGAGGCGCCGTCGGGCGAGATCACGGTGCTGGTCGGCCCCTCGGGCTGCGGGAAGACGACCTCGCTGCGCATGATCAACCGGATGATCGAGCCGAGCGCCGGGCGCATCATGCTCGACGACCGCGACACCGCAGCGATCAAGCCCGCCCAGCTGCGGCGCGGCATCGGCTACGTCATCCAGCACGCCGGGCTCTTCCCGCACCGCACGGTGGTCGACAACGTCGCGACCGTGCCGTTCCTCGAGGGCCGCAAGCGTTCCGACGCCCGTCGTGAGGCCATGGCCCTGCTCGAGCGGGTGGGCCTCGATCCGGCGTTCGCCAAGCGGTACCCGGCCCAGCTCTCCGGCGGCCAGCAGCAGCGGGTCGGCGTGGCCCGCGCCCTGGCCGCCGACCCGCCGGTGATGCTCATGGACGAGCCGTTCAGCGCCGTCGACCCGGTGGTGCGCGAGCAGCTGCAGAACGAGTTCCTGCGCCTGCAGTCCGAGCTCGGCAAGACGATCGTGTTCGTCACCCACGACATCGACGAGGCGATCAAGCTCGGCGACAAGGTGGCGGTGATGCGCGTCGGTGGCCAGCTGGCGCAGTTCGCCAGCCCGGCCGAACTCCTGGCGACACCGGCCGACCCGTTCGTCGCCGGGTTCGTCGGCCGCGACCGCGGCTACCGCGCGCTGGGATTCGCCACCGCCGGCACGCTGCCGCTCGAGGACGAGCAGACCGTGCTCGTGGGGCAGCCGCTGTCCGCCGCCCGCGATGCCGCCCGTGATGACTGGACGCTCGTCGTCGACGACCAGCGTCATCCGCAGGGCTGGCTGTCCGTCGGCAGGAAATCGTTCGGCACCACCGCGGCGACCGACGAGATCACCCCGGCGATGATGAACCTCGGCGGCACCCTCGCCCCCGAGTCCGGCACCCTGCGCGAGATGCTCGACGCCGCGCTGTCCTCACCGAGCGGACGGGGCGTCATCGTCGACGACAGCGGCCGACTGCGCGGTACCGTCCGCGTCTCGACCGTCGTGGACGCGATCGAGGCGCTATGAGTCGACGGCCGCTGGCTGACAGCTCGTCGCCGCTGCACCTGTTCAGCTACTTCACCGCGCATCGCTCCGAGGTGCTGTCGTGGTTGTGGTCGCACGCCTGGCTGTCGGTGCTGCCTGTGCTCATCGGGCTGGTGATCTCGGTGCCGTTGGGCTACGCGGCGCGTCGCTACACGTGGCTGTACACCCCGTTGATCACAGTCACCGGGCTGCTCTACACGATCCCGTCGCTGGCGCTGTTCGTCGCCATGCCGAGCATCCTCGGCACCCAGATCCTCGATTCGATCAACGTCGTCGTGGCACTGAGCGTGTACTCCGTCGCGTTGCTCGTCCGGGTGGTGGCCGACGGTCTCGACTCCGTGCCCACCGACGTCGCGCAGGCCGCCACCGCCATGGGCTACACCCGCATCCAGCGGCTGATGAAGGTCGACCTGCCGATCGCCGTCCCGGTCGTCGCGGCAGGCCTGCGGGTGGCTGCGGTGTCGAACGTCAGCCTGGTCGCCATCGCCGGCACGATCGGCGTGCCCGAGCTCGGACAGCTGTTCACCAACGGTTTCCAGCTGTCGGTGGGCCAGGCGTACTACCCGCCGATCGCGCTCGGCATCGTGCTGTGCGTGCTGTTGGCCCTCGCCATCGACGCGATCATCGTGTTCGGCACCCGGCTGCTCACACCGTGGCGACGGGTGGTGGCCGCACGATGAGCAACGCGATCACCTGGCTGAACGACCCGGCGAACTGGCACGACCGCCTGGGCACTGACGGCATCCCGACCCAGATCGTCAACCACCTCGAGTACGCGGGCATCGCCCTGGGCATCGCGGCCGTCATCGGGTTGCCGATCGGGCTGGCCATCGGGCACGCCGACCGGTTCCGCTGGGTCGTGAGCGTCGTCAACGGGGTGCGGTCACTGCCGACCACGGGCCTGCTGATCCTGTTCTACGTCGCCCTGGCCCCGCACTTCCAGGGGCGCAGCCAGGCGGTGTTCCTCATCCCCACCGAGATCGTGCTGGTGCTGCTGGCCGTCCCACCGGTGCTGGCGAACACCTTCGCCGGCGTCGACAGCGTCTCGCCCGCCGTGCGCGACGCGGCGCGCGGCATGGGCATGGAGGGGCGCCAGGTGCTCGTGCGCGTCGAGATCCCCAACGCCCTGCCGCTCATCTTCTCGGGGCTGCGCAGCGCCGCCCTGCAGGTCATCGCCACGGCCACCGTCGCGGCGTACGTCGGGCTGGGCGGTCTCGGCCGGTTCCTCTACGACGGGCTGTCCACCCACGACTTCGGGCAGGTCGTCGGCGGCGCGGTCCTCGTCGCCGTGCTCGCCCTGATCGTCGACGGCATCTTCGCCCTCGTCCAACGCTTCGTCGTATCGCCGGGCGTCAGCGGACGCTTCGGCAGACGGCAGACCACGCAGGGCGCCGCCGGCGCGGCGCTGGTCGAGATCGAGGCGCCGAGCGCGGTCACCGAGCCGGTATGACCGCACCCATTCACGTCACCGCCGGACATGTCGTCCGGGCACCTCAGTACAGGGAGACACACACATGAATCGCAGATTCCTAGCCCTGCCGGCAACCGTCGCCGTCGCCGCATTGGCGCTGGCCGGTTGCGGTAGCAGCGGCAGCAGCTCGGCCGGAGGTAGCGGCGCCACCGGATCGAGCGGCTCGTCGACCACCTCGACGAAGACCATCGCCAGCAGCCTCATCCTTGGCGGCCCGCCGGAGTTCAAGACGCGCGTCGACGGCATCCCGGGGCTGGCCAAGGACTACAACGTGTCGTTCGGCAGCTTCAAATCCCTCGATGCCGGCGGCGCCCTGACGATCAACGCGCTGAAGAACGGCCAGATCGACGCCGGGGACATCTTCACCACCGACCCCTCGATCAAGGCCGACAACTTCGTCGCCCTGCAGGACCCGAAGAGCCTCTACACGGCCCAGAACGTGCTGCCGCTGATCAGCAAGGCCAAGGCGACGCCGGGCGTGACGAAGGCGCTGAACGCGGTGTCGGCGAAGCTGACCACCGACGACCTCGTCGCGCTGAACATCAAGGTCCAGACCGACAAGCAGGACCCCGCCAAGGTGGCCAAGGCTTGGCTCAAGGGCGCCGGCCTCGACACCGCGGGCACCGAGGCGAAGGGCGCCAGCCTGACGGTCGGTTCGGCGAACTTCCAGGAGAACGTGACGCTCGCCGACATCTACGCCGAGGCGCTGCGCGCGCAGGGCGCGTCGGTCAAGACCAAGCTCAACATCGGCAGCCGCGAGACCTACATCCCCGGCCTCGAGGACGGCTCGATCGACGTCATCCCCGAGTACAGCGGCGTGCTGCTGCAGTACTTCGACAAGACCGCGACGGCCGCCAGCTCGACCGACGTCCTGGCCGCGCTCAAGACGGCGGTGCCCTCGAAGCTGACGGTGCTCGACCAGTCCGCGGCCCAGGACAAGGACGCCATCGTGGTGACCGCCGCGACGGCCAAGAAGTACAGCCTGACGACGATCGCGGACCTCGCCAAGTCCGCCTGATTCCGCTCGACGCCGGCCGACCCCCACGGGTCG
>CAZZVT010000025.1:27590-28956 GCA_964657545.1 uncultured Jatrophihabitantaceae bacterium
AGACGGGCTGCCGGTCGAAGTTGTGGACCGGCGGCGGCGACGCGGTGGCCCACTCGTAGCTTTTCGACCCCCACGGGTCGGCCGGCGTTCTGCTTAAAACGCGACGTCGCCAGACCGCTTCTGGTCGTTGAGGAGGTCGACCGTGGCGGGGTCGGGCTCGCCGTCGAAGTAACGGGCCAGCACGTCGGCGAAGAGCAGGTCGTCGGGGTCGGCGAGCGCGAACAGGGTCATCGACGAACGCAGCTTCAGCGCATCGACGTCGCCGAGAACGTCCGTCGCGCTCCGCCCGGACACCTCGAGCAGGGCGGTTGCGCACTCCCGCAGGCGCGGGCCGAGCACCGGGTGCCCGAGGTAGGCGCGCGCGTCGTCCACCGAGGCCAGGGCATAGTGCCGGGCGGTCGCGCTGCGGCCGAGCCCGGCGAGCTGGGGGAACACGAACCACATCCAGTGGCTGCTCTTGCGGCCCGCGCGCAGTTCGGCCAGGGCACGGTCGTGGGTGGCGCCGTCGTCCTGGGCGGTCACGAAACGCTGGAGGTCCTCGGTCACGCGGACAGCCTGCCCGTAACGGCGGCCGACCGCAGCGGTTGCTGCGTGGTCGGGGTCAGCGCCCGGCGGTGTAGTGCTGCTGCACCTGCTGGGCCGTCAACGGGTAGCGGTAGATCGCCGCGTAGGCGAGCGAGCCGCGCCAGGCGCCGGGGAGCACGCCCGTCCCCCCGACGTTGGGCCACCCCGAGAGCGACCCGACGGCCAACCGCGTGTACTCCGTGAAAGTGTTGGCCGTGGTGGCGGTGGAGTTGTTGGCCACGAGCGCACCGTCGACGTACAGGCTGGCGCCGGCCGTTGTACTCAGGACGCCCTGCGCCTCGTGCCAGTTGTTGTCGTTGTAGGCCAGCGGCGACGTCGCTACTCGCGTCGAGGTGTTGTAGACACCGAAGACGAGCTGTCCCGACGTCGTCATGTACACCACCCGGTCCGCGCCGCCGCCGCCCAGCAGCGGATTGGCGACCGAGTACGAGGCGATCAGCAGCCCCCCGCCGGTGGTGTTGGTACGGAACCAGATCTCGTCGCTCTGCTGGGCCGACGTCGCAACACCGGTGGAGTCGTACACGCCGCCGGTCAGGCCGTCGAAGGTCGCAGCCTTTGCATAGTCGCGGGGGCAGGGCCCGGCGACACCCTGGGTCACGCCGAGCGCGGTGTAGCTCGCGTTGTGGCCGTTGCCGGACACGTCGGTGGCAGTGAGGCCGCTTGCCTCGTTGAGCGGGTACGCGGCGTAGGCGCGGGTGGTCGACTCCCCGACCGCGGCCGCCGTGCAGGTGAAGTAGGCGGCGGTCTGCGCGGTGTTCGTGTTGTTGGCGATACTGGCGAG
>CAZZVT010000026.1:0-27785 GCA_964657545.1 uncultured Jatrophihabitantaceae bacterium
CGGCCCGCAACCCGCCGTCCTCACCGCCGACGTCGATCCCGAGGTCGTCCGGAGCGTCCGCCACGACTTCCCGTTCCTGCCCGACCGACGCTGACCGACGCAACCCCCCGTCAGGTCAACGGTTGGTCACAATTTATTCAGCGGCCGTGGGTTGCCCCGCGATGCCCGTAATGTCTGCGTGCCATAGTGCTGTACGCAGCACATCGCAAGTAGCCGCTGTGAACGCAGACAGGAGCGCATAAGTGATGAGACGAACTCCGGCGATCGGCGTGGCCGTGTCGTGTGTCGTGTTGAGCGTGGTGGTCGGGTGTTCGTCGTCCGGCTCGACCAAGACGAGCACGTCGAAGTCGAGCGGCGCACAGCAGTTCCCGGTGAACGTCAACGCCGGAGGTACCCCCAAGCGTGGGGGCACCCTGCACCTGCTGGGTACCGGCGACGTCGATTACATGGACCCGAACATCTCCTACTACAGCGTGGGTTACCTCAACCTGCGCATGTGGAGCCGGCAGCTGCTCACGTATCCCGCGCAGGTCGGCAAGACGACCGAGGTCGTACCCGACATCGCCACCCAGGTGCCCACCACGGCAAACGGCGGCATCGCCGACGGCGGCAAGACGGTCACGCTGACCATCAAGAGCGGCGTGAAGTGGGACACCACACCGGCGCGACAGGTCACCGCGGCCGATCTCGTGCGCGGTTTGAAGCGGTCCTGCAACCCGGCCGAGCCGTTCGGCGGCATGCCGGACTTCGAGACGCTCGTCGTCGGGCTCTCGGACTACTGCGCGGGCTTTGCGAAGGTCGACCCGAAGTCGGCCACCGCCATCGCCGGCTACCAGAACAGCCACACGATCGCCGGCGTCACCGCCGACCCCAAGAACCCGCTGACCGTCGTCTACAAGCTGACCAGCCCGGCGTCCTACTTCACCGACATGCTGGCCATGCCGGTGTTCTCGCCGTCGCCGAAGGAGTACGACGCCTACATCCCGGCCGGCGCCGAGCTCGCGCAGCACACGATTTCCGACGGCCCGTACCGGATCACGAAGTACACCCCGACGAAGGAGATCGACTTCGAGCGCAATCCGTCTTGGACGGCCTCGACCGACTCGGTGCGCAAGGCCTACGTCGACAACATCGTGGTCAACGAGACGGGTAACCAGGACTCGATCCAGACGCAGCTGCAGGCCAACGCGCCCAATGCCGACATGGAGTGGGATGCCTTCCCGTCGAACACCACCGTGCCGAGTCTGATCACGTCGAAGGACAAGAACCTCAACGTCACTGCGACGTTCGGCATCACTCCGTACCTGGTGTTCGACTCGGTATCGCCCAACAACGGCGGCGCGATGAAGGACGTCGCCGTGCGTCGCGCGGTGAGTGAGGCGATCAACCGCTCCCACCTCACCGTCGACCTGTCCGGTTCGGCGGTCTCGCCGCCGCTGACCCACGTGCTTCCGGCCGGCATCTCGGGTTCTACGAACAACGCGAGCCCGGATCCCTATCCCTACGACCTCGCGGCGGCGAAGAAGGCCCTGGCGGCGTCCGGGCACAAGAATCTGACCCTCAAGGTCCTGTACCGCTCGGCCAAGGCCGACTCGAAGGCGATCTTCCTGACCCTCCAGCAAGACCTGAAGCAGGCCGGCATCACGGTGGTCGGACAGGGCGTGCCCAACGCGGACTTCTACACCAAGTACCTGCAGGTCCCGAGCGTCGACAAGTCCGGCACCTGGGACATCGCCATCGCGAGCTGGGGCCCGGACTGGTACGGCGATGCTGCCCGGTCGTTCTTCGCGCCACTGCTCTACGGCAACGACGGCAAGTCCGGCTCGGCCTACCCGCCCAACGGCAGCGACTACGGCTTCTACAACAACGCCACGGTCAACCAGCTGACCAACGAGGCGTCCTCGCAGTCCGATTCGACCGCTGCCGCCAAGCTGTGGGCCCAGGCCGATGTGATTGCCATGAAGGATGCGGCGCTGTACCCCATCACCGCACCGAGCCAGCCGAACTACCACGCGTCGCACGTGCACAACACGATCCCGATCCCGGCGTACCAGCAGCCGGATCCGACCAACGTGTGGCTGTCAAGCAGCTGAGTCGCGCACCGGAAGCGTCGATGCCCACCCGGTTTCGGCGCCTAAATTTCCGGTCTGCGGTATAGCCTTCCGGAAATCTTCGCCCGAACGTCCGATATCAACATTTGGTCACGATTGGCCGTGCAACAGCGGGCGACCTTGCGGCAGGCGCCGCTCGGGGCTTCGCTGGCCGATGACGACGAGCGAGACACACTCGCTCTACTAAAGGAGTAGGAATCGATGAGAAGAAGCTATGTGCTTGGCGTCGCAGCCTCCGGCGTGACACTGGCGCTGGTGGCCGCGTGCTCCGGTTCCAGCGGTGGCGACAACGCGCCCACCGGTGGGAGCACGGGCTCGGGCTCGAAGTCCGGCGCCAGTGCCTCGCAGTTCCCGGCGAACACGAACGAGTCCGGAACTCCGAAGTCGGGTGGCACGCTGCACATGCTCGGCGTCGGTGACGTCACCTACGTCGACCCGAACGTCTCGTACTACACGACCGACTACCTGAGCGAGCGCATGTGGAGCCGCCAGCTGGTCACCTACCCGGCCACCCCGGGTCACACCACAGACCTCGTCCCGGACATCGCGACCCAGGTCCCCTCGCTCACCAACGGTGGCATCACCGACGGCGGCAAGACGGTCAGCCTGACCATCAAGGCCGGCGTCAAGTGGGACACCTCGCCGGCCCGGCAGGTGACCGCTGCCGACGAGGTCCGCGGCGTCAAGCGCACCTGCAACCCGGCCCAGCCGTTCGGCGGCATGCCCGACTTCGAGGCGCTCATCGTCGGCATGCAGTCCTACTGCGACGGGTTCGCCAAGGTCGACGCGAAGTCGGCTTCGGCCATCGCCGCGTACCAGAACTCGCACACCATCGCCGGTGTCACCGTCAGCCCGAGCAACCCGCAGACGGTCGTGTTCAAGCTGACGAGCCCGGCGTCGTACTTCACCAACGAGCTCGCGCTGACCGCGTTCTCGCCGGCCCCGAAGGAGTACGACAAGTACATCCCGGCCAGCGCACAGCTCGCCCAGCACACCGTCTCGGACGGCCCGTACAAGATCACCAGTTACGTCGCGACCAAGTCCTACACGTTCGCCCGCAACTCGGCTTGGGAGTCCTCGACGGACACGGTGCGCAAGGCCTACGTCGACGCGATCGACGTGAACATGACCGGCAACCAGGACTCGATCCAGACCCAGTTGCAAGCCAACACCTCGGGTGCGGACATGGAGTGGGACACCTACCCGCCGAACACCTCCATCCCGCAGCTGATCGCGTCGAAGGACAAGAACCTCAACATCACGCCGGAGTACAGCTCCAACCCCTACGTCGTGTTCAACACGGTCTCGCCGAACAACGGCGGCGCCCTGAAGACCGTGGCGGTGCGCCAAGCCCTGTCCAAGGCGCTCAACCGTGAGCACTTCACGGTCGACCTCGCAGGCGCGGCGGTCTCCCCGCCGCTGACGCACATCCTGCCTGCCGGGCTGTCGGGCACCACGAGCAACACGAGCCCGGACCCGTTCCCGAACGACGTGAGTGCGGCCAAGAGTGACCTGAAGAAGGCCGGCAAGTCCAACCTGACCCTCAAGATCCTCTACCGCCCGGCGTCGTCGACGTCCAAGGCGATCTACCTGACCATGAACCAGGACCTCAGCAAGGCCGGGATCAAGGTCATCGGCGTGCCGGCCGCCAACGCGGACTTCTACGCGAAGTACCTGCAGGTCCCCTCGGTCGCCAAAGCCGGCACGTGGGACATCTCCATCGCCGGCTGGGGCCCGGACTGGTACGGCGACGCCGCCAAGTCCTACTTCGGCCCGCTGTTCTACGGCAACGCCGGCAAGTCGGGCACCGCGTACCCGCCGAACGGCAGCGACTTCGGCTTCTACGACAACCCGAAGGTCGACGCGCTGGTCAACCAGGCCTCCACCACCGCCGATGCAACGGCGGCCGCGAAGCTCTGGGCGCAGGCCGACTCGATCGTCACCAACGACGCCGCGATCTTCCCGATCACGGCAGACAACCAGCCGACGTACCACGCGAGTCACGTGCACAACACGGTCGCCATCCCGGCGTTCCAGCAGATCGACCCGACCAACGTCTGGCTCTCTGCGAGCTGACGTAGGGCCCCGCACCGGCGGGTCGTACCGTGACAGGATCTGTCGCGGTGCGGCCCGCCGGTCGCACCTGTACCAACGGTCGGAATCGGTGGATTCATGCTCCTAGAAGTCGACGACCTCAGCGTCACGTTCGATACCCCGGACGGTGACGTCAAGGCTGTCCAGAACATCTCCTTCCAGCTCGACGCCGGGCAGACCCTCGGCATCGTCGGTGAATCGGGATCAGGCAAGAGCGTCAGCACACAGGCGCTCGTGGGCCTGCTGCGTGGCGCGGACATCACGGGCCGCTCGTCGTTCCTCGGCGAGGACCTGCTCACGATGTCGCCAGCCAAGCTGCGGGGCATCCGGGGCGCGGAGATCGCGATGATCTTCCAGGATCCGCTGTCGAGCCTGCACCCGTACTACCGGGTGGGTGCGCAGATCACCGAGCAGATCCGGGCGCACGAGGACATCAGCAGGCGGGCCGCCAAGTCACGGGCCGTCGACCTGCTGCGTCTGGTCGGCATCCCGCAACCCGACCGGCGCGTCGACGACTTCCCGCACCAATTCTCCGGCGGTATGCGGCAGCGCGCGATGATCGCGATGGCGATGTCGCTGAACCCCAAGCTGCTCATCGCCGACGAGCCGACGACTGCGCTCGACGTCACCGTCCAGGCGCAGGTTCTCGAGGTCCTCAACCGGCTGCAGGCCGAGTTCGGCACCGCGATCATCATGATCACCCACGACCTCGGCGTCATCGCCGGGATGGCCGACCGCGTCTGCGTCATGTACGCGGGCCGGATCATCGAGGAAGCCCCGCTGCGCGACATCTTCTACGCGCAGCACCACCCCTACACGGCAGGCCTGCTGCGCTCGATCCCGTCCTCGGGGACTGCGAAGCAGCGGCTGAGCTCGATCGGCGGTCAGCCGCCGAGCCTGGTGACCCTGCCGGGTGGCTGCTCGTTCCATCCCCGGTGCCCCTACGTCATGGACCAGTGCCGCACCCAGCTCCCGCTACTCGCCGAGGTGCGCGCGAACCCGGCGCACCGGTCGGCCTGCTGGTTGCCCCACGACACCACCCGGGTCGACGACTCGGCCCGGGTCTACGCTGCCAGCGAAAGTGCGGTGAACGCCTGATGAGCGACGTCTCGATCACCACACCGTCCTCCGGGGCGCCCGAGCTGCCGGCCGACTTGCCCCAGCCCGCGCCCGCCCGCGACGGACAGGGCGACGTCCTGCTCGAGCTGAACCAGGTCGTCAAGGAGTTCCCGGTCCAGTCCAGTTCGCTGTTCAGGCGCAACCGCGACAAGGTCCACGCCGTCAACGACGTCAGCCTGCAGCTGCGGCGCGGCGAGACACTCGGCCTCGTCGGCGAGACGGGCTGCGGCAAGTCGACGTTGGCCCGCTGCGCGAGCCGCCTCTACGACATCGACTCGGGCACGATCACGCTCGACGGTCAGGACATCAGCACCCTCAAGCGCCGGCAGTTGCGCCCGCTTCGCCGCCGTATCCAGATGATCTTCCAGGACCCGTACGGATCGCTGAACCCGCGGCGCCGCATCGGCTCGATCATCGCCGACCCGCTGCGCATCCACAACGTCGGAGACCGCGCTTCGCAGAAGCGCGCCGTCCAGGAGACGATGGAGCTCGTCGGGCTGAACCCCGAGCACTACAACCGCTTCCCGGCCGAGTTCTCCGGGGGCCAGCGCCAGCGCATCGGCATCGCCCGTGCGCTCGTGATCCGCCCCGACGTCATCATCTGCGACGAGCCGGTGTCGGCACTGGACGTGTCGATCCAGGCGCAGATCCTCAACCTGCTCTCCGACCTCCAGGGCGAGCTGGGCCTGACCTACCTGTTCATCGCGCACGACCTGTCGGTGGTGCGGCACATCAGCAACCGCGTGGCGGTCATGTACCTCGGCAAGATCGTCGAGATCGGGGACACCGAGGATCTGTTCGCCGCTCCCCGGCACCCGTACACCTCGGCGCTGCTGTCTGCGGCGCAGGAGCCGGACCCGGACGCCGTGCACCAGCGGCAGCGGGTGATCCTGCCCGGCGACCCGCCCTCGCCCATCTTCCTGCCCAGTGGCTGCTCGTTCCATCCGCGGTGCCCCAAGGTCCAGGAGAAGTGCTCGGACGTCATCCCGACACTCGAGCCACGACTGGACGACGCCAGCGGTCACCTGGCCGCGTGCTATTTCCCCGTCGAGCGCGGCGAGACCCTGCGGTCGGTCGAACTCGTCGATGTGGCCGCCGTCATCCCGTCTGCCACCACGACCACCACCGTCCCAGACACAGGTAAGGGCGCACAGTGAGCGCAAGCATCGATTTCAGCGCGGGCACCGACCCCGCCGCCGCGGCGGAGGTCCTGGAGACTGCCGGCGACGGCAGCGGCAAGAAGATCCAGGGGCGCAGCCCGCTGGCGCTGGCGTTCGTCCGGCTTCGCCGCGACCGCGGAGCCATGATCTCGGGCGTGGTCATCATCGTGATCATCGCGATCGCGATCGCGGCCCCGGTCTTCGCCAAGATCACCGGCCACGGCCCGAACGACCAGTACTACGGACCGAACGCCCGTTCGAATGTCGGCCTGCCGGCCGGCCCGAACTCGAGTTTCTGGTTCGGCGCCGACCAGGCCGGCCGGGACGTCCTCGTGCGTATCGCCTACGGCGCGCGCACGGCCCTCGTCATCGGCATCGGCGCAACGGTGCTGTCCATCGTTGTCGGCGTCGTGCTCGGCCTGCTGGCCGGCTACCTCGGCGGCATCGTCGACAGCATCATCTCGCGCATCATCGACAGCGTCCTCGCGATCCCGTACCTGCTGTTCGGTATCTCGCTGGCCTCGGTCGTCGGTCAGATCGGCGTCTTCCTGATCATGGTCGTCATCGCAGTCTTCGGTTGGGCGTCCGTGGCGCGCATCATTCGCGGCCAGGTGATCTCGCTGCGGGAGAAGGACTTCGTGGAGGCGGCCCGCTCACTGGGGGCGGGCGACCTGCGAATCATGTTCGTCGACATCCTGCCCAACGTCATCGCCCCGGCCATCGTGTTCGCGACGCTGCTCATCCCGGTGTCGGTGGTGACCGAGGCGGCGCTGTCCTATCTCGGCGTGGGCATCCAGCCGCCCACCGCCGACTGGGGCGAGATGATCAGCGACGCCTCCGACAACCAGCTCTACCTGCAGGCCTGGTGGTTCCTCTTCTTCCCGAGTCTTGCGCTGCTGATCACGACGCTGGCGTTCAACATCCTCGGCGACGGCGTGCGCGACGCCTTCGACCCGCGCAGCGACAGGCTCATCCCGCAGCGCAAGAAGCGCCGCCGGATGGCCCTGCGCAGCCCGGCGGCCGCGGCGCGTTCCGTCAGTACCGGTAGCTCCGACGAGGGCGACCCGGGCGGTGAACCCGGGTCCATGCCCGGTGCCGTGCCTACCTCGCTCACCAAGGACGACGAGGCGGGCCGATGATCCGCTTCCTGCTGCGGCGCATCGTCCAGAGCATCATCGTCCTGCTCATCGTCACGTTCTCCGTGTACTTGCTGTTCTTCGCCGGCGACCCGAAGAACGTGGCTCACCGCCTGGCCGGCCGGCAGGCGACCCCGGAACTGGTGAACCGCGTGTACCACAACCTCGGGCTCGACCAGCCGATCCTCGAGCAGTACTGGCACTTCATCACCAGGATCATCCTGCACGGCGACCTGGGCCAGGACTACTACCACCAGCTGCCGGTGACCACCGTGCTAAAGCAGGACGCACCGGTCACGATCTCGCTCGTGATCGGCGGCGCCATCATCTGGTTCATCCTCGGCGTGGCCAGCGGTGTCTACGCGGCGGTGAAGCCACGATCGTTGGCCGACCGTTCGTTCACCGGGCTGGCCCTGTTCTTCTACTCCGTCCCGGTCTTCGTGCTCGGCTTCGCCTTCATCTACCTGCTCTTCTACCTGCCGGCCAAGGCGGGCCACAACTGGTTCCCGGCCGCCGGATACTCGACGCTGTCCGATCCGTGGCAGTGGTTCCGGCACCTGATCCTGCCGTGGTTCACGCTCGCGCTGATCTCGGCTGCGGCGTACACCCGGCTGAGCCGCACCTCGATGCTCGAGGTCCTCGGCGAGGACTACATCCGAACGGCCCGTGCCAAGGGCATCCGCGAATGGCGGGTCATCCTGCGGCACGCCCTGCGCAGTGCGCTGACGCCGGTCATCACCCAATTCGGTGTCGACGTCGCCGTCGCCCTCGGCGGCGCGATCCTCACCGAGTCGGTGTTCAGCCTGCCGGGCCTGGGCCGCGAATCGGTCGTCGCGATCACGAACCAGGACCTTCCGGTGATCATTGGCATCGTGATCATCGCCGCCACGGCGGTGGTGGTCATGAACATCGTCGTGGACATGCTCTACGCGGTGCTCGACCCGCGGGTGAAACTGCGCTGACCTCCGGCCTGCTACTCGTGCACGCGCACCCCGACGACGAGTCGATCACCACAGGGGCGACGATGGCGCACTACGCCCGACTCGGCGTTCCGGTCACCCTGCTCACCTGCACGCTGGGCGAGGAGGGCGAGATCCTCGTCCCGGAGCTTGCCGGGCTCGAGGCGGGGCAGGCCGACCAGCTCGGCGGCTATCGCATCGCCGAGCTCGCGGTCGCGATGCGCGCGCTGGGCGTGCGGGATCACCGCTTCCTCGGCGGCGCCGGGCGGTACCGCGACAGCGGCATGCTTGGCTCACCGGCCAACGACCACCCACGGGCTTTCCACCGGGCGACGAAGGACGACGCGGTGTTCGCCGAGGCGGTGGCCGCCCTGGCCGCGGTGCTGCGCGAGGTGCAGCCCACGGTCGTGGTCACCTACGACCCGAACGGCGGCTACGGCCACCCCGACCACGTCATGGCCCACCGCGTCACGATGGCCGCGGTCGCAGCGGTGCCGGTGACGCAGGTGTTCTGGACGGCCGACCCCGACTCCGCACTCGACCGCGACGTCGCAGCAGTCGAGGCCGAGCCCGGCGTGCCGTTCGACGCCGACCGCTCGCAGCTGGGGTTCGGCGCGCCCGACGATCACGTCACGACGACGATCGAGGCCGGCGGCGCGCTGGAAGCCAAGCGCGCGGCGCTGCAGGCGCATGCCACGCAGGTGTCGGTGTGGGGCGATTTCTACGCGCTGTCCAACGGGCTCGGACGGCGGGTGTCGGCAACGGAGTTCTTCCGTGCCGCACCGGGCTACCCCGCCCCGGCGCACGATCTGTTCGGCGTCGTGCGATGACGGCACCCCGGTCCGCGAGAGGCGGCGTCGTCGCCTGGCTGGCGGTGTTGCTCATCTGCCTGTCCGCCGCGCTTGCCGCGACCCTCGAGGCGCTGCTCGTCCCGCTGTACGCGGGCAGCACGCTGGTACCGGTGGCGGTCGTCGCCGCGCTGGTCACGAACGTCGGGCTACCCCTGCTGGCCCGCACAGTGGTGCCCAGCATGCTGGGCGTCGCGCTGCCGTTCGTGTCCTGGCTGGTCGTGATCATCGGTTTCGGGGTGCTCGGCCGGCCGGAGGGCGACGTGATCCTGCCGGGCGGTAACCCGCAGTGGGTGGCGTACGGCGTGCTGCTGGGTGGTGCGCTGGCCGGCACGATCACGGTCGTCAGCATCGCGCCGGGCCTGGGCGACCCGAGCCGCGCCACTGGGTGAATGGACTACTGGGTGAACGGCTCGCGGTCGGCCTCGCGCAGGGCCTCCTGCACGGCGTTGACGGCGGCCGGCGGCAGGTCGGACTCGACCAGCTCGGCGTGCGGAAAACGAGTCAGTTCGCGCTGCAGGTCGGCCACCGACACGTGGCTGACGAGCAGCGCCACCGCGGTGCGTCCGGGCGGCACGGCGCTGCGCAGCTCCTCGACGGTGGCGTCGCGGATACCGGTGTCGAGCAGCTTGGCGATCAGCGCGCCGCCGCCCGCAGTCGCCGCGCCGACGACGAGCCCGCCGATCGGGCCGCCGAACAGCGTGCCCAGCAGCAGGCCCCACACGCCGCCGCCGAGCCCTGCCCGCGCCGGCGTGATGTCGGTGGTCTCACGGACGTGCGAGGTGCCGTCGGCGTCGCGGACGACGATCACCGCGTCGTGCACCTGCAACTCCTCGTCGCGACCGAGGCGTGCGGTCGCGAGCAGGAATTCCTGCGCGCGCAGCGGGTCGTCGAAGGAGATGACGAGCAGTTTGCTGTTGTCCGGGATGTCGGCCATACCGTCAGCCTAGGGCTCGATGCGATACCGGTAGTCGTGATGCACCCAGTAACCCTGGCCGGTGTACAGCGCGAGCGCCGCGGAGTTCTCGGCCTCGACCTGCAGGAAGGTTCGGGTGGCGTCCCGCTCGCGGCCCCACGTCCAGAGCGCGGCCATGATCGATGACGCCAGTCCGCGGCGCCGCGCGTCCACAGCGACCTCGACCCCCGCGACACCGAGCCAGCCGTCGTCGAGCGACCCGCGCCCGATCGCCAGCGTGCGGCCGCCCTCGCGGATCGCGGCGAACACCACCCGGTCGTGACGCATCAGCAGCGCCCGCCCGGTGTCGTCGACGGACTCGCCGTCACGGTACAGAGCCAGCCAGCCGTCGTCCGGCGCGTTCGCCAGGACGACGTCCGCGTCGCCGGGCCGGGTGGTGACATGGTCGAGCCGCGCCGCCATGACGTGTGACTCCGCCTCGACGGGCCACCAGCGCTCGCCGAGCTCGGCGTCGAGCAGCCGCCGGGCCTCGGTGGGCAGCGCGATGCGCAGCGGCAGGCCGCGCGCGGCGTACCAGTCGTGGGCCTGGGCCAGCGCGTCGTCGAGCGGCATCCCGAGCTGGCCCACCGGCAGAACCGAGTTCGCCCGGCGCAGGAAGCCGTGATCGGCACGCAGCAGCCAACCGCCGAGCTGCGCGGTGTCCGCTGCCCGCAGGCTGCGGGCGGCCAGCCGCTCCAGCGTCAGCTCGTCGGCCGTCGAGGGCTCGGCGATCCTGGCCAGGGCCACCAGCTCGACGGGCACCTCGACGAGCCCGCGCCGCGCCTCGATGACCGCGGTCCGCGCGTCGAGGCCGACGAGGTCCCCGACGACGTCGCCGAAGCGCAGCCCGCCGTCGTCGGCCCGGTCGACGACGCGGCGCACGCTGACGCGCCGCCCGACCCAGCTAGGCTCTATCGCGGTCGGCATACTGTCAGTCTGCCGGTTCCGCCGACACAGATCTCATAGCTCCCCGGAGGATTGTCCGTGACGTACGTAATCGCCGAGCCCTGTGTGGATCTGCTCGACAAGGCCTGCATCGAGGAGTGCCCGGTCGACTGCATCTACGAGGGTGGCCGGATGCTCTACATCCACCCCGACGAATGCGTCGACTGCGGCGCCTGCGAGCCGGTGTGCCCCGTCGAGGCGATCTTCTACGAGGACGACCTGCCCGACAAGTGGCGTGACTACACCAAGGCCAACGTCGACTTCTTCGACGACCTTGGCTCGCCGGGCGGTGCGTCGAAGACCGGCAGGACCGAGCACGACCCGCAGTGGATCAAGGATCTGCCGCCCGTCGAGCACGCCGAGTAGGCAGCTACTTCTTCGACTCGTACATTGTCGCGACCACCGCGGCCGAGGACGAGTTCGACGCCTTCCACCCAGCCGTTCGGGTCCAGCGGTGGCCGGCGTAGTCGACCTGCTCGATGCCGAGCCGGTCGGCGTTCGCCACGAACCACGCCGCCGTCTGCCAGTGGGCGCCCGGCACCCGCACCGTGTTCCCGCTGGCGGTCGGTGTCGTGATGCCGAGTTCCTTGCCGGCCTCCTGCACGACGGTGGCGGTGGCAGCCACCTGCGTCGGGGCGTCGAAGCTGCACGAGATGCCCGCCGCCTTGACGCCCTGCAGCGCGGTCGCCAACGTCGTCGCCTCGCTCTGGTGCTGGGCGTAGGCGCTGCCGTCTGCCGAGATCTGGACGTCCTGGATCGCGTCGGCCGGCGCGATGGTCTGCCAGTCGGGCACCTTGACCAGCGCTTCGAGGAACTCGCGGGTGGCCTCGCCGACATCGGTGAGGGCCGAGGCCTTGCCGCCGCCCCATCCCTGTGACGGGCGCTGCTGCAGCACCCCGACCGAGTCGCGGTCGCCGTCGCCCGCGGCGAGGTTCGTCAGCTTGCTCTCCTGCAGGCCGGCCATCAGCACCAGCACCGACGCCCGGAACGGCAGAGCGATCCGGAACTTCGTCACCGAGCCGACCATGGTGGCCGCGACGCTGGCCTGGCTGGGGTCGAGGTCGTAGCCCTGCACGGTGCAGACGTCGGCGGTCAGGTGGGACTTCGCGGTACGCCACAGCCGCGGCAGCCAGATCGCGGCCACGGCGACGACCGCCACCGCGACGAGCGCGGTGACGACGAGTCCGGTTCGTCGGGTGGCCATTGCGTCAGTTGGCGTGCAGCGTCGCGTTGAGCGAGAACGCGACACCCTTGCGCGGGCGGGCTTCCAGTGCGCCGGAGACGGTGTTGGTCCAGAACTGCAAGCCGGACTCGCCGGACAGCTCGAGCGCCTTGACCACCCGACCGTCGGGCAGCGTGACCTTCGCACCGGCCGTGACGTACGTGCCCGCCGCCACCACGCAGTCGTCGCCCAGCGAGATGCCGATGCCGGCGTTGGCGCCGATCAGGCACCGCTCACCGACCGACACGACCTGCGTGCCGCCGCCCGACAACGTGCCCATGATCGACGCACCGCCGCCGACGTCGGACCCGTCGCCGACGATCACGCCGGCCGAGATCCGTCCCTCGACCATCGATGCACCCAGGGTGCCGGCGTTGTAGTTGCAGAAGCCCTCGTGCATGACGGTGGTGCCCTCGGCGAGGTGCGCGCCGAGCCGCACGCGGTCGGCGTCGGCGATGCGGACGCCGGTGGGCAGCACGTAGTCGGTCATCCGCGGGAACTTGTCGACGCCCGTGACCTGCACCGGGCCCGTCCGGCGCAACGCGAGCCGGGTCTGCTCGAAGCCCTCGGGCGCACACGGACCCAGCGACGTCCAGACGTTGTTGGGCAGCACGCCGAACACGCCGTCGAGGTTGAGCTCGCGGGGGCGCACGAGCCGGTGGGACAGCAGGTGCAGGCGCAGGTAGGCGTCCGGCGTGTCGACGGGCGGCGCGTCCAGGTCGATCTCGCGAACCGTGACGTCGAGGCTGACACCGCGTTCGACCGCGGCGCCGTGGGTGCTGCCCAGGGCCACGAGCCCGTGCGGTGCGGCGGCGTCGGCTGGCAGTGCTCCCAGGGCCGGCTGGGGGAACCAGGTGTCCAGGATGCGGCCGCTCGCCGGGCCGGTCGTCACGGTGGTGGCAAGGCCGTAGCCCCACGCCTTGCGCTCGGTCACCGGGCCAGCGTAGACACGTCGCCCGCAGGCACCGCGTAGCGTGCTGCTTCGTGCTCGATCTCGCCGCCGACGCCGTCTCGGTGACCGCCGCGCTCGTCGATGTCGAGTCGGTGTCCGGCGACGAGGACCGGCTCGCCGGGTTGGTGCACGACGCCCTCGTCCCGCTGCCCGGCCTGGCCGTCGAGCGCGACGGCAACGTGGTGCTGGCCCGCACCGATCTGGGCCGCCCACAGCGCGTGGTGCTGGCCGGTCACCTCGACACCGTGCCGCTCGCCGACAACCTGCCCTCGCGAGTCGAGGGCGACGTCATGTTCGGCTGCGGGACCTCGGACATGAAGTCAGGGCTGGCCGTCATGCTGCGGGTGGCGCACCTCGTCGGATCGGGCGCACTCGACCCGCGCGTCGACCTGACGTTCATCGCCTACGACTGCGAGGAGGTCGAGGCGGCGCGCAACGGCCTCGGCCGGATCGCCCGCACGCGTCCCGACCACCTGGCCGGTGACCTCGCCATCCTGCTCGAGGGCACCGAGGGCGCGATCGAGGGCGGCTGCCAGGGGACGTTGCGGGTGCAGGTGCGACTGGCCGGGACGCGTGCGCACAGCGCCCGGTCGTGGCTCGGCGCCAATGCGATCCATGCTGCCGCGCCGGTGCTCGAGCGGCTGTCCCGCTACGAGGCACGGGTCGTCGACGTCGACGGCCTGACCTACCGCGAGGGTCTGCAGGCGGTGGGTATCACCGGCGGGGTGGCGGGCAACGTCGTGCCGGACGAGTGCGTCGTCACCGTGAACTTCCGCTTCGCGCCGGACCGCGACGAGGACGCCGCACTGGCGCACGTGCGTGCGGTGTTCGACGGGTTCGACGTGGTGCTCACCGACACCGCCCCCGGCGCCCGGCCCGGACTCGACCGTCCGGTGGCGGCGGAGTTCGTGGCCGCGGTGGGTGGCGAGGTGCGGGCCAAGCTGGGGTGGACGGATGTCGCGCGGTTCGGGCCGCTCGGTGTCCCGGCGGTGAACTTCGGCCCGGGTGATCCGAAGCTGGCGCACACCCGCGCGGAGTCGGTGTCGATTCCGCTCATCCGCTCCGGCGAGGACGCGCTCGTTCGCTTCCTGTCCTGAAGCCTGTCGTAAAGCCTGTTGTGAAGCGCCGCCACGAGCGAACGGGACCGTCCCTCCCTGGGTCGGTCCCGGTCGCCGCGTGCGGACTTACAGTCGACCGAAGTCGACCGTCAGCCAGACCCTCTGGTGGACGGTGTCGAGGTAGACGTCGACCCCCACGTTGGTGAAGTGCGAGCTGAGGATGTTGAGGCGGTGGCCGTTCTCCGGCGGGCGCTCGTTGTACATGGCCTTCTGCAGCATGAGCACGCCGGCCGAGGTCATGTCGCTGTTCCAGCCGATGTTCTCGCCGGCCCAGAGCCAGTGGTAGCCGGTCGCGTCGATGCGTGAGCCGAGCGACTTCTCGCCGTAGACCTGGTGCGACATGACGTTGGCGCGAGCCATGGCCAGGTTGTGGCTGCGGGCCGAGGCGATCAGCTGCGGGCGCATCGTCACCGGCTTGAGGTGGTTGGCCGCTCGCTCGGTGTTGAGCAGCGTGGCGACGGCGTTCGCGAAGCTGACCTCGGTCAGGGAGCGGACCGGCACCGTGGTGCGGGCCTCGGCCTTGCCCGGCGTCAGCAGCGTGGCGAGCAGGGCCACGACGAGGACGAGAGCGGCGAGCACAGCGGGCCGAGGTGCGTGGACGGCTCGGTTTGTCGTCGTGGTCGAGTACATCGGAACCCTCCGTGGAAGTCGAAACGATCGGTCGAACCCCCGCGAAGCGTGCTGTCCGGTCCCACCCGGCCAGCGATGACTTCGGTATGCCCGGGACCTAAGTCCTTCTAACACGGATCTAACATTTGGGCTGTGGTGCAGCGCTGCGGCGGTGCTCGTTACGGTGCCGATATGGGTGCGCAGTCGGACGGGTCGCAGACGGGGCAGCGGAGTCGTGGGCCGGTGGTCCTGCGGCGGGCCCAGGTCCAGGAGGGCACGACCGATCAGCGGCTGCTCGACTCGCGGGCGCCGTCGGACTGGGTGCACACCGACCCCTGGCGGGTGCTGCGCATCCAGAGCGAGTTCGTCGAGGGTTTCGGCCTGCTCGCCGAGCTGCCGAAGGCGGTCTCGGTGTTCGGCTCGGCGCGCACGCCGGTCGACCATCCCGAGTACGCGACCGCGCGGCAGCTGGGTTCGGCGCTGGCCGCGGCCGGGTTCGCGGTGATCACCGGCGGTGGGCCGGGTGTCATGGAGGCGGCCAACCGCGGAGCGTGCGAGGCCGGTGGTGTGTCGGTCGGCCTCGGCATCGAGCTGCCGTTCGAGCAGAGCCTCAACGACTGGGTCGACGTCGGGATCAACTTCCGGTACTTCTTCGCCCGCAAGACGATGTTCGTCAAGTACGCGCAGGCCTTCGTGATCATGCCCGGCGGCTTCGGCACCCTCGACGAGACGTTCGAGGCGCTCACCCTCGTGCAGACGCAGAAGGTCACCCGCTTCCCGGTCATCCTGCTCGGCGTCGACTACTGGGGCGGGCTGATCGACTGGCTGCGCACGACCGTGCGGCCGGCCGGCAAGATCGGTGAGCACGACCTCGACCTGCTGCACGTCACCGACGACGTCGACGACGCGGTCGCACGCATCCTCGCGTCCGAGTCCGGACGCTCGGAGCAGGCCCGGGCCGAGCAGGCTGCCGTCGCCGAGCAGCCGACGTCCTAGATGGCCGCCGTCTGTGTGTACTGCTCGTCGTCGGAGAACATCGCTGCGCGCTACGCGGAGCTCGCAACCGAGGTGGGCACCCGCCTCGCGTCGTCGGGGTACGCGCTCGTCTCCGGCGGCGGCCGGGTCTCGATGATGGGTGCTGTCGCTCGCGCTGCGCGGGCAGGTGGGGCGCACACGACCGGCGTCATCCCGTCGCACCTCGTCCTGTTCGAGGTGGCCGACACCGATGCCGACGAGCTCGTCGTCGTCGACTCGATGCGCGAGCGCAAGCGTGAGATGGACGAACGATCCGACGCCTTCCTCGCCCTGCCCGGCGGCATCGGGACGCTTGAGGAGCTGTTCGAGGTCTGGACGTCGGCCTCACTCGACATGCACCCCAAGCCTGTCATCGTCCTGGACGAGGACGGTTTCTACGACGGGCTGTGGTCGTTCCTCGAGTCGCTGCGCTCGCGGGGCTTCGTGCGGGCCGCAGCGCTGGAACGGTTGCACCGCGTGCACAGCGTCGACGAGGCGTTCCTGTTGCTGGGGTCCTTGCTCTAGAACTCGAGCGCTAGCCGTCCAGCGCACGCAGGTAGCGACGCACGGCCAGCGTCTGCACGCCGATACCGACCGGCCCGCCCAGTCTCGCCAGGCGGCTGGCCGGACGCGAGAACGCGGTGACCGTGAAGTCGACGCCGCCGTCGGGACGGTGGTCGAGCACGAACGCCTCCTCGCCCTGCTCCGGGTGCCCGGGCAGCGTGCCGTAGACGAAACCACGGCGACCGGGCTCGTCGATCACGCTGACGACCCGGCAGGGGATCCGCAGCGCCAGCGCGCCGATGCCGAGACTCAGGACGACCACCGCATCGGGCTCGACGTGCAGGCTCGAGGCGGCAACCTTCAGCCCCGCGCGGGCCTGTACCTGCCAGGTGAGCACGCCGTCGGCGAGCTCGTCGAAGCCGGCTGACCCTCGGATCCGGCGGGTCTGCGCGATGTGCCGGTAGCCCGCAGGCGGGTCGGTGAGCACGCGGCCGACCTCGGGGTAGGTCAGGGCCTGCGACTGCAGTCGTCGGATCGTGACGGTGTCGAGCAGCTCGACGCTCACCGGCTCTCCAGGACGCTCTTGAGGGTTTCGAGGTCGTGGGTCACCGCGGCGGCGTCGGCGTCGAACGCTGCCTCGCTCGTGCCGGGCCCGCACCGGATCGTGAACACGACGTCGCAGGCCGCGCCGTCGGTGAGCACGCGCATCGGGTTGTGCACCACATCGCCGTTCGGCAGCGTGACGTCGTGGTCGAGCACGCCGAAGTCGTTGTGCGGCGCGAAGACGAACCCGACCCGGCCCATGGGGGAGTCCGCGGACCACCGGCCGTTCTCGTGTTCGACGGTCGCTGCGAGTCCGGACGCCCAGCTCGGCAGATTGGTCGGGTCGGCCGCGAACGCGTACACCTCGTCGGCCGGGCGGTCGATGCGAACGCCGAGATGACGGGTGCTCATCAGGTCCCCTTACTGGCCGAACGTGTGGCGCAGGTTGGCGTTCACGAGCTGGTTCATGCGCTTGCGCAGATGGCCGATCAGCGCCTCGTCGGGCGCCGGCTCGTCGACGCTCAGCATCCACCGAAGATTACTTCCGCTGCCGCCGTCGCTCCCGACGTCGAAGACGACCAGGGCGTCCGGGCGCTTGGACCACAGCGACGACCATTCGACGCGTTCGGGGCTCGTTGCCCGCATGCTGGTCGGCCGGTGTTCGTCGTCGAGAAGCGTCAGCCACGGCCGAGCCGGATCGCGGTCGGGGTCGAGCAGCGCGTCGACGATCGCTTGCGGCGGCGCCGGCTGATTCCGGCTCCGACTGCCGATGACGATCACCAGATCGACGGTAGCCGGATCCGAAAAAGATCTTGATCGGATCGGGTTGGGAGGCCCGGTTTCTGTCGGACCCTGTTCGTAGGGTCTGAGGTATGGACGCGGTTGTGGTGGACGACGCGATCGAGGCGTTGTGTGCTGCGATCGATGGTGTTTTTGCTCTGGATTGCGGGTCGTTGTCGGGCTTGGAGCTGGCTGGAGTTGTCACGGCAGTGGAGGTGCAGCGGCGGCGGTTGGAGGCGGCCGATGTGCGGGTTGTTGCAGCGTTGTCGGCGCGAGCGGTCCCGGCGGAGTTCGGGGCTACGTCGGTGCCGGATCTGGTAGCCGGCCTGACGCGGGTGTCGCGGTCGGAGGCGCGGAACCGGGTGCAGCGGTCGGTGGATCTCGCGCCCCGGCGGTCGTTGTCGGGTGAGGTGTTGGCGCCGATCCACCCTCGGACGGCGGACGCGCTGGCGGCGGGGGAGATCTCGGGTGCGCATGTGGATGTGATCACGAGGTATCTCGGCAAGATCCCTGCCACGTTGACGCTCGAGGTGTTCGGTGCATGCGAGGCGTATCTGGTGGACGCGGCGCGGCACGAGGATCCGGTGTCGTTGCGGCGCTCGGGGGAGTTGTTGCTGGCTCGTTTGGATCCGGACGGTCAGGAGCCGCGTGATGATGCCGAGGACCGCGAGCGGTGTTTCGGGATCGGTGGGCGTCGTGGTGCGAACGCAGTGTTCGGGCGGTTGACGGGTGAGGCGAAGGCGGTGTGGCAGGCAATCGTGGATTCGCTGGCGGCGCCGCGGCCCGCGCTGGATGGCACCTGCGATGAGCGCAGCGCGGGGCAGCGGCAGCATGACGCGCTGTTCGAGGCGGGTCTGCGGTTGCTCGGTTCGGACACGCTGCCCGCATCGGGTGGCGTGCCGGTGAGCGTGGTGGTGCGGGTCGACGCAGAAGATCTGGCGACGGCGGCCCGGGGTGAATCGGGTGGGGTCGCGCAGACCGCGCACGGGGATCTGATCAGCGTCGATCGGCTGTTGCGGTTGGCGTGCGAGGCGGATGTCGCCACGGTTGTGCTGTCGGCGTCGGGTGGGATCGTGGACTACGGCCGTACGCGACGCCTGGCCAGTTGTGAGCAGCGGAGGGCGCTGACCGCGCGTGACGGCGGGTGCTGTTTCCCGGGGTGTGACCGGCCTGCTGCGTGGACGCAGGCGCATCACGTCAGGGCCTGGATCGACGGCGGCGAGACGGATCTGGCGAACCTGTGTCTGCTCTGTCCGCATCATCACCGCTCGTTCGAGGCGGCGGGCTGGTCGGTAGCCATGATCGACGGTTTTCCGCAGTGGACGCCGCCGGCCTGGCTCGACCAGGGCCGAAGACCCAGACGCAACACCGCGCACCACCTGCCCGAGATCGAGTTCGACGTGCAGTTCGACGTTGCCATCTGAGCAGGGGTCAGGAAGCGCCGCGGGGGAGTCCGGCGCCGTGTTCCTGGAAGTGGAGCAGCCGCTCGTTCTCGTGGGCGATGCGCTCCGGCGTGCCGTCCAGGTCGCGGAACATCTGCTTCAGGACCCGGATGCCGCCGGGCGACTGCGCGGCGATCTGCCCGGCCAGATCGAGGGCGGCCGCCTCGGCGTCGGCGGCCGGCGCGCGTCGTTGCAGCAGGCCGAGCTCGTGCGCCTCGTCCACACCGATCGAACGTCCGGTGAAGACGAGGTCCTTCGCCCGAGCCACGCCGATCAGCGGAGCGAGCCGGGCCGGGCCGACCGGCACGCCCAGACGCGCACCGGCCCAGGCCAGCTTCAAATTGTCGCCGCCGACGCGCAGGTCCGCCCCGGCGACGATCTCGGCGCCCGCCCCGACGCAGTTGCCGACACACACCGCGATCACGGGCACCGGCAGCGCGTCGATCCCGCTGTACATCCGGGTGAACGCAGCCATCCGGGCGTAGCCGGCAGCGTCGTCGAGTTGCTCTCCGACATCGGCGCCGGCACAGAGCGCCCGCGGGTCGGTGGTCGAGACGACGAGCACGCGCAGCGCGTCGTCCGCCGCCAGCTCCTCGAGCGCGGCGGTGATGAGCGCGAGGCTCGCGCTGTCGAGGGCGTTGCGCTTCTCCGGACGGTTCAGGCGCAGGATCTCGATGCCGTCCGGGCGGCGCTCGCGCAGGACAGAAAGCTCGGTGGGCATAGGCGCAAGTCCATCACGTCCCTAGGCTGGGGCGATGGCGACCCGGATGAGTGACGACGAGCGACGAGCCTTCCTGTCAGGCGGTACCCGCACCGGGGTGCTCTCGACGGTGCGCAAGGACGGCACCCCGCACGCGGCACCGATCTGGTTCGTGCTCGACGGTGACGTCGTCGTGTTCACCACCGGTCGTGACACGGTGAAGGGCCGCACCCTGCGCCGCACCGGAGTGGCAACCCTGACGGTCGACGAGGCGCAGGCGCCGTACTCGTTCGTCACCCTGACCGGTCACGTCGAGATCAGCAACGACCTCGACGAGATGCTGACCTGGGCCACCCGCCTCGGCGGCCGCTACATGGGCGCCGAGACCGCCGAGGCGTTCGGGCGCCGCAACGCCGTTCCGGAGGAGTTGCTCGTCCGGTTGACCCCCGAGCGGACGGTCGCCCTGGCCGGCCTCGCCGACTGAGCGACGCCCCGGATCGGGCCGACGTGACAGGATCCACGGGTGCTCCACCTCCTGCTCTACGTGCTGCTGGCGATCGTCGTCGCGGTGGGGTTGTTCCTCGCGGCCTCGCGTTTCCTGCCGGCGGGCGAGCAGATCGCCCCGGCGATCCGCGACGAGCCGGTGTGGGAGCTGCCCGTCGAACGCACCCTGCAGCCCGAGGACGTCGACTCGGTGCGGCTGCCGGTGGCGCTGCGCGGCTACCGCTTCGCCGAGACCGACGTGCTGCTCGACCGGTTGGCCGGGGAACTGCGCGCCCGGGACGCCGAGATCGCCCGATTGCGCGGCGAGGACGAACAGCCGGAGCCGACAGGACCGCCGGCGCTGCCGGAGCCGCAGCCCGATAGACCGCAGCCTGATCGGCCGCGACCGACCGATGACCGCCCCTGACCGGGAGCGCTGTGCCTGGGCGACGTCGACCCCGGAATACGTGGCGTACCACGACGACGAGTGGGGCACCGAGCTTCACGGCGACGTCGCGCTGTTCGAACGGCTGACGCTCGAGGGGTTCCAGTCCGGGTTGTCGTGGCTGATCATCCTGCGCAAGCGGCCGGCGTTCCGAGCGGCGTTCCACGGGTTCGACCTGCCGAGCGTCGCGGCGTTCGACGAGCACGACCGCGAGCGGTTGCTGTCCGACGCCGGCATCGTGCGCAACGCGGCCAAGATCGACGCCACCATCGGCAACGCCCGTGCGGTGCTCGACGCGGTACCCGAAGGCCTGGACGCACTGCTGTGGTCGTTCGCGCCGGAATCCCACGTCCGTCCGCAGACGCTGGATGATGTCGCCTCGACCTCGTCGGAGTCCGCAGCGCTGGCCAAGGAGTTGAAACGCCGCGGCCTGCGTTTCGTCGGCCCGACCACCGCCTACGCCCTCATGCAGGCCACCGGGATGGTCGATGACCACGTCGCCGGTTGCTGGCGCGCGACCCGGTGAACGCCGGGTCAGTCGGGTAGCAGCGGTACCTCTGCACCCGTGTCGCGTCCGACGAGCACACCGCGGGTGATCGACGCCGTGCCGAAACGGGTGCGGATGCCGTCGACGGCGGCGTCGAGCACCCGCGGCTCGTGACCCGCGAACGGCAGCTCGAGCTGCACCGAGTCGATCGGGTCGAGGTTGGCGAGCGTGACACCCAGCAGGGTCAGCCCCTCGCTGCTGATGGTCGGCATCGCTGTGGCGACCAGGAGGCGCAGGGCGGCGAGGAACGCGTCGGTGTCGCACGTCGGACGGGGCAGCGTGTGGCTGCGGGTGACGCGGGTGAAGTCGCCGAAGCGCAGCCGCAGCACCACGGTGCGGGCCAGCCGTTGCGACGTACGCAGGCGGCCGGCCGTGCGCTCGACGAGCGCGATGAGCGTCGCGTCCAGGTCGGCGGCCGTCATCGTCCGCCGCCCGAGTGCCCGCTGCGCACCGATCGAGCGACGCCGGCGGCCGACCACGACCGGTCGCGGGTCGCGGTTGTGCGCCAGGGCGTGCAGGTGGCGCCCGGAGCCCGCGCCGAGCATGGCGACCAGTGCGCCCTCGTCGAGGGCCGCGACCTCGCCGACGGTCGTGATGCCGCGCTCGGCCAGTCTGGCCGCGGTCTTCGCGCCGACTCCCCAGAGCTTCTGCACGCCCAACGGATGCAGGAAGCGCAGCTCACCGTCGGCCGGGACGAGCCGTAGGCCGTCGGGCTTGGCGACCCCGCTGGCCACCTTGGCCAGGAACTTCGTGCGCGCGACGCCCACCGTGATGGGCAGGCCGACCTCGTCGTCGACCCGCGCCCGCAGGCGCACCGCGATCTCGACGGGCGAGCCCGACACCTGGCCCAGACCGCCGACGTCGAGGAACGCCTCGTCGATCGAGACGCCCTCGACCAGGGGCGTGACGTCGTGAAAGATCGTGAAGACGGCCTTGCTCGCTGCCGAGTAGGCCTCGAACCGCGGCGCGACGACGACGGCGTCGGGACACAGGTCTCGCGCCTGGCGGGCGCCCATCGCGGAGCGGACACCGTGCGCCTTGGCTTCGTAGCTCGCCGCGAGCACCACGCCGCCGCCCACGATCACCGGCCGCCCGCGCAGCGCAGCATCGTCGCGCTGCTCGACGGAGGCGTAGAACGAGTCGAGGTCGGCGTGCAGGATCGGCTCTCGAGGCCGGTCGTCGTTCACGAACACATGTTCGCATCGTCGTCTGACAAACCCCCGGAGTTGGGGGTTGGTCCCCGCATCAGGGAGAATGCACGACGAAGCCGGTGGGGGATTTCCCGCCGGCCAAGGGTTGTCTGGATCGTGAGCCGCGTGCGGCTCACCGGAGGAGGTTCGCATGGCGGCCATGAAGCCGCGGACGGGCGACGGCCCGCTCGAAGTCACCAAGGAAGGTCGCGGCATCGTCATGCGCGTGCCACTCGAGGGCGGTGGTCGTCTCGTCGTCGAGATGACCCCCGACGAGGCCGACGCGCTGGGCGACGCCCTGAAGGCCGTCGGCGCCTGAGTTCCACCCTCCACGTTCATCACCGGCCCCGGCGTCGTGCGACAGCACGCACCGGGGCCGCGTGCTGTCGTGCGTGGCCCGTCCGCAAGGATCAGCGGATGCTCGACGTCCACGCAGCCGCAGCAGGGTCCGGCTCGCCCGGCAGCACGCCACTGGACCTGCCGACCGAACCGCACGCGGTCCGGCTCGCCGGCGGCAAGCGCGCGCGTGAGCTGCCCGCGGGCGCCAGCACGCTCGACGTCACGGGGCTGCGCGGCGAACGGTTGAGCGCATTCGTCGAGGGGCTCAGCCTCGGCACCTACCGCTACACCCAGGCGCGCGCGCCGAAGGCGGTCGCCACCGAGGTCGCCCTGGCGGGGGTCGACGACGACGACGCGATCGCGCGCGGCCTTCGCGTCGCGGCAGCCGTGGCCTGGGCCCGCGATCTCGCGAACACGCCGGCCGCGACCAAGACGCCGGCCTGGTTGGGCCGGCAGGCCGAGGCCGAACTGGCGCCGCTCGGCGTCGACGTCCAGGTGCGCGACGTCGAGTGGCTCAGGCAGCAGGGCTTCGCGGGCGTGCTGGCGGTGGGCGGCGCGTCGTCGGCACCGCCGCGGCTGATCGAGGCGTCCTGGCGTCCGCGCGGCGCGACGGCCGGCGTCCATCTCGTGCTCGTCGGCAAGGGCATCACCTTCGACACCGGCGGCCTGAACCGCAAGGTCGGCGACGGTATGCGCACGATGCACACCGACATGTCCGGCGGCGCGGCGACGCTCGCCGCCCTGCGCATCGTCGCCGGGAACCGCGTCCCGGTGCGGGTGACCGCGCTCGTGCCCGCCGCCGAGAACTCGTTCGGCGCCGCGTCGTACCGGCCGAGCGACGTCGTGCGGCACTACGGCGGGCGGACGAGCGAGATTCTGAACACCGACGCCGAGGGACGCATCGTCCTGGCCGACGCCCTGGCCTATGCCGCCGCCACGCTCAAACCGTCGGCGATCGTCGACGTCGCGACGCTCACCGGCGCCATGAAGCTCGCGCTGGGTATGCGCATGGCCGGGTTGTTCGCCACGACCGACGCGCTGGCCGGCGACCTGCTGGCCGCCGGCAAGGTGACCGGCGAGCAGCTGTGGCGGATGCCGCTGCACGACGAGTACCTGTCCACGCTCGACTCCGACGTCGCCGACGCGAACAACTCGCCGGGCAGCCCGGGCGGCATCACCGCCGCACTGTTCCTGCGGCCCTTCGCCGGACGGGTGCCGTGGGCGCACCTCGACATCGCGGGTCCCGCGCGCGCGGGCAGCAACGACGGCATGATCTCCCGCGGCGCCACCGGGTTCGGCGCCCGGCTGCTCGCGAGCTGGGTGCAGACGCACGCGTCATGACGGAGTTCGCGCTGCCGTTCGTCGTGCGAATCGAGCGGGCCGAACCGCCGACTCGCACCGACGCGCTCGAGGCAGCGGCGCAAGCGGTGCTGCTGATCCTCACCGACGGCCGCCCCGAGTGGGCCGACGCGCTCGCCGCCTGGGACGGCCAGCGCATCCGCAAGGTCGTGCGCCGGGCCCGCGGCGTGGGGTGGCGTCGGGCGCTCGACGTCGACGGGCTGGACGTCCGGCACGGCAGCGCCGAACTGCGCGTCTATTCGCCGGTGCCGGTCGACGACTGGCCGGCCGAACTCGCGCGTCTGCAGGTCGGCGGTACCAACCTCGAGGACCCCGAACCACCTGCGCCGCCGGCCGCCGACGTGCCGGTGGTGCTGCTGTCGCCGCACGCCGAGATGACGACGGGCAAGGCGATGGCCCAGGCCGCGCACGCGAGCCAGTTGGGTTGGCGGGCGAGCTCGGTCGCCGATCGGGAACGCTGGCTGGCGGCCGGCTTCCCGCTCGTCGTGCGCGACGCCACCCCCGCGCAGTGGCGCGACGCGGTCGCGGCCGGGATGCCGGTCGTGCACGACGGTGGCTTCACCGAGGTCGAGCCCGGTACCGCCACCGCGCTGATCGTGCTGCCCTGGACGACCCGCGACCTGCGTCAGAGCAGCGATTCGTAGAGCTCGACGGTGCGGTGGGCGATGGTGTCCCAGCCGAACTCCCGCACCGCCCGGTCGCGGCCGGCCAAGCCCATGGCGGTCGCGCGGACCGGGTCGGCGCAGACCGCGTTGACGCCTGCGGCAAGGCCGGCCTCGAACTCGTCGACGTCGACCGGGTGGTACGGCACGAGCAGCCCGGTGAGGCCGTCGGCCACGACCTCGGGGATGCCCCCGACGGCGCTGGCGACCACGGCCGTCTGGCAGGCCATTGCCTCGAGGTTGACGATGCCCAGCGGCTCGTACACCGACGGGCAGACGAACACGGTGGCGTGGGTCAGCAGCTGGGCGAGCTCGGCCCGGGGCACCATGTCGCGGATCCACACCACGCCCGCGCGCGATTCGGCGAGCTTGTCGACCGACGACGCGATCTCGGCGGCGATCTCGGGGGTGTCGGGCGCGCCGGCGCACAACACGAGCTGGACGTCGGGGTCGAACCGCTCGGCGGCCCGCAGCAGGTGGACGAGCCCCTTCTGCCGGGTGATGCGGCCGACGAAGATCGCGAACGGGCGGTCGGGGTCGATGCCGTACCGCGCGAGCGCGTCGTCGGACGTCGCGGGTGCGTACAGCTCGGTGTCGATGCCGTTGTGGATCACGTGCACCCTGGCCGGGTCGACGAACGGGTAGGCGGACAGGACGTCGGCGCGCATGCCGTAGGACACGGCCACGACCGCGTCGGCGGTCTCGTACGCCTGTCGCTCGGCCCAGGACGAGATGCGGTAGCCGCCGCCGAGCTGCTCGGCCTTCCACGGCCGCTGCGGCTCGAGCGAGTGCGCGGACAGGACATGCGGCACGCCGTGCAGCTGCGCGCCGAGCACCCCCGCCAGGTTCGCGTACCAGGTGTGCGAGTGCAGGACGTCGGCCCCCGCCACGCCGGCCGCGATCTGCAGGTCGGTACCCAGGGTGCGCAGGGCGCTGTTCGCCTCGGCCAGCCCGGGTGGTGTCGCGTAGGCGTGCACACCAGGCTCGTCGCGCGGGGCGCCGAAGCAGTGCACGTCGACGTCGATGAGCCGGCGCAGTTCGCGGACGAGGAACTCGACATGTACCCCCGCCCCGCCGTACACCTCAGGTGGGTACTCACGTGACAGCACGGCCACTCGCATGGGGATGACGTTAGTGGGAACCGACGGATCGGGCGGAAGATCTCCGTCGGAGACACGGAGGGCTAGGGTTGTGGAATGGCGCGTGAGCCACGAGTTCTGGGCATAGTCCTGGCCGGCGGCGAGGGCAAACGCCTCTGGCCGCTGACGGCCGACCGCGCGAAGCCGGCGGTGCCGTTCGGCGGCAACTACCGACTCATCGACTTCGTGCTCTCGAACCTCGTCAACGCCAAGTACCTGCGCATCTGCGTCCTGACGCAGTACAAGTCCCACTCGCTCGACCGGCACATCACCACGACGTGGCGCATGTCGACGGCGCTGGGCGACTACATCACGCCGGTGCCCGCACAGCAGCGCCTCGGGCCGCGCTGGTACACCGGCAGCGCCGACGCCATCCTGCAATCGGCCAATCTGATCTACGACGACAAGCCCGACTACATCATCGTGTTCGGTGCCGATCACGTCTACCGCATGGACCCGCGCCAGATGGTCGAGCAGCACATCGACTCGGGTGCCGGGGCCACGGTGGCAGGCATCCGGGTGCCGCGCAGCGAGGCCAGTTCCTTCGGCGTCATCGACGCCGACCCCGACCGTCGAATCATCGACTTCCTGGAAAAGCCGGCGGAACCTCCGGGCCTGCCCGACAGCCCCGACGAGAGCTACGCCTCGATGGGCAACTACGTCTTCACCACCGACGCGCTGCTCGAGGCGCTGAAGCAGGACGCCGTCGACGAGCAGTCCGTGCACGACATGGGCACGAACATCATGCCGATGATGGTGAAGAAGGGGGACGCGTACGTCTACGACTTCGCCGACAACGACGTGCCCGGTGCCGAGCACCGCGACCGCGGTTACTGGCGCGATGTCGGGTCGATCGACGCCTACTACGACGCGCACATGGACCTCGTCGCCGTGCACCCGATCTTCAACCTGTACAACCAGCGCTGGCCGATCTACACCTACCACCCGCAGTTGCCGCCGGCGAAGTTCGTCGAGGGCGGTATCGCGCAGGAGTCCATGGTCGGTTCGGGTGCGATCGTGGCCGGGGCCACCGTGCGGCACAGTGTCATCGCCTCGAACGTCCGGCTCGCGGCGGGCGCGTACGTCGAGGGCTCGGTGCTCATGGAGGGCGTCCAGATCGGGCGCGGTGCCGTCGTGCGTGGAGCGATCCTCGACAAGGACGTCGTCGTGCCCGAGGGTGCGCACATCGGGCTCGAACCCGACCTCGACCGCTCGCGCTACCACGTGTCCGCCGGCGGCATCGTCGTCCTGGGCAAGAACCAGCCCGCGCTGCCGTAGAACGTTTCCGGGGCGACGTCCGAATGGCCTCCAGGTGAATTAGGGTGGCCCGACACCCGCTTCCTGGAGGACCTCTTGTCGTCGCGCACCCGTCCCGTCCTGGCCGGCCTGTCCATGCTGGCCGCCGCCTCC
>CAZZVT010000027.1:0-11699 GCA_964657545.1 uncultured Jatrophihabitantaceae bacterium
CTGCCCCACAACTCTCGCCACCTCGCCGCGACGTCGTCAAGGGTATGGTTCGAATTCTCGTAGACGGTTTCGAGGAAGAGGTGACGATGCCCGGCACGTGCCGCACGGAGCGCCACGGCTCCACGCTGGTGATCACGATCGACCGGCCCGGTGTCCGAAACGCCATTGATCGGGCCACCGCGCACGAGATCGCCGCCGGGCTCGATCAGTTGGACCGCGACGCGGCCCTGCGCGTGGGCATCCTGACCGGTGCCGGCGGCATGTTCAGTTCAGGCATGGATCTCAAGGCGTTCTCGGCGACCGGCGAACGGCCGCAGGTCGAGGGCCGGGGACTCGCCGGGCTCACCGAGGCGGCGCCGGTCAAGCCCCTGATCGCCGCCGTCGAGGGTCATGCGCTGGCCGGAGGGTGCGAGATGGCGCTGGCGTGCGACCTACTGATCGCCGGCGAGAGCGCGTCCTTCGGACTTCCCGAGGTGAAGCGTGGGCTCATCGCCGGCTCGGGTGGGCTGCTACGGCTCACCGAACGTGTTCCTGCCGGGATAGCAATGCTATGCGCGCTCACCGGGCGCGCCATGCCTGCGGCCGAGGCGGCACGCTGGGGACTCGTCAACGAGCTCGTGCCCGACGGGCAGGCCCTCGAGGTGGCCCTGCGTCTCGCAGCAGAGATCGCCGGTAACTCACCGGTCGCCGTACGAGCCACCACCAGGGTCGTGCGCGAGGCACGGCGCTGGCCCGCGGCCGAGGTGTGGCCGCGCATGCACGCCGCCCTTCAGGACGTGCTGGCCGCACCAGATGCGGCCGAGGGCACCCGCGCCTTCGTCGAGAAACGCGCACCGCGGTGGAGCGAGTGACCGACGGCGCGTTGCAGGGGCTTCGCGTCCTGGATCTGAGTCAGCAGCTTCCCGGGCCGTACGCGACGTTCCTGCTCGCGGCGATGGGAGCGTCGGTGACGAAGGTTGAGCCGCTAAGCGGCGATCCCGGGCGTCACTTCGACCCGGAGATGTTCGAGCGGGTCAACGCCGGCAAACGCAGTGTGTTCCTCGACCTGAAGTCCGAGGCGGGCCGCGCGGAACTGACTTCTCTGATCGAGCGGTGCGACGTCTTCGTCGAGGGATTCCGTCCGGGTGTGACAACCCGGCTGGGGTGCGACGACCGCGACGTGCGCCGGATCAACCCCTCGATCATCTACTGCTCGATCAGCGGCATGGGCCAGCAGGGCCCGCTGTCGTCCCACCCCACCCACGACCTGTCGCTGCAGGCCATGGTCGGCAATCTGCGCGGGACCGGCCCGTCGGATCGGATCGGCGTGCCGTGGGTGGATCTCGCGACCGGCACGTCGGCCGCCCTCGCCATCGTGGCCGCGTGGCACGCGGGTGCGGCGACCTACCTGGACATGTCGATGCTAGACGCGGCGCGATCGTGGTCCTCCGTGAAGCCCGCCGCGGTGTCCGACCCGGAGGCCACCTACGGCGTTGTTGCCGCCACGGACGGGCACGTGGTGATCGCCTTGCTCGAGGATTCGATGTGGCAGCGCCTGTGCGCGGCACTGTCCTGGGACGACTGGGCCGCTGAAGAGTCCTTGCAGACCTACAGCCGGCGCAGAGGACACGCAGCGCGGATCCGCGAACGGCTCGACTATGCCTTCGGGCGGCGCACGGTGGCAGACATCGTCGCGATCGCACACGAGTACGACCTGCCGATCGGACCTACCGACGCCAGCCGTGACCCGGCGGTCGAAGAGCAGCTGCGCGGTCGCGACCGGGCGATCCACGGGGCGGGCGCCGAGTTCTCGCCGTTGCCACTGCCCCTCATCGTGCCGCTGGGGCCGGCCTCTGGACCCGATGCGTCGAACTGACCGTGGCGGGCTCGGGTACATCTAGTCCAGGAAGGCCCAGCCCGGGCGGCCCGCGGCGCACACCTCGTAGGCGACCGGATCGATCGTCTGGTAGACGCCTAGCACCGTCTCGCCTTCGCAGGTGACGCGGCACAGGTGCTCGTCGAGGCCTCGCAGGCCGATCCGCGACGCAGCGGTCGACAGGACGACGGCCTCGCCCTCGGTCATCGGCGGGCCGTCGTAGCTGCCCTGGTGGATGTCGCTGCCGGGGGTTCCGCCGTACATGCCGCAACGAAGGTAGGCGGTCTGTTCACCGATGCGTTCGTAGTGCAGTTGCTTGTGCTCGCCGGTCGCCAATGTGTAGTCGACGATGCCCTCGGCGAAGACTTGCGTGTCCGGGTCGAAACGCAGCCGGCGGTTGGGCTTGGCCACCTTGGTCGCACCGGTTCGAGGCGATCCGAAGGGGTAGTAGACGCGATCGCCCCAGAGCGTCCAGTCGGCGAACGGCACGAACGCGTTGCCGGAGACCCCGACGTGCAGACGTCCGCCCAGGGACATCGTGGGTCCCCCGACGCCGCGCCCGGTACCCCAGTGCCGGTCACGCGTGCCCGAGGAACCCGCGCCGAACTCGACACGCGAACCGTCGACCTCGACCCAACCACTGACCGTACCGAAGCCCTCGAACCCGGCCGTGACATCGTTCCGTCGGCCGGCCGGCACGCCGTGCGCAGAGTCCGACAGCGGCTCGCGGAAGACCTGCCGCGTCGTGTCGAGGAACGTCAGGTCGTAGCTGATTCCCCACTCGTTGGGTTCGAGGACGTAACGCCACTCGCGAAGGCCCCGGACGATCTCGGGCGCGATCGGCCCGACCCGCAGATCGGCGCGGTCGACGCCGAGGGGGCGGAAGCTCCGCACGGCCACGTGCCGCCCGCGGTGATTGACGATGGCATAGGCCTCGGCCCGGTCGAGGTTGGGGTACATGCTCCCGCCCGTCGCGACAAGCGTGTCGCCGGTGGCGTCGTGGCTCACCATCCAGTAACGCTCGTAGGCCCGAGGATCGCCCGTCCACATGACGCGCACCGGGTCAGGCGTCTGATGGATCATGAAGTCGTCGAGCGGTGAGAGCGGGAACTGCTCGGCGAAGTGTTCGTCGTCGCAGGTGTTCAGCGCGTGCTGGGTCATCGTCGTCCTTCGTCGTCGCGGCTCAGACCGGGTCGGATGCGACTCGGTGCCGGAGGTAGTCACCGATCTCGCTTCGCGCCGCCGTACCGGTCGAATCATCAGGAAGCTCCTGCAGGGCCAGCGACAGCAGGGCTCGCAGCGCGGCGTTGTGCGCGGACGCGGCAACCACGTCGGTGGCCGGTGGTGCGGGCACGGTCAGCGCAGCCGCGATACGTTCGGCCGCCGTGTCGGGCAGGGCGGCGCGGGTGCGGTCGAGAAGCGCGGCAAGGGTCGCGCTGTCCTCGTCGTAGAACCCGGGCAACGAGGCCCACGACCGGCCGATCTGATCCAGCAGCCGGCGCACGTTGACCAGGCACTCGCGCGTGGCCACGGACACCTCGTCGCCGTCCACGAGGCCTGTCAGCAGCCGTCGGGCGCCTTCGACCTGATCGTCGATGGTCGGTCGCACGTCACTCACCCTTCTCGTGCAGCGCGTCGAGCAGCGTCGACAGGACGCGCCGATTGGGCCGGTAGGGCTCGTCGCTGCGCCCGTCCAGGAAGGCTCGCAGGCCGCTCACCTGCATAATCGCGGTCTTCAGGGTCGAGAAGGTCGTCCACCAGGACAGCGCCGTGCGATCCACGGTGGTCGCGGTGGCCGACTCGTAGCGCGCGATGAGGTCGTCCCGCTCCCAGACGCCGGGAATTAGGTGCTCGCGGGTGCGTAACGGCTGCGTAACCCAGCCGAGGTCTTCCATCGGGTCGCCCAGATGCGCCAGCTCCCAGTCCAGCAGGCACGACACCCGGTTGTTCTCCAGCAGGATGTTCCCGGGCTTAAAATCGGCATGGACCAGCACGGTCCGGCCCGATCGAGGGGCACGCGCGCGCAGTTCGTACAGGGCCAGGTCGAGTTCCGGGTAGGCCTCCAGCTGGTCATGGCGCAGAATTTGCTCCCACTTGTCCAGCTCGGCCGACGCCGCCTCCGGGCCCGGGTCGCTCAGGGCGTGGTGCAGGTCCAGTGATCGCCAGTCGACGTCGTGCACCTGCGCGAGCAGGTCGCAGAACTGCCGGGCGAGGTCCTTGCGGACATCGACCGGCAGCGGGCCGTTGACGATGCGGTAGTCGCACGTCCCGGGCTCGCGGCGCATGATCAGGCTGGGCCGCCCCAATCGCTCACCCGTGGCGTCCAACCAGCGGGCGGGGGGCGACGGCACGGTGCTGCCTTCGAGCGCGCGCAGCACCGCGAATTCCGTGGCCCGGTCGGTGTCGACCAACCCGCCGTCAGGGTCGCATCGCAGGATCAGCGGCTCGGAGATCTTCGTCCCGTCGTCATCGAGGGTGACCAGGTCGAACACCCAGTTGTCGCGCGAGCGGCCCAACCCGACCGGATGCAGATCGACGATCGTGGCGTCGCCGTCGTCCAGCTCGGCATCGACGAACGCGTGCAACCGCTCGCTCAGACTCAGGTCGTCGTCCACGACCGCCTCCTTCGGACTCATCGTGCGGAGAGCGCGGCCCGGTGCTCGGGCGCCGCGATGGCGATCAGGGCCTGGGCCCGCTCGGCGAGCGACCTGCCGCGCAGGTCGGCCACTCCGTGCTCGGTCACGATGAAGTCGACGCCGGATCGCAAGGTCGTGACGCTGTTGCCCGTCAGGCTGTGAACGATTCGTGACCGTTGGCCTTTTACTGCGGTGGACGGCAGCATCACGATGGAGCGGCCGCCGGGCGAGCGTTGGGCCGCCCGCAGCAGCTCCGGCTGGCCACCGATCCCACCCACGTAGCCCGACGACATCTGCTCGGCGTTGACCTGACCCGTCAGGTCGACCTCCAGCGCTGAGTTCATGGCGACGAACTGCTCGATCGCACTGAGCGCAACCGGATCCATAAGCTCGTACACAGGTCGGACGGCGACACCGTTCGACACGACGTAGCGGTAGAGCTCAGCGGAGCCGGCTGCCTCGCTGATCAGGATGGAGCCGGCATCGTGCGCGAGCGCACCGGATCGAGCCAGTTCCAGCAGCCAGTCGCCGGCGAGGGTGGAATGCACCGATAGTCCGCGGCGGGCGGCGATGGCGCGGCCCACGACCGAGGGCAGAGCCCCGACGCCGAGCTGAATGGTCGACCCGTCCTCGACCAGCGCCGCCGCGTGCTCGGCGATCCGTTCGTGGACCGGCCCGGTACGCGCAGCAGGTATGTGCGGCAGCGGGCGGGAGGTGGAAACGGTCGCGCTGAACGTCGACGAATCGATGCGCGGTGCCGAGGTCAACGGCACCTGTTCGTTGACCTCGGCGATCACCGCACGCGCGTTCGCCAGCAGCTCGTAGGTGTAATCGACCGAGAGGCCGAGGCTGTGGAAACCGTCGGCGTCCGGGCGCGACACCTGCACGAGGGCGACCACTCTGCCCGGAGCCCTGACCTGAAGCAGGCGGGACACGTCGGCGAAGTGACACGGGATGACCTCGAGTGTTCCGTTCGCGGCCGCCGCGGCCAGCGGCCCCATTGCCCCGAACGAGACGAGGGGGACCGAGGCGCGCTCGCTCCCCGCGAGGACGCCGCTGTGACTCAGCCCGACGAACAGTTCGACGTCGACCGGCAGACCATCGCTGGACAACAGAGCCTGCAGCAGCGCCGTGGGTTCGCCCACCCCCTGGGCGGCGACCATCAGGTCGCCGGCACGAATCACGTCGGCGATCCACGAGTCGGACGTGCCCGCGTGGCCGTGGGGGACAGGATCGAGACCCTGCGCGCTCGCTCGGGCGAGCCTGCTGTCGGCGGTCAGGGCCGAGGATTCGACGGTCACAACACGACGACCGGGTTTACGGGGGCGGCGGTCGACCCGACCAGCGGGATCGGAGCGAAGACGAACAAGAACGTCGACCGTGACTCGCCGGCGAGTTCGGTGGCCAGCTCGGCGAGCTCAAGATTCTCCAGCAGCGGGACACCACAACGGTGCAACAGCTGCAGATGCGCCGGAAAACCGGGCGTTGCCGACTGCTGTTCGACTGCGTAGTTGTCGGCGCCGACCAGAGCGACATCGCGCTCCGCGAGCCAACGGGCCGAATCCTCGTTGATGCCGGGTTCGTCGGCGAAGTAGTTCGACCCCGGTGTACGCGACTCCATCCACCCCGTCCGGATCAGTACCGCGTCACCGGGCTCGAGCTCCACATTCTTGTCAAGCACGCCGCGCTGTAGGTCCTCGGGAGATACTGCGGTACTGGCCGCCAGCGGTGCGCCGAAGACGTGGACGAGGTCAACCAGCACGCCTCTCGTCAGCACCGGCAACAGCTTCTCTGCGCCGCACTTTTGAGCGCCGCGCGTCGAGCGCAGCGAGGTCTGCGGATGGTCGTTGTACAACGAGTCAGCCGCCCAGGCGTGGGCGAGCGCATCGACGTGGGTGCCTGTGTGACTCTGAAACTGCACAGTGTCCTCAGCGAACTTGAAACCACCCGGCGCGCGGGCACCGAGCGCGTAGTCGCCCGCGTCGCGATTCATGAACCGCGACGGTCCCTGCCGATGCGGCGGAACCGGAGTCGAGGGGCCCAGCCGCTCGGCGAGCGAGAGGGTCCGTCCCGAGCGCACCAGGGCAATCGCATCTCGGGTCTTGGCCGGTGTCACGAGGTTGAGCGCGCCGATCTCGTCGTCGTTTCCCCACCGCCCGCGATTGTCGATCATTTGCTGGCCTGCTCCTTCTTCGGTCCGACCCGATCGGCGACCAACGACGTCGCGGTGTCCACCAGTTCGCGCCGCGCGATCTTGCCCGTGCCTGTCGTTGGTATCGCCGACACGAGCGACACCACCCACGGCACCTTGTAACCGGCGATCTGCTCCCGGCAGAACTCAATGATCCCCTCGGGGGACAGCGCCGGATCTCGAGGTACGACGAAAGCGACGACCACCTGGTCGCGCGTCGGGTGTGGCGCGCCGAGCACAATCGCCTCGGCCACACCTGGATGGGTCGTGAGGAAACCTTCCACCTCGGCTGGCGACACGTTGATCCCCGACGTCTTGATCATATCGGTGAGACGCCCGATGAAGGTGACCGATCCGTCCTCGTTGAGGACCATCCGATCGCCGGTGCGGTACCAACCGTCAGCGGTGAAGGCCTCGGCATTGGCCTCGTCGTCGTTCAGATAGCCCGGGGTGACGCGGCCCCGCACGTGCAGCTCGCCCGCGATGCCGGAACCCAGCACCTCGCCGGTGTCGGGATCGACCACTCGGGCCTCGACGCCCGGCAGCGGCTGACCCTGCGTGTGCAACCGGTCCGCCAAGGGCAGACGGTGATCGGTCACGCAGCAGTTGCCGTAGTTCTCCGTCGCGCCGTAGACGTTGCAGATCTCGTGGACACCCAGACGCACGGCCACCCGCTCGACCTCGTCGGGCCGGCCGATCGTCGCACCCGTTCGCAGTGAGGTCACAGCGTTCATCTCGTCCGGCACCGTCGAAGCCAGCGCATCAGTCATGGCCGGGAGCAGGTAGGCGGCGGTCACCTTCTCTGCGCTCATGAGCTCGACCGCTGCGTGCGGCTCGAACTGTTCCTGCAGGATGAGGCTCGCCCGATGCGTCAACGTGGCCATCAACGCGTTCGCACACCCAAAGCTCCAGAACAGTGGGGACCCGAACCAGACTCGGTCGTCAGGACCCAGGCCCATCCGCTCGCCAATGTAGAACCCGTTCTCGATCATCTTCCGGTGCGCGAGCGGAACGGCCTTCGGGTTCTTCGTCGAACCGGACGTGTACAGCACGAAAGCGACGGACTCACCGTCGTCTGCCGACACCCGATTCAGTGAGGTCCTCAGGTCGAGGGCGCCCTCGCTAGCCCGGTCCTGGAGGTCGGTCCATCGGTGTGCAGCGGTGGAGACGTTCGACCCGAGCACCACGACGTGGCGCAACGACGGATACCGCTTGCTGCGCCACTCCCCGGGAGAGACGCCCGCCATCTCGGGAAGCAGCGTGGCCACTTCGGCGGCAAGATCGCTCGAGCGCACCGTGTCGACCATGACCAGGACACTGGCGTCGGACGTGCGCAGCAGGTAGTCGAGGTCGTAGGCCTTGACCCAGGTGTTGAACGCGTCCACGCGAGCACCCAGCGCTTGGGCGCCGAGAGCGATCGGGATCCATTCGGCGATGTTGGGTGCCAGCAGTGCGACACAGTCACCGGTACCCACACCGAGCACCGAGAGGGCGGCCGCAGCCAGCGCGGTCTCGTCAGCGAGCTGCGCGTACGTCAATCGTGTCGAACCCACGACAACGGCCTCGTGATCGGGCACCGCCGCCGCGGCCTCGGCCAGCAATTGTGGCAGTGTAGCCGCAGTCGGTACCGTGCGCCGCAAGGTCTCTGCGGTCATGTTCGCCCAGTTTTCTCAGGCGTGGCGGCGGTACGCCGTTCGATCATGACGGTGACCTCCGCGCTCGCAACACGATATCCATACCTGTGTGCTCGTTTCGACTTTTCGAAGCCTGCTTCATGTTTTGCCGACAGGAGCAACCTACGAGCGGCCCGAGGCCCGAGTCAAGGCACTGCGTGACGGCGAGGCGGCTGCGACGATCGGCGTGCGACGACCCGACGGGGCGGTCTCGCCTCCTTGACTTCCGTCCGCGACCGAGCAATATTCAGAAACACGAAGGCGATATCGATTTCCCGAATCATCGGAAGGTGCGCGTTGAGAGACCAGTGTCGACCCACCGGTGCCGGGCTGTGAGCACCCGATCACGGCGCGCCGCGGTAATCGGTGCGGGAGCCGGCGGATTGAGCGCCGCGCGCCATTTGCTCGAACAGGGGCACGAGGTAACCCTCTACGAGCAAGGCTCCTATATCGGTGGTCTTTGGGTCTATGACAATGACAACGGGTTAAGCGTCGCGTACGAGTCGCTGCACATCAACTCCGAGCCCAAGGCGACGGCGTTCCGCGGATATCCCTTCCCCGCCGGCTCGCCGCTGTTTCCGTCCCACCGTGCGATCGCCACCTATCTCAACGACTTTGCCGACGAGTTCGATCTTCGTCGACGTATCCGCTTCCGGACCCGCGTCAGCGACGTCTCGCCGGTGGAGGGCCGCCCCGGCCGTGGATGGACGGTGACCTTCGCCGACGGCGAGACGGAGTTCTTCGACGATGTGGTCGTCGCGTCGGGTCATCAGGGCATTCCCGCCGATCCGGAGTGGTCGGCCAAGTTCTCGGGCCAATACCTGCACTCGCATGCCTATCGCGATCCGCAGCCGTTTACTGGGAAGCGGGTGCTAGTGGTTGGCGTGGGCAACAGCGGCCTCGACATTGCTGCTGACCTTGTTCCCTTTGCGGATAAGGTTTATAGCTCGGCCCGGTCGCCAGTGTTAATCATGCCCCGCATGATGTTCGGCGTTCCGTCTGCCCGCGTCGTCAGCAAACTTGCGCGGCCGTGGATGCCCTGGCTCGTGCAGCGACAGATCATGCGTGGACTCAGCCGGATCTACCACGGCCGGATGGAGCAGTGGGGCCTGCAGACGCCTCGCAGGCGCACCCACCCGGCCAGCAACGCGACCTTCATGTCCCACGTCGCCTACAACAAGATCGCCATCGAGCCGGCCATCAGCGAGGTCCGGGACTCGGTGGTCACCTTCGTCAACGGCGAGTCGATCGAGGTCGACACGGTCATCGCCGCCACCGGGTACCTCGTCGACATACCGTTTCTTCGGGGCGGCCTGGCTCCGCTGAACGGTCGTCGTCTCGAGGCCTACCGGCGAATCGTGCACCCCGACTGGCCCGGTCTCTACTTCGTCGGGTTCTTCAATGTCAGCGGCGGTGCGAATATCTCGATGATGGATGTGCAGTCGCAGTTCCTCGCCGCTGTCGTCAGCGGGCAGTTGACGCTCCCGTCGAGCGCGGACATGAAGGCCGACACCGACCGCGAGTTCGCGGTGATGGCTCGCAGGTATCCCGGTTCCGAGCGGTATGGGCTCGAGCTCGACCCGTTCCGCTACCGCAAGCTGGTCTCCGACGAGTTGGAAGGAGCGTCGTGACGGCACTGTTGAATCGCGTGGCGTCCATAGCGGGCGTGGGCGACACCCGCTACGAGAAAGCCTCGTCCAAGTCGGCCGCCCGGCTGCAGTTTGAGGCATCGCTTTCTGCGATCGCCGATGCCGGGCTGGAGCCGAAGGACATCGACGGTGTGATCCCGATCGGCATCACCGGCGCCCCCGCCGAGGACTACATCGCTAACCTCGGCCTCGCCGACCTGCGGTTCTCCGCACTCATCCCGCACGGCGGTGCGAGCGGGATCGGCGCGCTGCAGTGCGCCGCCGCCGCCATCGCGGCCGGGATCTGCACCACCGTTCTCGTGCCGTCCGGTCGCAACGTCAGCAGCGGCGACCGCGCCGGCGTGCGCATCCACCAGATGCCGCAGTTCCACTTCGTCTCCGAGTTCGAACGGCCCATCGGAGCCATCGCCCCAGCCCAGCTGTACGCACCGATGGCCCGCCGACACATGAACACTTACGGCACGACCAGCGAGCAGCTGGCCGAGATCGCCGTAACCACGAGGCACCACGCGACGCTCAACGACAACGCGATCATGCAGAAGCCGATGACCGTCGCCGACCACCAAGCGTCGCGGATGATTACTGATCCGTTCCGGCTGTTCGACTGCAGTCTGGAGAGCGACGGTGGTGCCGCGTTCGTCGTCACCTCGGCGCAACGGGCACGCGAGCTCGCGCAGCCGCCGGTCGACCTGCTCGGCATCGCCATGGGTCATCCCGACTCCCCCAGTTCCATCACCCAACGCCAGGACCTCACCAAGGTTGGCGTGGCCAAGGCCGCCAGGATCGCCTTCGAAATGGCGGGTGTAACCCACGACGACATCGACGTCGCCGAGATCTACGACTGCTTCACCTGGGTCGTGCTCTGCCAGCTCGAAGACCTCGGCTTCTGCAAGAAGGGCGAGGGGGGCCCGTTCGTGTCCGGCGGACGACTCGGACTCGACGGCGAGCTGCCGACCAACACCCACGGCGGCCTGCTGTCGCAGGCGCATATGCTGGGCATGAACCACATCGTCGAGCTGGTCCGCCAATTGCGAGGGCTGGGCGACCGCAGGCAGGTAACCGGCGCCGAGGTCGGCCTCGTCACTGGCTATGGCGATCAGGGCGACGGTGGCGTCGCGATCATGGCGGCTGGACGATGAGCGACGAGCTGTCGAGCGCGTACTGGTCAGGTGCCCAGCAGGGCCGACTCGTCATTCAGCGCTGCGACGGGTGCGGCACGTTGAGGCATTACCCCCGAATTATGTGCAGCGTCTGCTACTCCTTCGACTGGTCTCCCTACGAGGCATCACGGGCCGGCACGCTGCACAGCTGGACGGTCAGCCACCACGTATTCGATCCGTCCGTGACGACCGAGGTGCCGTACACCCTGGTGACGGTCGACATGGAGGACGGCGTGCGCGTCATGGGTCGGCTGACGGGTGAGGTCGAGTTGCGGCCCGCGCTGGCCGTCGAGCTGACTTTCGATCTCGACGCCCAAGGTCGACCCGCTCCCACGTTTGTGCCATGTCCGTCATGACCGGTCCGGACGGTTTGGTCGGCCTACCGGGCCCACTCGCCGGTATTCGCGTCATCGAATGCGCATCCATCGTGCTCGGGCCCATGACGACCCAGCTGCTCGGAGACATGGGCGCGGACGTCATCAAGGTCGAGGACCCCGCTGGGGACCTGACCCGACGGATCGGTCCCCAGCGGGCC
>CAZZVT010000027.1:11709-27574 GCA_964657545.1 uncultured Jatrophihabitantaceae bacterium
CCCCGACCGTATGGGGGCGCTCTTCCTCGGCTGCAACCGCAACAAGCGCAGCGTGGTGCTGGACCTCAAGGATGCCGGACATCGCGGGGTGTTTGACAGCCTGGTTGCCGGCGCCGACATCGTGGTCACCTCGATCCGACCCGGCGCTGCGGCCCGCCTGGGTCTCGACCACGGCACGCTCTCGCGCGCCAACCCATCGGTCATCACCTGTCAGCTCGAGGGTTTCGGGGAGGACGGCCCCTACGCAGGCAAGGCGGCCTACGACGACGTGGTCCAGTCGCTGTCGGGACTCGCCATGTTGCAGACAGTCGTCACCGGCGAGCCGCGCTACGTCCCGACGATTCTCGCCGACAAAATCACCGCAGTGCACGCGGCTTACGCCATCGCCGCAGCGCTGATCCACCGACTGCGAACCGGTCGTGGCCAGGCGGTCAACGTGCCGATGTTCGAGACCGCCACGTCGTTCACTCTTGTCGAACACCTTTGGGGCGAGGCGTGCGAGCCGGCCATCGGACCCATGGGGTACCCGCCCGTCGCGACGGCGTCGCGGCGGCCGTTCAGAACCCTGGACTCCTACCTCGCCGTCATGCCGTACACCGACGCGAACTGGCGCCGGTTTTACGAGCTGATCAACCGCCCGGACCGCGTCCACGACCCTGTCTTCACCACGTTGAAGGGGAGACAGGACAACGTCACCCTGGTGTGGGGTGATCTCAAGGAGCAGCTGACGAAGCGCACGAGCGCCGAGTGGATCGCTCTGCTCGAGAACGAGGACATCCCCTTCGCCGCCGTCAACACGCTCGAGGACCTGCTGACGGACCCGCACCTGGAGAAGGTCGGGTTCTGGCAGTCGCTAACCGGGCCAGAGGGCGAAGTGCAGCGCTTCCCGAGCAGCCCGCTGACCCTCAGCGATTCGCCGACGAGCATCCGGCGCCTGCCGCCGCGATTGGGCGAGCACACACGTGAGGTCCTGCTCGAATACGGGGTCGCACCAGAACTCATCGACCATGTGAAGAAGGAGTCGTCATGATCCCCAGAACGCTCTTCGACAGCGATCACGAGCTGTTCCGCGAGTCCGTCCAGCGGTTCATCGCCAAGGAGATCCAGCCGCACTACGCGCAATGGGAAAAGGACGGCGTCGTACCGCGCGAGGTCTGGCTCGAAGCCGGCCGGATGGGCCTGCTGTGCCCGACGGTCCCGGAAGAGTTCGGCGGCCCGGGCGGCGACTTCCTGCACAGCGTGATAATGACGGAGGAGATGGCCCGGGCCGGCGCCATGGCTCCGACCTTCTATCTGCAGTCCGAGATCGTCGCCCCCTACATCCAGCACTTCGGCACCGATGAACAGAAGCACCAGTGGCTGCCGCGGATGGTGAGCGGCGAAGTCGTCTCAGCCGTCGGCATGAGCGAGCCCAACGGCGGCAGCGATCTGCAGAATCTGTCCACGACGGCACGGCGCGAGGGTGATGAGTTCGTCGTCAATGGCCAGAAGGTCTTCATCACCAGCGGCCATACGGCCGACCTCCTCGTCCTGGCGTGTCGCACCAACGAACAACGTGGGGCCAAGGGCATCAGTCTGCTGCTCGTCGACACGAATACACCCGGGTTCGACCGCGGCCGACGGCTGGAAAAGATCGGCTGCAAAGCCCAGGACACCGCCGAACTTTTCTTCTCCGACATGCGTGTCCCGGCCGCCAACCTGCTGGGCAGCGAAGGCCGTGGTTTCTACCACCTGATGACCGAGCTGGCCCAGGAACGGCTGATCCAGGCCATCCGGGCGGTGACTTCATCGGAAGCCGCGATCGGTTGGACGATCGAGTACGTGCGCGACCGTCCGATGTTCGGGCAGAAGCTGTCCGATTTCCAGAACACCCAGTTCGTGCTGGCCCAGCTCCATTCAGACGTACTGGCCCAGCGAGTTTTCCTCGACCGGTGCATCGAACTGCACGTCCAGGGCGAACTCGACGCGGTGGACGCGGCGAAGCTCAAGATGGTGACCACCCAGCTGCAGGGCCGGGTCATGGACGAGTGCCTGCAGCTCTTCGGCGGCTGGGGTTACATGTGGGAGTACCCGATTGCCCGTGCCTTCGTCGACGCCCGGATGTCCCGGGTCGGCGGCGGCGCCATCGAGGTCATGAAGCAGATCATCGGCCGGCAACTTCTACCCAAGGCCGCCAAACGCTGAGACCCGGGCATGGGCCGCGCGGTTCAGCGCCTTGACGGGAGCGGCACCGTCGATGCGATAACCTCGTGCTCATCCGATTTGCGGCACGGGCGCGAGCAGTAGAAGGGAGCACGTGGGTTGACCATGTTGTTCTCGCTCCTGCTTCCACACGACCTCGACGTGCATCTGCCCGGCCGCTTCGGCACTTCCGTACGTGGGTCGGGCGCATGCCTCCGTCGGAGGGGATGAGCGGCGACCGGGTCGCCCGGTTGTTCGACGTACTGGAACTCCTCGTCACCCATCAGGCGGGGATGAGCGTCACCGAGGTCAGCAAGCGGTTGAATCTGCCGCTGAGCAGCGCACACAACCTGTTGCAAAGACTCGTAGCGGCGGATGTCGTCGTCGCCGGCGAAGGGCCTCGGTACTCGGTCGGCACACGTCTCGTCCGCCTCGGCATCCGGACCGTGGACGGGCTCGAGGTCGGAGCTGTCGCCCGCAAGCACCTACGAGACCTCGCACGCACGGTCAACTCCGACGTTTACCTTGCGGTTCGTCTCGGCACCCGGGTCGTCTACGTCGAGCGGTTCCCCAGCGGAAGGTCCGTGGCCGTCGAGATCAGGCTCGGTCAGGAGCTGTTCCTGCACGCCACGGCGGTCGGCAAACTGTTCAGCGCCCTACACCCGCCGCTGGAGAAGAAGATGCTCGCCACACCGCGGCCGAAACTTACCGCGCACACCCTGACGACCCGCGATGCACTGCTTGCCGAGCTAGTGACCATCCGCGAGAGCGGTTGGGCAGCCAGCCGCGAGGAGGCCATCCTCGGCGTGGTGGGACTGGCCGTGCCGATCCTCGACAGCAACGACGAGCTGACCGCAGCAGTGCACGTCTCGGCCCTGCGGGCCCAGATGGACGACGACCAGCTGGAGTCCGCGGTGAAGTCCGCCCGGAGTGCAGCCGACGCCATCGAGCGAGACCTCGGTCGATAGCTTCGAGGCGCGTGCAGCACGTCGCGCCGGACGCGGCATGGTTGACAAATCAAGGTCACGGATGGGCCCGGCCCACCGCCTCACGGCCGCCTCGATCCATCCTTGACGAATGTGACGCGGGCCATTAGCTTTCCAAATACCGAAGGGTTAGTCGCATTTTCGAAGCAAGCAGAGCGCATGCTCCGTTGTTTCCGTGCTGATAGCGACGCCAAGACCCGATTACACCGACGCTGGAGAGGACTCACGTGACCGCGCCCAACAAGCAAGCGTTACTCGTCATGGACATCGAACCCCTGGTTGTACCCGCGTTCGGCGGCGACGAGGCGCTGGTAGACCGGCTGGCCGGGCTAACCGCGGCAGCCCGCAACGCGGGGGTGCCCGTCATCTTCGGCCGGGTCGCGTTCCGTCCCGGCTACCCGGACGTCAGTTCCGACAACCTGATCTTCAACGGTGTCAAGGACATGATGGACTTCACCGAGGCGAATCCCCAAACGGATTACCATCCCAAGGTGGCTCCGCAGGAGGGCGACATCAGCTTCGTGAAGCGACGGGTCAGTTCCTTCACCGGCAGTGACCTAGAGGTCATCCTGCGCTCGTTGGGTGTCCGCCACGTGGTCCTCACCGGCGTGGGCACCTCGCTCGTCGTGCTCTCCACGGTTCGCGAGGCTGCCGACAAGGACTTCGAGATCACCGTCCTGTCCGACGGTTGCGCCGACGGCGACCCCGAGGTGCACGACTTCTGCATGGAGAAGATCTTCCCGGCGCAGGCTGCAGTCATGACGATCGACGAATGGACGGCGACGATCGGATAGCTCGACCCGCCGACCGGAAAGGGGTCGGTGCCGGCCCTTTCTCGGCTATCGGCTCAGTTCGTGCGTGGCGGGCTCGGGTACCGGCCCGTCGGTCTCGGCCGGGTCGCCGGCCCGGGCGGCTCTCGCGCTTCGCCGCCGCTGCGCACGCGCACCCTGCCGCTGGCGCCAAACGGCGAACGACACCGCGAGCAGCAGTGCCGCACCGTTGAACATGTCGCTGAGCCATTGCACCGACGTCACAAACTGCAGGCCGGCGACACCGATCGCCAGAACGTAGACCGCCAGCACAGCGCCCCAGACGTTGACCTTGCCCGGTGTGAACTGCGTCGAGCCCAGGAACGCGGCAGCGTACGCCGGCAGCAGCAGAGCTGCGCCGTAGGTGAGCGACGGACCGGACAGCGACGCGTAGAAGACCCCGCCGACGCCGCTGATCGTGGCTGAGGCGATGAGCGCCAGCCAGGTCCACTTACCGACCCGGATGCCCGTGAGCCGTGCCGCATCGGCGTTGTCACCGATCGCGTAGAGGTAACGCCCCACCGGCGTGTGCGCCAGCACCCACCAGACGATCAACGCAAGCACCACTACGTACACCACGACGATCTGGAATCCGAACACTGTCGTCTGCGTCAACTTGATCCACGCACTGGACGTCGGCGGGTTCGGCTGCCCGTCCCCCGAGACGATGGTCTGTGACGCACCGATCAGGGTTGCCATCGCCAGGGTCACGATGAACGAGCTGACCTTGGCCACGACGACGAAGAACCCGTTGACGACGCCGATGATCACGCTGACCACGACGGCCACGAGAATCGACACGACGATTCCCTGATGGTGTGTGGTCTGCATGGCCGTGACGATGATCGTCGACAGGTTCGCGGTCGCGCCCAACGAGAGGTCGTACGCTCCTGCGGCGAGGGGGACGATGAGGGCGATCGCCAGGATGGCGTTGATTGCCTGGCTCGAGGCCACGGAGTGTGCCGTCGCCTCGGTGGGGAAGAGATCCGGCTTCCATACGCTGAAGATCACGATGAAGGCGGCCCCCAGGTAGAAGCCGCTGAAGCGTTCCAAGCCGAGCCGCAGTCGCACGTGAGCGCCTTTCAGTTGGCAGCAGCCGTTGGCGCGTCGACGAGGACCTCGTGCGACAGTGCCGCTGCTGTGAGTTCGGAGCCGGACAGTTCTCGTACCAAACGTCCACGACGCAGGATGAGAACCCGGTCGCACAGCCCGACGAGTTCGTCGGTGTCGGAACTGCTGATGATCACGCATGCGCCCGACGCAGCTACGTCCACGATGGCCTTGTGCAGCTCCACCTTGGCGGCGACGTCGACGCCCTGGGTCGGCTCCTCCAGCAGGAGCGTTGTGGGACTGCACCGCAGCCACTTCGAGAGCAGTACCTTCTGTTGATTTCCGCCGCTGAAGGCGAAGAGATCGCGGGTGTAGGCATCCGCGGGTTTGATGCGCAGGCGTTTGAACCATTCGCGCGCCACAGCACGCTGGCGCGAGCGTTGGAGTCGCAGGCCCGACCAGAACGGGGAGAGGTCGGAGATCGCGATGTTGTCGGTTGCGCTGAGCCCGGTGAAGCCCCCGTGCGCCCGACGGTCGGCTGGTAGGTAACCGATACTGGACTTGACCGCCATATCCGGTCGGTTGGCCGGTAGGTCATTGCCAAGGTGGACGACGTGTCCGGACCGCGGGCGGCCCCCGAAGACGGCACCGAGGACCCCTTCGCGTCCCGAGCCGTCGACGCCGGCAATACCGACGATCTCGCTCGCCCGGGCCTTGAAGCTGAGTTCGAACAACGTTCCCGCGGTCAGCTTCTCGACCGAAAGAACCTGGTCGCCGGCCGGGACGCCGCCGGCACCGTCCGTTGCCTCGAGCTCGCTGAGCTTGTCCCCCACCAGGAGCTCGACGACCGCCCGGTGGTCGAGCTGCGACATCGGCGGTGACGCCACCTGGTTCCCGTCGCGCAGAACGGTCACGGTGTCCGCGATCTGGAACACCTCATCCAGATGATGGCTGACGTAGAGCACGCCAACACCGGACGCGGCGACCCGTCGCACCACGTCGAGCAGCATGGTGACGTCATCACCGGTCAAGGCCGCGGTCGGCTCGTCCAGGACGAGCAGTCGCGGCGCGTGGCCCTGCACCTCTTTAAGCGCCCGGGCCACCGCGACCCCGCTGCGTGCGGCCGCGGTCAGTTCGCGGACCGGACTGGCTGGGTCGGCGTCGACCCCGACCCGAGCGAGATCGAGAGCCGCCTGCCGGCGGGCCTCCCGTCCGCGGACCGTACCGGCCACGGTGGGAAACCCGCCGGTGAAGGCGAGATTGTCGGCGATCGACAGCGAGCCGAGCAGACCGAGGTCCTGATGCACGAACCGACAGCCGAGCTCGAACGCCGACTTCGGCGAACCGAACACGAGAGGTTGTCCTCCCACATTGACGACGGCGCCGGGGTCCGGCGAGTGATAACCGGCCAGCACCTTGATTAGGGTCGATTTCCCCGATCCGTTCTGGCCAAGGAGGGCGCGAACCTCTCCTGGCATCACGGTCATCGCCACGTCGTGCAGTGCGCGCTGTCCGGCGAATGTCTTGGACAGGCTCTCGATGGACAGGGCCGGTGTTGCGCTCGACTCGTGCATAGGATCCCCGTCTTAGCCGACGTGCCAGAGCTTCTTGAATTGCTGCGGGAAGTCCTGCGGGTAGTTGTAGGAATCGGACGGGGTCTGCAGGTTGTCCTTGGTGATCAGCTGGATCGGCAGCGTGCCGTTCGAAGGATCGGCGAGCGTTGCACCGGGTGTTCCCTCGAAGTAGCGGGTGATCGCGTCGATGGACTGCCAGCCCTGGTACTCGGTGGCGAAGCTGCTCAGCGCGCTGATCTGACCGGTCTTGAGGTAGTTCTCGGTGACCTTGTCGCCCCACGCGCCGCCGATCTTGATGCCGCTGAGCCCGGCGGCCGACATCGCCGACGGAAGCGCGCCGATGAAGGCGGCGTCGCAGACGACGAGGTATTTCAGCGACGGGTCCTTGCGCAGCGCGGCGGTGATCTGTCCGTTCAGCTTCCCGCCCTGGACGTCCGGGATGGTCGAGGAAAGCGTGCTGATCTTGCAGCCCGAGCAACCCTTGTTCACGACCGACGTGAATGACTGCGAAAATGCGTGCAGGACCGGGAAGCTGGGCACGTCGACGAGCAGCACCTTGCCCTTGGCCTGGGAATCGGCGATGAACCAGTTACCGACTGCTTCGCCCTGGTTCTGCGTGTCCTGCGTGCCGTAGATGTTGGAGATTACGGGGAACCCGACACTCTGCGGGCCGATGTCCGACGTGACGATTGGAACCTTGGCCGCCCGGTACGCGGGCAGCACGCTGGCCCAGGTCGCCTGCGGCAGGCCGGAGTTGATGACGGCATCGGGCTTGTACTGCAACGCCTGCTGCATACCGGAAACGAGGTTGGCGGGGTTGGCCGAGTCGTAGGTGATGGTCTTGAGCGTCCAGCCAAGGGCCTTGGCCGCCGGCCGGATCCCGTCGCCGATCTGGATGCACTGGGGCAACTTGCACTGCATCCATACGACGGTCCTGCCGGCCTCGGGCTTGGCCTTCAGCGCGGCGGTGAGGGGGATTGTGGTCGGCGCTTTCGACAGCTTGTCGACAATGGCTTGCGCGGCCGAGACCTGGGCTGACGCAGCTCCGGTGGCTGAGCCGGCTCCGGACCCGCCGGCGGTGCTGCCGCCGCCGGAACCGGACGATCCGCACGCAGTCAGTGCGACGGCGGACGCCACCGCCAGACAGGCAGCGGCGAGGGGTTTCATCAGCGATCTCTTCGTCACCATGTGCCAACTCCTTTGTTGAATGCCGCCGATCGTTACCGGCGCCCCGAGTCTCGAGAGTGGTGGAACTCGAAACATTTTTCGAGTATGCGAATCATCACACATGGTGTCAACCGAAAACGTCAGGTTCGCCGTTGCATTATCAAATCGTGACCAAGAATCGCTGCGAGCAGCACGAAATAAGCCAACGGCAGGCCGAAGTTAAATCGGCGCAGAAAAGCCCGCGCTTAGGAAGCTCGATTCAATCGAAGCCTGGAAAGCGCGGGCCATCTGCCAGCCGCGAGCCAACTAATGCCGCTGCACGTGCCGAGTCAGACCAGAATACGAATTGCCTGGTCAGGGCACGACTCGGCGCCTCGCTGTGCTGATGCCTCCCGGCCCTCGGCAACGTCAACCGTGTTGCCGCTGTCCCGGTTGTATCCCTCGTCATCGATGTCGTAGACATCGCCTGAGGTCAGGGCACACAAGCCGTGACCCGAGCACAGTGCGGCGTCCACCAGATATTTCATCCGGGCTAGCCTTCCGACCCGACCTGGCCCAATCGAGGACCAGGAGTGAATGTGATTGGCAGCGTGTCCATGTTCCGCGCAATGGTGCTGTTGCTGTAAGTCGGCTCCGTGCCGGGTTGCATCTCAATATCCGGCAGCCGCTCGAGCAGAGCGCTCAGAGTCACGGTCGCCTCGAGCCGAGCGATATGCGAACCGATGCACCGATGTGGTCCGAAAGAGAACGCGGGATTGACGGAAATCTTCCGGTCAAGATCGATGTCATGTGGATTTTCGAACAGCTTGGGATCCCGGCACGCCGCCGCGAAGGACAGCATGACGAATTCACCCTCGGCGATCTTCTGTCCTGCCACTTCGGTGTCGGTCATCGCTGTCCGGCCCAGCGCCACGATCGAGCTGTAGTACCGGATGAGCTCCTCGATTGCATTCGGCCAAATCGAGTCGTCTGCCGTGAGGCGTGCCCGCTCGTCGGGATGGGTCGCCAGGTAGTGCGCCATTCCCGCCAGCAGGTACGTGGTGGTACCGATGCCGCCGGCCAGCAGATCGATCATGACGAACAGCTTGTGTTCCCACGAGGCAGGGTTTCCGTCGTGGTCGTCCACTCCTTGGAGGATCACGTCGACAAAGTCGTCGCGCGGCTCGGATTTCTGGCGCATCTCGAGGTAGGAGTTGAGATACCCCCCAACCTGCTCCCAGGCCGCGGCACGTTCGTTCATGGGCCCGCGCATGGCGGTGTCGGTCGCCGCCTGGATCGTGGGCAGGTCCTCGAACGGCACACCGAGGAACGACCCGAAGAAAACCCGTCCCGGCAGGAGAGCGGCGAATTCCGCCACGAAATCGCAGTCCCCCTTCTCGATGATCTCGTCGAGAAGGGCGTCCACCTGCTCGCGAATGCTGGCTTCACGCGATCGGATGGCGCGAGGCCCGAAGTACGGACCTAAGACGTTGCGCCACCGGGTCTGATACGGCGGGTCCAACTCGACGGGGTAGAGCTTGGCCCCGCCTTCGCCGCCCCGACCCGGCTCGTAGCCACCCTCGCTGGAGAACGTCTGCCAGTCCTGAGCGCACGCACGCACGTCCTCGTAGCGACTGACGACCCAGTACCCACCGGCGACATCGCTGTGCGCCACCGGGCACTTCGACACCAGCGAGGAGAGCACCTCTTCGTAGTCGTCTGCGAACTCTTTCGAGTCCAGGTCGAAATCGTTGAAGTGGTCCCGGCCAGTTGGGCGCGCTTCGGTGTCGGTCATTCCCGATCCTCTCGAGTCCTGTGTCGCCTGGGTGCGCCGGCTCAGGAACCCTGGTAGGGGTTCGGCCCGGCCCAGACGTAGGACTCTGCCGGCTTCTCCTCGCCCTTGAGCTGGGCGACGAGGGAGAGATTGTCCCAGTACGCGCGCTCAGCGACGAGCTTCGTGGGGTCGTCAGCGAAGATGTACATGGCGGCGAACGGGAATGAGATGAAGTTGCCCGACGCGGGCACCCCGGCGAACTCGCCTGAGTGGGTGCCGGTGACGATGCCTTCGAGCGCGCAGCAACCTGGGACGTCGTACTGGTGGATGATCTCGATGTGGATGTCGGGCAGCGTCGTGAAGAGCAGCTCGTAGAAGTCCGTCACACCGTCGAGGCCGGTCATGCGGTCCGCGCCACCGGGTACTACGTCGTAGAAGACACCCTCCTTCGCGAAGGTCTCGTCGAGCACCTTGGCGATGTCCTTCACGGGCGCGTTCTCCAGTGCGATGTGCTCGGCCACGCACTTGCGCTGGAGCTCGATGCGCTCCTGGTCGGTATAGGTCGCGGTAGCGGTCATGCTTGTCTCCTAATCTCGAAGAATCCTTCAGACACTCGAACGCTAACCCGCGCCTGCACAGGGTGTCAACGGTCACAGTCCCTCGTCTCGTAGCCGTTTTCCAGCTGTGCCAAGGTCGGCAAACACCGCCCGGTCACTGAGAGCGATCTCGCCGTCGTAGTAGCGATTTCTGCTGCCGAATACTGTGCGAGTGGCCGCACGGCTAGACTGACAAACCCGGTGCGCTACCGGCCGTCACCCAGGCTGCGACCTACGCAGCACTCGATAAACAGCTGGCCCATCCACCCACCTTCATCGCTCCAGGCAAACAGCGCAGCATCTGCCTCGGACGGCCGCCCGGTGCAACGAGCGGTTGATGGGCCCGGCCGAGGTTCGCGGCGCTCGCCCGGCGCAGAACGGGCAGCGCCTGGTTCGAGGGCCGAGTGACCAACGGGCGGCCGGCCCGGCTGCTCTCCCCAGCTGACTGTTGCCGTCAGACGTTGCGACGGTATTGGCCGCCAACTTCGAAGAAGGTGTCGGTGACCTGTCCGAGCGAGCAGACCCGGGCGGCGCTCATGAGTTCGGCGAAGACGTTGCCGCCCTCGACAACGACCTGGCGTAGTCGGGCCAAGGCCTGCTCTGCGTCGTCGCGGTGTCGAGTGTGGAAGTCACCGAGTCGGTCCAGCTGCGATTGCTTCTCGGTGTCGGTGCCGCGGGCGAGTTCGAGCTCGCGGGCCGGCTCGCCGTCGTCGGGGGCGCGGAAGGTGTTGACCCCGATGATCGGCAGGCTGCCGTCGTGCTTGCGGTGCTCGTAGAGCATGGACTCGTCCTGGATCCTGCCGCGCTGGTAGCCGGTCTCCATGGCGCCGAGCACACCGCCGCGGGCGGTGATCCGGTCGAACTCCACCAGCACGGCCTGCTCGACGAGTTCGGTGAGTTCCTCGACGATGAACGAGCCCTGCAGCGGGTTCTCGTTCATCGACAGTCCCCACTCGCGGTTGATGATCAGCTGGATGGCCAGCGCGCGGCGGACGGACTCGGACGACGGCGTGGTGACGGCCTCGTCGTAGGCATTGGTGTGCAGGCTGTTGGCGTTGTCGTAGAGGGCGTTGAGAGCCTGCAGGGTGGTGCGGATGTCGTTGAAGTTCATCTCTTGGGCGTGCAGGGAGCGGCCCGAGGTCTGGACGTGGTACTTCAGCTTCTGCGACCGCTCGCTCGCGCCGTACTTGTCGCGCATCGCGACGGCCCAGATGCGCCGGGCGACGCGGCCGAGCACGGTGTACTCGGCGTCCATGCCGTTGGAGAAGAAGAACGACAGGTTGGGCGCGAAGTCGTCGATGTCCATGCCGCGGGCGAGGTAGGACTCGACGTAGGTGAAGCCGTTGGCCAGGGTGAACGCGAGCTGGCTGATGGGGTTCGCCCCGGCTTCGGCGATGTGATAGCCGGAGATCGACACCGAGTAGAAGTTGCGGACGTCGTGCTCGATGAACCACTGCGCGATATCGGCCATCATCCGCAGCGAGAAATCGGTCGAGAAGATGCAGGTGTTCTGGCCCTGGTCCTCCTTGAGGATGTCGGCCTGCACCGTGCCGCGCACGGTCGACAGCACCGTGGCCCGAATCCCGGCCGCTTCGTCCGCGGACGGCACGCGGCCTTCGCGTTCGGTGAAGATCTCGAGCTGCTGGTCGATGGCGGCGTTGAGGTAGAACGCCAGGATCGTCGGCGCCGGGCCGTTGATGGTCATCGACACCGAGGTGTTCGGCTCGCAGAGGTCGAAGCCGCCGTAGAGGACCTTCATGTCCTCCAGCGTCGCGATCGAGACCCCGGACGTGCCGACCTTGCCGTAGATGTCGGGGCGCTCGCCGGGGTCGCGTCCGTAGAGGGTCACCGAGTCGAACGCGGTGGACAGCCTCGTCGCCGGCTGACCTTCGGAGAGCAGATGGAAGCGCCGGTTGGTGCGGAACGCGTCGCCCTCGCCGGCGAACATCCGGGCCGGGTCCTCGCCGTCGCGTTTGAACGGGAACACCCCGGCCGTGAACGGGAAACGGCCGGGGAGGTTCTCGCTGCGCAGGAAGCGGACCAGGTCGCCCTCACCGGTGTAGCGGGGCAACGCGACCCGCGACACCTGGTTGCCGGACAGGGTCTCGCGGCGCAGCGGGGTGCGGATCTCGCGATCGCGGACGGTGAACACCTGCTCGTCGCCGGAGTAGGACTCCACGACCGCGGGCCAGTCGCGCAGCTCGCGCAGGGTCGCCGGGTCCATGGCCTGCTCGGCGTCGTCGGCCAGCGTCCGCAGCACGTCGCGGGTGGCGGCGACGGACGTCTCGGGCAACCGACCGGCGGTGTCGGCCAGCGCCTGATCGGCGAGTGCTGGAAGGGCACGGCGTTCGGCCAGCGCGGCCTGCTTCAGTGTGGCCGCGTGATAGGACCGGACGGTGTCGGCGATCTCGGCCAGGTAGCGCACCCGCTCGGCCGGCAGCACCGCTTGCAGTCCGGTCGAGGCCTTGCCGGACACCGGTTCGAGCAGGCCGTCCTGCACCGGCAGGCCCTTGCCGGCCAGCTCCTGGCGCAGGTGCTGGTACAGCGCCGTCACACCGTCGTCGTTGAAGGATGCGGCGGACGTCCCGAACACCGGCATGTCCTCCCACGACGAGCCGAACGCGCTGCGGTTGCGGACCAGCTGGCGGCCGACGTCGCGACGCGCGTCCTCGGACCCGCGACGCTCGAACTTGTTGATCGCCACGACGTCGGCGAAGTCGAGCATGTCGATCTTCTCCAGCTGCGAGGCGGCACCGAACTCGGCCGTCATCACATACAGCGAGAGGTCGACGAGCTCGGTGATCGCCGAATCTCCCTGCCCGATGCCGGGTGTCTCGACCACGATCAGGTCGAAACCGGCCGCCTTGAGCACCGCGACCATGTCGGGCAGGTAGTCCGGCACCTCGGCCGAGCTGCCGCGGGTGGCCAGCGAGCGGAAGAACACGCGGTCATCGCCCAGGCAGTTCATCCGGATGCGGTCACCGAGCAACGCCCCGCCGCCCTTGCGTCGGCTCGGGTCGATGGCCAGCACCGCGGTCCGCAGCTTGTCGTGCTGGTCCAAACGCAGCCGGTGGATCAGCTCGTCGGTCAGCGAGGACTTGCCGGCGCCGCCGGTGCCGGTGATGCCGAGCACCACCGTGTGCCCGAGGTCGGCCGTAGCCCGGATGTCCGCACGATCCTTCGCGGGCATCGTTGCCGACTCGACAGCCGTGATCGCCTGCGCGACGGTGCTCACGTCCCCCGACGACAGGGCGTCGAGGTGGACGGCGCCAGCAGGTCGCGGGCGGTCGGCCTCGCGGATGATCGTGTTCACCATGGCCGGCAACCCGAGCCGCTGACCGTCCTCGGGGGCGAAGATCTGCGCGACGCCGACGCTGTGCAGATAGGCGATCTCGTCCGGCACGATCGTGCCGCCGCCCCCGCCGTAGACCCGGATGTGCCCGGCGCCCCGCTCGGCCAGGGTGCGCACCAGATACTCGAAGTACTCGACGTGCCCACCCTGATAAGAGCTGATGGCGACCGCGTCGACGTCCTCCTGCACCGCTGCGACCGCAACCTCGTCCACCGAGCGGTTGTGCCCGAGGTGGATGACCTCAGCGCCCTGGGACTGCAGGATGCGGCGCATGATGTTGATCGCCGCGTCGTGGCCGTCGAACAGCGCTGCCGCAGTCAGAACCCGGATCGGACGAGACGGGACATGCAGTTCGTCGGCGTGCAATGCTGACCTCCGAGATATTTACTAGGACGTCCTAGTATTTTGGTTACCGAGCAGTAAGGGAATGCCTCGTGGTACTTGTCACCGACGACCTCCGCGTGGAGATGGAGTTGGCGGACACGCTGACGCGGGTCGTGTCTCTCGTGCCCTCACTCACCGAGAGCATCGCCGCCACCGAACCCGGCGCACTGGTCGGCGCCACCGACTGGTGCACGCATCCCGCCGACCTCGACGTCACGCGCGTACGCGGCACCAAGAACCCCGACCTCGCCGCGATCCGCGACCTGCGCCCAGACCTCGTGCTGGCCAACAAGGAGGAGAACCGCGAACTCGACGTGCGGCGCCTGCGCGAATCCGGCGTCCCCGTGTGGGTGACGGACATCGAGAGCGTCGATCAAGCCCTGCGATCGCTACGCCGGCTGTTCGCGAACGCCCTGCGGTGGGCGGTGCCCGACTGGCTGACGGAGGCCGAAGATGTGTGGGCCGCTCCTGCGCCACAGCAGCGGCACCGCATCGTGGTCCCCATCTGGCGCGACCCGTGGATGGTCGTCGGTCCGCGCACCTTCACCGGTGACCTCGCCGCCCGGCTCGGCCTGGACAACGTCTTCGCCGGCGCCGACGCCCGCTACCCACACACCACCGTCGACGTCATCCGGGACTCGCGCCCGGACGTCGTCCTGCTACCCGACGAGCCCTACCTGTTCACTGCCACCGATGGCCCTGAGGCCTTCCCTGGCATCCGCGCCGTCCTCGTCGAGGGACGGGCACTTACGTGGTACGGCCCGTCACTTGTCACCGCGCGGCAAAGGCTGCAGGTCCAGGACCGACAGTGAGTGACCAGACACCCACAGCGCACGAACGGAAAGCCAGGAACTTGCACGGCGCAATCGGCTGATTTACCGCGTCACAATCCCAGACGGGCCTGGCAGGGCGTGCGCTGAGCAACCGACTTGGCACTGGCCACCGCGACATTACTCGGCCTCGGCGTGCGGCAACCGGTCCTGGCGACGCGCGCGTTCGGCTTCGTCCTGCGGCTGCCGGCACGGCTGCCAACTAGGCCATCGTCACGGCCGACACGGCGAGTTGGAGTGGTACGCGTCGACCGGAATTTGGTCCAGATCGATCACGTCGATGTGTCGAGCAGGGCTCGTGGGATCCAGTCAGGCAAGCGGTTCGATCTCCTGGTCGACGAGCCAATTCACGTCCGAGCGAAATCGCCCAGCGTCCACCGGCGGAGCTTTTCGAAACACCTCAGTCGCAGTGGCCGCGTCCACCAAGCGATCACGCCCCAGCGGGCGCAACTCCCCCACCGGCCGGCCGTTCCAAGTGACGGCGAGAGTCGTGCCACCGTCAAGCGCGCGCATGATTGGGCCGCTGTCGTTTCGCAGCTCGCGCTGGCTGATCTGCTCGCTCACGCCCCCACCGTAGCGCCGCGCGCTACACGCAACACGACCTCATATGACGTCGTTGCCCTCATAGGAGCACGCTCCGATCTAGAGCTGTAGAGGACGCGCGAGGAGCTCTCGATGGAGCGCAGCTGTAACCCCGCGAAAGGCAACCGCAGGTTCCTAACGCGAAATGATCCCGGCTTCTGAAAGTCGCCAACTGCAAGCTGCTTTTCGAGGTCGGGCGGGGCACCACCGCGTAGAGCCCAGTCGAAAACAGATCCTCTGATCGGACGAGGAGCCCGACAAGGTTCTCCGGACACAGTTGATGTTCGTCGCGCTGCGTTTCGCCCTCGTGGACCTTGCCTGAGCGCAGACGACCTCGATCCCGTTGACGGCAGGCTGTCAATCGCCGGAGTCATCGTCCAAGTCAAGGCGACATCAGCGCATAGGAAGACTCGTCGGACGCGAACGACCACGGTGACTTGAACTACTTGCACCACTTCGACATCACTGTCGTCCGACGCCGTCCCGTCGCGTTTCGTGTCGGCTCTCGCGAACGCGGCCCACTCACAGCCACGAGACCTCAAGGGACGATCTTGTCCCCGATGACATTTGAATGCCGAGGAGCGCCGCGTTCATTGCGTAG
>CAZZVT010000028.1:0-1401 GCA_964657545.1 uncultured Jatrophihabitantaceae bacterium
CGCCATCACCCCCGTACGACCGAAGCACCTCGACCGAGAACCCGGTGACCACATGAGTTCCGACATCCTCGACGGCCTCGCCGCCTATGCACCGACCCCGACGTCCATTGCCCGCGAATGGGGTCCCCGGGAGCGTGAGCAGCACCTCGCCGCCATCCTCGACGGAGCAGCCGACGCCGGCCGTCAGCGCCGGCTGCGGTTCGTGCCCCGAGCCGGCGCGTTGCGCAACCGGGCCATCGCGCCAATCGCGGCCAGCATCACCGTGCTGGCAATCGCTGGTGCCATCGCGCTCGTGGCCGATCGACACGACTCCGGCGGCCCGGCAGTCGGCACCGGAGTCCCGGCCGGGCACCGCGGGTTCGGTGCGAGCAGCACGCCCTCGCTGCACGCGACGGCCAACACCCCGCGTCTCGGCGCGCACCAGTGGGCCTTCCGCAGCGTGAGCGAGTACGACGAGAGCACCACCGGGCAAGGAACGCCACAGGTCTACGCAGAATGGATCGCCCGCGACGGTTCCGGGCAGCGGCTCACCGTCGACCACGACGGCACGAGCTGCGACCGTCAGGCGCCTGCCGAACCGGTGACGTCGTTCGCCTCTTTGGACCAGGCCTCGTTCGACGCGCTGCCCCATACGGTCGGGGCGCTGCAGGCCTACCTCACCAAGCACGTCGAGGGCTCGACCTCACGCGAGGAGGCGATCTTCACTGCCGCCGGGGACCTGTTGCGCGACGGCGACCTGCTCGCATCGTCGAGCCTGCGCGCCTCGTTCGTCGGCGTCCTGGCGCGGTTGCATCGCACGTCGGTGCACGCAGACATCGACGCGCGGGGGCGGTCATCGGTACGCGTCGACTTCGTCGACCCCAATCAGCGGGGCAGCAACGTCCAGTCGCTCTACTTCGACTCGCACACCTTCCAGTTGCTCGAGGAGCGATCGAGCACCGGCCCCTCGACACCGTCCGATGGACCGTCCGCGCCGTACACGTCGACTCCGTCCGGTCACGCGTCGACACCTGACCAGCTACCGGTCAAGGGTTCGGTGACGGTGACGACCATCGACCGGATCGTCGACACCCTGCCGACACGCTGCGGCCTGAAATAGCGCCAGGACGGACGTTGACGTGTCCGTCAGGGCTGCGGACGAAGAGGCGACGGACCCCCCACGATTCGTCGGTGATCGGGTGGACGATGTCATCACCGCGTCGTTGCACCTCCTCCTACTAGGCGGCATCGACATCGTCGACCTCGAAGGTCATGACGGAGTCTTCTGGCGCGGTCGCGCCCCGGGTCACGACCTGGACAGACGCACCAAGTCCGCGGAGCTGAAGCGGGGCACCCGACCTCGATTCATGCCGTCTTCGGTCAGCCCGAGGAACCCAAAAGATCGCGGTCCCACTCGATGTC
>CAZZVT010000028.1:1501-17291 GCA_964657545.1 uncultured Jatrophihabitantaceae bacterium
TCCAGGGGGCAAAGGCCGGACTGGACCTCTCCTCGGTGCGCAGGAGGAGGTGCGACGAATTCGGGCCGAGCGCTCGAGCGACGCGTGGCGGCCGGTCAGCGCGTCGCGCGTCTGGCCCGGTTCTAGGTCCACCTGAAGTGGTCGAGGACCGCTGTGACGCCGCGATCTAGCTCGTCGAGCTGGACTCCTGTCAGCGGTGAGACACGGCGGTAAGCCGCGAGAAACGCATTTCGCGTCTCGGGGGTCGTTGGTGCCCAGTCGTGGTAGCGGGTCCCGAGAAGCACTGCAGCTTTCGCGAGATCCGCAACCCTGCTTCGGTAGGCCACATCGTCGAAGTCGAGGATCGCGGTGATGCCTGCGCTGCCGTGGAGGATGTTGGCCGACCGGAAGTCGCCATGAACGAGCTGCTGGTTCGGCTCCGCTGGACCGTTGCCGACCGTAAACGGGTACGCCGCCAACGTCTCGTGCAGCTGCGCAAGCATCCGTCCTGCCGTCTCGACCTGTCCGGCGTCGGCGACGTCGAGAAGGTCACCATCGACGAACGGATACAGACCGAGCGAGAGGCCCGCCCGTTCGACGCGTAGCCGGCCGTCGCTCGCGGCGATCGGGGGCGCGACCGGAATAGCTTGCGCATGGAGCCAAGCGACGAGGGCATCTATGGCGGCCAACCGCGACATGCGCGCGGTGTCGACGCAGCATTTGCCGATGACGTGCTGACCGTCCGTCACGAGCCACACCAGGAGGTTTCGGTCGCTGATGACGAGGCGGTGGCATCGGTCCATGCGGCGGGCCCAGACGTCCCACAGCGTCTCTGCGACCCACGCGGTGGCGTGGTCGACATCGGTGAAGCCGAAGCGCTCTTCCAGGGCAGCAGCAGGGTCGACCGACTCCCACAACATGCTCAGTCTCGTTGCGTTCGTCACCGACGGCAGTCAACCACCAAAGGCAGCGGGCATCGGAACAGTGCTCATTGCGTCCCGTCGTACTCCACCCTCGTCGATCAAGCTCGCCACGCGCCGCCACACCGAGGACCCTGCCGGATGCGGCGCCGACAACGGCGCCAGCCGCTGGTATCCAGGCTGCACTCGCGCCCGCCGCGGCCAAGATTCCTCGCGCTGCGATCGCGGACATGGTTGACACCCGTGATCTGTACGGCAAAATGTATACACATGACGGCGACGACTGGCGCTTCCGAGACCTGGCAAGCACGCATCACGCACGAACTCGCAGCCCAACTGCGCAGCGACGCTGTGGTTCTAGGTCTCGACGGTCGCACCGAGATCGTCAGGGCGGCCCTGGAACTGTTGCACCGACGCGCTGCCGAAGAACGCATGGCCCGGAGCGTCGATACCTTCTACGGCGATTCCCGGCCGCCGCTGCCGATTGGCGCCCGGCCGGCACGGACCAGCAGCCACAGCGATGCCACTACCTGAGCCATTTCGTGGCGAGGTCTGGGACGTCGATTTCGACGGGTTCGGGATACATCCAGCAGTTGTGCTGAGCATCAACCCGCTCAACGCGCAGTTGGGCCACGTCGCCGTGATTCCGGTGACCGGCACCGCAGGCCCTGATCAGACTCATATGCCACTGACCGCCGATGCCGGGCTCACCCGCTACGACGAGTCCTACGCCAACATCACCGCCCTCCAGCCAGTCGACCGGGCCCGTCTGCTGGCACGACGCGGGTTACTCGACCGCACCGAACTTGAGACGCTGACTCGGCAGCTCACGGTCTACCTCGGAATCTGAACCAGCCCGAACAGGTCCGGCTCAATGCCGGGAGCCCGTCGTGGCGCACGTAGCCCGCTCCGCTCGCTGGCGGTCGCCCACAACGTCCTCACAATCAAGCAGGCGCCGGTAGGCAATGCAGCTGCATCAAGTCCATCTCGACGGGCACGGAGGATTCCCAGTTCGTGCCGGCTGATCGCTAACGACCCCATATCTTGGACGGCGCTCCGCGGATCGCCGACCCAGAAGCGCTGCCGCGATCAAGATGGCACCGCTGAGGCCTTCGACGACGTACGCCGTCGAGCGAGGAGCTGACCACTCACCGGTCAGGCCGGTGAGGATGTGCAGATGCCGCACCGAAACGGCCGCACTCGGTTCGGCTAGAAGTAGGAGGCCGGAGATCAGGGTCCGGTGGGCGTCCCTGCGCTCGGAGGTGGCACCGAGTGCGCCCAGAAGCGGCCCGCTGATCAGCCCTGCTTCGAAATATCGGGTGTTCGCACGGAAGGCAAGATGCAGGTCCGCCATCGCGCTGACTGTCCCGTAATCGCTGATGAGCGCCAGCCCCAGACAAAACCCCGCCAGGGCAAGCAGGGTTCCCGCAACGCCCAAGACGGCGCCTGCGGCCCGGCAGCGAACCTGGCCTCCGCACCAGAACGCGATAAGCAACCACGGCGCGCTGAGGTTTCCGAGGGCATAGCGAAGCCCGACGCCCTGGCCTTTGAGAAGAGCGACCATGAAGCCGAACATCACCGCCAGTGCGAGTGCGATGACGACCCCACAGGGCTTGCCCACCCTCACCATCGCAGGAGAGGGCGAACGGCCCGGCCAGAGCTTCACGTCAACGACGTCGATCTGCGCGGTGCCGCGGGTCTGAGCTTCCGTCAAGGCGCGTGGTGACGAATTCGGGCTGGTTGGCCACCTGCGGCAACGGCTCCTTCGAGGCTCCCAACGACCAGACCGGCACGACAACATCCTGCACCACCACAGTGCTTTGGAGCGCTGTAGTAACGACGAGGAGATGGCCGTTCATCAGCTACGAGCGCGCGTCGATGTTTCGGCCTGGGCGCAATTCCCGTAGGACCCGCCCGCGGGAATGCCAGGGACCGCACCCGCGCGGCGGACAAGCGTCATACAGACGCCTCGGGCGAAGCGCTCAGGCCAGAACGTCGACGACCGCGCCGATGACGACGACCGCGGGCGCGCCGAGGCCGGCGTCGCGAGCGGCCGCGGCGATCCCGTCGAGCCGGGCCCGCACCACCTGCTGGTGCTCGCTCGCCGCGCGGTGCACCACTGCGGCGGGGGTCGAGGCCGGTCGGCCGTGCTGGATCAGCGCGTCGGCGATGAGGTGCAGCCGGTCCATGGCCATCAGAACGACCAGCGTGCCGGCGTTGGCGGCCAGGCCCGGCCAGTCGACGCCCTGGTCCGCCGGCCGGCCCGGGTCGAGGTGGCCGGACACCACGGTGAAGTCGGCGGCGATCCCGCGGTGGGTGAGCGGGATCCCGGCCAGCGCCGGGGCAGCCAGCGCCGAGCTGATTCCGGGCACAACGGTCACGGGAACGCCGGCGGCAAGGCAGGCCAACCACTCCTCGCCGCCACGGCCGAACACGAACGGGTCGCCCCCCTTGAGGCGCACCACCCGTTTGCCGGCCAGCGCCCGCGCGATCAGCACGTCGTTGATCTCGGCCTGGGACAGGTTGTGCCGGTGTGCGGACTTGCCGCAGTCGATGACCTCGACGTCGTCGGGCAGCCCGTCGAGCAGTTGCCGGGGGGCCAGCCGGTCGACGACGACGACGTCGGCGTCAGACACCAATCGCTGGCCGCGGACGGTGATCAGCCCGGGGTCGCCGGGACCGCCACCGACCAGCGCCACCGAACCGGTTGCCATTGGCCGGCGGTGGGCACGCAGCGGCAGGTCGCCCGCCGCCAGCGCCGCAGCGATCGCGTCGCGTAACGCCCGCGCGCGCCCCGGATCGTCGCCGCCGTTGACGGCCACCGTGACGTCGTCCGATCGAGCGACGGCAGGGGTCCGCGCCGTGCCCCGCCCCGCGTCGTCGGCGCGGACGCAGAAGATCTGCCGGGCCGCGGCCGCGTCGGACACCGCAGCGTTCACGCCCGCGTCGTCGGTGCACGCGACCACCAGCCACGCCCCGGCCAGGTCGTCGGGGTCGAAGGCCCGCTCGTGCACGGTGACGCCGTCGCGTCGGACCGCGTCGTCCACGGTCGGCGCCACCACGTGCACCTCGGCCCCGGCCTCGACGAGACCCCCCACCCGCCGGGCGCCGACCCGGCCTGCGCCGACGACGACGACGCGCCGACCGGCGACGTCGAGCAGGATCGGGTAGCCGGGCACGGCGCCCATTGTCCGGTGCGGCGCACCGCGTCACTCGCAGCCCTTTGTCTATCAGCGATGTAGGCATCTTGACGAGAGCTGTCCGGTGCCGGGGACACGGCACGGTGTGCAACGATCAGTGGGTGTCATGTCGCCCGGCAGTGCTCACCGTCGAGCTCACGCGACGTCGCCACATCGATCTGCTCCGGGTGACGACCGCGGCCTGTTGAGCGACGACGGCGCCGTCCGTCCCCTCCCCCACACCGCTCACCGAACGTCGAAGGGACGCCGCATGCCGGCGCGAGAGAACGCAACCCGCACAACCAAACCCACCCGCGGCCAGGGGCAGTGGGCCCTCGGCTACCGCGAGCCGTTGAACAAGAACGAGCAGGGCAAGAAGGACGACGACCCGCTCAACGTCCGGCAACGCATCCTCGACATCTACTCGAAGCGCGGCTTCGACAGCATCGACCCGGGCGACCTGCGCGCCCGCTTCCGGTGGATGGGGCTCTACACGCAGCGCAAGGAGGGCATCCCCGGCGGCAAGACGGCCACCCTGGAACCCGAGGAACTGGACGCCGAGTACTTCATGCTGCGCGTGCGCATCGACGGCGGCGCCCTGACCAGCGAGCAGCTGCGGGTGGTCGCCGGTATCTCGACCGAGTTCGGCCGCGACGTCGCCGATGTCAGCGACCGGCAGAACGTCCAGCTGCACTGGATCCGGGTCGAGGACGTCCCCGAGATCTGGCGCCGGCTCGAAGCAGTGGGCCTGTCGAGCACCGAGGCCTGCGGCGACTGCCCGCGCGTCATGCTCGGCTGCCCGCTCGAGGGCATCGCGCACGACTCGGTGATCGACGCCGCGCCGATCCTGCAGGCGACGGTCGAGAAGTACCTCGGCGACCCGCGCTTCTCGAACCTGCCGCGCAAGTTCAAGACCTCGATCTCGGGTTGCTCGCGGCACTGCACCAACCACGAGATCAACGACGTCGCGTTCGTCGGCGTCGACGGACCCGACGGTGAGCCGGGCTTCGACCTGTGGGTCGGCGGCGGGCTGTCGACGAATCCCAAGTTCGCGGAACGTGTCGGGGTGTTCGTGCGCCCGGACGAGGTCGGCGACGTCTGGGAGGGCGTCGTATCGGTCTTCCGCGACTACGGCTACCGACGGCAGCGCAACCACGCCCGGCTGAAGTTCCTGATCGCCGACTGGGGCGTCCAGAAGTTCCGTGAGGTGCTCGAGAACGAGTACCTGCATCGCGCGCTGCCCGACGGCCCGGCACCGGCGGCGTCGCCGAACCACCGCGACCACATCGGCGTCGAGGAACAGGTCGACGGCCGCGTCGCGATCGGTGGCACCACTAAGTCGGGCCGCACCTCGGGCACAGCGCTGCTCGGCCTGGCCGAGGTCGCCGACCGCTACGGCGACGCCGGCGGCGGGCAGGTGCGACTCACCGCTCAGCAGGGCGTCGTGGTGCTCAACGTCGCGACGCAGGACACCGAGGCCGTCGTCGGCGAGCTGGGCGATCTCGGGTACACGGTGCGCCCGTCGGCCTTCGGGCGCGGCGCGATGGCCTGCACCGGCATCGAGTTCTGCAAGCTCGCACTCGTCGAGACCAAGCAGCGCTCCGACTCGATCCGCATCGAGATGGAGAAGCGGATGCCCGACTTCGACACCCCGATCACGATCAACGTCAACGGTTGCCCGAACTCGTGCGCGCGCTTCCAGGTCGCCGACATCGGCTTCAAGGGCATGGTCACCCGCGGCGCCGACGGCGGCTTCGACGAGGCCTTCCAGGTGCACCTCGGCGGCCAGCTGGGCACCGATGCGGAATTCGGTCGCAAGTTCCGGGGTTTGAAGGTGACAGCAGAGCAGGCGCCCGAGTACATCGAACGCGTGCTTCGCGGTTACCTCGAGCACCGAGAAGGAGGCGAACCGTTCGCGGCCTACGTGTCGCGGGCGGATGAAGCATGGTTGCTCTGACGACGCGGGACGAGATGAAGGCGCTGGCCGAGAAGGCCGGCGATGAACTCGAGGGCGCTTCGGCGCTCGAGATACTGGGCTGGGCCGACGAGCAGTTCGGTCCGTCGTGGGCAGTCGCGTCCTCGATGGCCGACACCGTGATGCCGAGCCTCGCCGCCAAGGTCCGTCCCGGCGTCGATGTCCTGTTCCTCGACACCGGCTACCACTTCGCCGAGACGCTGGGCACCCGCGACGCCGCGGCAGCCACGCTGCCGATCACGGTGCGCACGATCGGGCCGCACCAGAGCGTCGCCGAGCAGGACGCCTCGTTCGGGCCCCGGCTCTACGAACGCAATCCCGACCAGTGCTGCGCGCTGCGCAAGGTCATGCCGCTGCGCAAGGCGCTCAAGGACTACAGCGCCTGGGCGTCCGGGCTGCGCCGCGACGAGTCGGTCACCCGCACCGGCGTCAAGGTCGTCGAGTGGGACGACAGCCGCGGCATGGTCAAGCTCAATCCGATCGCCGCCTGGACCCAGGACGACGTCGATCGCTACATCGCAGACAACGGTGTGCTCGTGAACCCGCTGCTGTTCGACGGCTACGGCTCGGTCGGCTGCGCCCCGTGCACACGACGGATCGCGGTGGGCGAGGACGCCCGCGCCGGGCGCTGGGCCGGCTCGAGCAAGCTCGAGTGCGGCATCCACTGACCGTATAGGGATTCACATGGCTACTCGCGGATTCGTCGGGCGGCGCCGTCCGGAACCGGCCGGCGCGCTGCCACCCGGGCAGTACGACGTCGGGCGCGACTTCCCGGTCCTGACCGCCGAGGCCACTCCCGTCGTCCGCCCCGAGCAGTGGTCGTTGACCATCGACGGGCTGGTCACCGCCGAGCGCACCTGGACGTGGCAGGACCTGCACCGGCTGCCGCCGTCGGAGTTCCGCGGCGACATCCACTGCGTCACGACGTGGTCGAAGTTCGACACCAGTTTCGGCGGCGCCAGCCTCGACGGGCTTCTCGACGCAGTCGAACCGCTGCCCACCGCGACCCACGTGTTCGTCACCTCGGAGTCCGGCTACACGACGAACCTGCCCCTGGGCGAACTGCGCGACGGCAAGGCCTGGCTGGTGTGGACGCACGAGGGCCGACCGCTGCCCCGCGAGCACGGCGGGCCGGTGCGACTGCTCGTCCCGCGGTTGTACTTCTGGAAGAGCGCGAAGTGGGTCACCCGGTTGACGCTGCTCGACCATGACCGGCAGGGCTTCTGGGAACGCAACGGCTACCACGACCTCGGCGACCCGTGGCTCGAACAGCGTTACCAGGGTGACTGACCCCGGTTCGACTGACCTGGACACGGACGCACACTCGCGCGGCACCCGGCGCGCCCCGGCGGGCGGCTGGCGCACGGCGGTCGTCCGCGAGGTCGAGCACCCGTCCCCCCACGGCGTGCGGCTGCGTCTCGACGTACCCGACCGCGTCGAGCACTGGCCCGGCCAGCACTACGTCATCAAGCTGACCGCCGAGGACGGCTACACCGCGCAGCGCTCGTACTCCATCGCCTCCGACCCCGGCGACCCGCTGCTGGAGTTCTGGGTCGAGCGACTCGCCGACGGTGAGGTCTCGGGCTTCCTGGCCGACGTCGTCGAGCCCGGCGACGAGCTCGAGATCCGCGGCCCGATCGGCGGCTGGTTCGTCTGGACGGCCACCGAACCCATGCTCGGGGTGGCCGGCGGCTCGGGCGTGGTGCCGATCGTGTCGATGCTGCGGCATGCGCTGCGCGTCGGTCGGCCCGAGCTGATCCGGCTCGCCGTGTCCGCACGCACGCTCGCCGAACTGCCCTACGCCGAGGAACTGGTCGCGGCCGGGGCGCTCGTCGTGCTCTCCCGCGAGGACTCCCCCGCCGGACGCGCCGCCGCCCGCATCACCAGCGATGAGCTGGCCGCACTCGTCCCGCCCGACGGGCCGTGCCTGGTGTGCGGGTCCGCTGCGTTCACCGGCGCCACCGTCCGGCTGCTGACCGAGCGCGGTGTCGACGTCCGGCGCATCCGCATCGAGAGCTTCGGCGCGAGCGGCTGACGCGGCGCCCCGGTCCGGGCCCTGCTTCGCATCCGTGCCCGCGTGGGGCACGATCAAGGCATGCGCCCCGCCGACGTCTTCCCGGTCGACGGCACGCACATCGAGTCGTGGACTGCGCCGCAGTTCCTGGGGCACCTCGACGACGCGATGCGCATCTACGTCCAGGCCATGCACTACCCGAAGCACACCGGCACCCAGCGGGCGGTGAGCGCGCGCAAGCACGCCGCGCTCGACGGCTTCGCCTGCCGGGCCGCGCTCACCGACCACGGCGCACTCGTCGGCTTCGGCTACGGCTACACGACCCGCCCGGGCCAGTGGTGGCACGACCTCGTGCGCCGGGCGCTGCTGCGTGAGGGCTCGCAGGCCTGGCTCGACGACGCCTTCGAGCTGTCCGAGCTGCACGTCCTGCCCGGCTACCAGGGCTCGGGCATCGGACGACGGGTGCTGACCGAGCTCGCCGACTCGCTGCCCCACACGGCCATGCTGCTGTCGACGCCCGACTCCGACACCCGCGCGTTCCGGCTCTACCGCGACGCGGGCTTCATCGACCTGGCCCGCAACTACCTCTTCCCGGGCGACGGGCGACCGTTCGCGGTGCTCGGCGCCCAATTGCCCCTGCGGGGCTGACCGCGGTTCAGACCCGCTCGGGTATCGACAGCCCGGCCATGACCTCGCGGGTTGCCTTCGAATAGTTCATGGTGATGAAGTGCAGCCCCGGCGCGCCCTCGTCGAGCAGGCGCTGCGACAGCGTGATGCCCTGGCTGATGCCCAGCGCGCGGACGGCGGGCGCGTCGTCCTCGACGGCCTCGAACTGCGCGAGCAGGTGCGGCGGGAACGGCGCGCCCGACAGCTGCTCGGACCGGCGGATGGTGTTCATCGTGGTCACCGGCATGACGCCGGGGATGATCGGCGTGTCGCACCCGGCGGCGGCGACCCGGTCGCGCAGGCGCAGGTAGTCCTCGGCGTCGAACACCATCTGGGTGATGGCGTAGTCGGCCCCGGCCGCGCACTTGGCCACCAGCATCTCGGTGTCGGCCTCGACCGATTCCGAACGCGGGTGCTTGTAGGGGAAGGCCGCCACGCCCACGCAGAAGTCCCCCGCGCCGGTGATCAGCTCGACCAGCTCCGAGGCGTACTGGACTCCGTCGACGTGCTTGATCCACTCGCCGTCGACGGCGCCGGGCGGGTCGCCGCGCAGGGCCAGCAGGTTGGTGATGCCGCCCGCGGCCAGCCGGCCCACGATGCCCCGCAACTCGCTGATCGAGTGGTTGACCGCTGTCAGGTGCGCCACCGGGGTCAGCGTGGTGTCCTGCGCGATGCGCTCGGTGACCGCGATCGTGTTGTCGCGTGTCGACCCGCCGGCGCCGTACGTCACGGACACGAACGAGGGCCGCAGCGGCTCGAGCTCGCGGATCGTCTTCCAGATGCGCCGCTCGTCCTCGGGCGTCTTGGGCGGCATGAACTCGAACGAGATCGTGGGGCCGGGCTCGGCCAGGCTGTCCCGAACGGTGCGCATCCGTCGAGGATAATGACACCGTGAGAATCCCGGTGATCGCCGCACGCGAACAGGACGCAGCGGGGATCCGGGGTGCGGCCCTGCGCAGCAGCTATGCCCGCTGCCGGGCGCTCGCCGCCGAGCACGGCAAGACCTTCCACCTGGCGACGCTGCTGCTGCCGGTCGAGAAACGGCCGTTCGTGCACGCCCTGTACGGCTTCGCCCGACACGTCGACGACATCGTCGACGTCACGCCCTCGCTCACCGCCGAGCAGCGCGCCGAACGGCTGACCACGTGGAGCGAGGAGTTCCTCGACGACCTGCGCTGGGGCGAGACGTCCGACCCGATCAGCCGCGCACTGCTCGACACCGTCGAACGCTGGTCGATCCCGCACAGCTACTTCGCCGATTTCCTCGACGCGATGCGGATGGACCTCACCGTCAGCAGCTACGCCAGCTACGACGACCTGCGCACCTACATGTGGGGTTCGGCGGCGGTCATCGGGCTGCAGATGCTGCCTCTCCTGGGCCGGCGTGACGACGACGTGCGGTGGGACGTGCTCGAGGCCCACGCGATCGATCTCGGGCTCGCCTTCCAGATGACGAACTTCCTGCGTGATGTCGCCGAGGACCTGCGCCGCGGCCGCGTCTACCTGCCGCAGGAGACGCTCGACATGTTCGACGTCGACCCCGAGCGGTTGCGCCGCGGCGTGGTCGACGAGTCCATCCGCAACCTGCTGGCCTGGGAGATCGAGCGGACGCGGGGCCTGTACGCCGCAGCGGCGCCGGGCATCGAGCTGGTGCACCCGACCTCGCAGGACTGCCTGCGCGCTGCCTTGACGCTGTACTCCGAGATCCTGACCGAGATCGAGGACGCCGACTACGACGTGTTCTCCAGCCGGGTCCGGGTCGGCCAGCGGCGCCGCGCGACGGTCGGGTTCACGGCGCTGCGCGGCGCATTGACGGCCCGTCGAGCGACGCGATCGGACGCCCTGACCCCACAGGGGGGAGCTGGGCGCTAGATTCTCGACCTATGACCCGTTTGCTGCGTTTCGTCTGCTTTGTCGTCGCCGGTCTCCTCGTGGCCGGGCTGCTCGCCGCGCCGGCCTCGGCGGCAACACCGGGCTACGTCGAGTCCTCGACCTCCGACCCGGTGACAGCGGCGCCGCCGGTGACAGGGCCTGCGACGACCCACTGCACGCAGACGCTCGCCGACCGCTTCCCGTCCAACGACGCGAGCGGGAACCAGCAGATGTTCTCCGGCACGCTGTCACCGCCCGCGGCGTGCTCGGGCCCGTGGGCGAAGGTGATCCTGACCGAGACGATCTCCGTGAGCGGGCGCCAGTACGACCGGCTCACCTCGTTGTCCGTCGGCGGGGTCGAGATCTATCACGGGACGACGGAGGAGCCGAGCGGCCCGCAGCCCACGAATTACACCGTCAGCAAGGACGTCACCGAGTTCACGTCGCTGCTGAGCTCGAGCGAGCCCTTCACCGGCGGGATCGGAAATTACACCAGCGACGTCTACACCGGCGTCTACCTGCAGACGGTCACGATGACGTACTACCGCGCCACGGCCGCGCACCCGGCCCCGCGCACCCCCGACCGCGTGGTCAGCATCGCCGACGACCAGAACCTGAGCCCCGGCACGCCGAGCCTGACCACCGCGCTGACCGACCTGCCGCGCAACGTCACCGGCGGCTACGTCGAGACGACCCTCGAGGGCGGCGGCTGCGACGAGCAGTGGTTCACCGCGGTACCCGACTCGGTCTCGGCGAAGTACCCGAGCGCAGGACTGTGCGGCAAGGGCCCCTACCGCGAGGCCGACCTCACGATCGACGGTCACCCGGCCGCGGCAACGCACACGTTCCCGCACATCTACTCGGGCGGCATCGTCCCGACCCTCTGGCGACCGATCCCGGCGATCGGCACCTTCGACCTGCACACCGAGTCGGTCGACGTGACGCCCTTCGCCGGGTTGCTGACCGACGGCACGACGCAGACCTTCACGATGGGCATCCAGAACATCAACGACAGCTGGGCGGTGACCGCGAACCTCTTCCTCTGGACCGACCACAACGCCGCGCGCACGCACGGCGCGCTGCTGACGGACCGGGTCGCAGCCACCGCCCCGGTCGCCTCGGCGGTGTCGGCCATCGCGAACGGCGAACGTGCCGTCGTCACCGCGCACCGAGCGGACCAGACCGCAGGGTATGTCGTGACATCGCAGGGTCGGGTCACCACCACCGTCACGCGATCGATGACTTATCGCAACGTCGATGACGTCACCGGTTCGGGCTTGGTCCAGGCGGTCCGGCAGAGTGATTCCGGCTCGCAGACGGTCACGACGACGACCGGGGGCCACACGACCCGCGCCCTCCATACCTATTCGTATCCTCTAACAGTCGACTACTCGGCCGCGAACTACGTCGACGACCAGAACTTCGAGCTGACCGGGCACGTGACGATGACCTGCCGCCTCGGCGACTCCACGACCAGCGGCCTGACCGGCCGACGCTCGTCGTCGACAGAGACCCTGGACTCCTACGGCACGCTCGCCCGCACCGCCGGTGCGACGAGCGAGTCGGACGGGCACTCGACGTCGCAGTACGTGGGAACGGACGATCATGGCCGTCGCTACGAGCATTACCTCGCGTCGGACCACGGGCTCGTCACCCGCAACGTCGTACACAGCCGCTGAATCAGGGGGCCGAGCGTCCCGTCCACACCCACAGCGTCAGGGTGAGCAGGATCAGCGCGAACCCGAAGACGAGGTCCTCGACGGGTGCGTAGGCGATCCGCAGACCGATGATCTGATTGCGCCGGTACTGCACGATCCCCAACCCGGTCAGCAGGCCGTTCACGACGAGCTGGAAGAACGCCATGATCGCGTAGGCGGTCCAGAACGCCCTGCGCAGCAGCAGCCGGGTGCGCACGACGACGAGGTCGAGCAGGGCGGCCAGCACCACGCCAAGGACCGCCGCGACGGTGTAGGTCATCGCTCGTCGCCGCCGGGTTCGTCGCCTATGGGCCAGTGCGGGCGACGCACCCGCACGGCCTCGAGGGTCAGCACGGCGCACACCGGCACGACGAGGAAGAACAGCGCCTCCTCGAGCGGCAACGACCCGGGCAGCGTGACCCCGAGCAGGTACGCGCCGTCGTAGTGCCAGGCTCCCGCGCGGATCTCGAGCACGTCCCAGCCGATGAAGACGGCGGCCACCGGCACAACGGTGAGTGCGAGGCGGCGCCAGCGGCGGTAGACGCCGACGTGCAGCAGCACCTCGAGCGGCGTGGTGCCGAGCAGGCAGCCGGCCAGGATGGCCAGGTAGGTGAGGTCCAACGCGGTGTCCGGCCGGTCAGAACCCGGCGACCTGGGCCCGGCGCTTGACCTCGGTGCCGCGATTCTCGCGCAGGGCCTGGATCGGCGTGCCGGGCAGGGACTCGTCCGCGCGGCAGAGCCAGTCCAGGATCTCCTCGTCGGTGTAGCGGGCGTCGCGCAGCAGGGTGATCACCGCGGGCAGTGACTTCACGACCTCGCCGTCGAGGATCATCTCCGCCGGGATCCCGCGGCGGCCGGTCTCGGGGTCGAGCCCGGCCACGAGCAGCCCGTCGCGGATCAGTTGGGTGACCTGGGTGACCCGGCAGCCGAGCGCCACGGCTGCCTCGTCGAACATCAGCAGCTCCATGACGCACAGCCTGCCATGATCGTGGCGTGCTCCGTCCCCGGCGTCCGACTGTGCGGCGCGAGCGTGACACCTGGTGGACGTACCTCGTAGCCGCAGTCGGTGCAGTGGCACTCGTGGCCACCGTGCTGGCCCTGGTGGCCCGCACGATCGACTGGACCTGGCAGCCGGCGATCATCGCCGCCGCGTTCACCCACCAGGTGCTGTGGGCGGCACCGGTCGCGATCGTCACGCTGGCTGCCGTGCGCCGGTGGTACGCCACCGCCGTTGCCGCGGTGCTGCTGCTGCTCGCGGTGCAGACCCAGCTGCCGCTCTACGTCGGCGGCGAGGTGCCTGCCGGCGGCACCCGGCTGACCGTGCTGCAGGCCAACCTCAGGATAGGTGCGGCCGACCCGGCGGCGCTGGTGCGCACCGTGCGCAGCGACCACGTCGACGTGCTGAGCACCGAGGAGATCACGCCGGCAGAGCGCGGCCGGCTGGAGGCTGCCGGGTTGAGCACGACCCTGCCGTACCGCTACGAGTTCATCCTGCCCACCGGCGGAAACGCGATCTGGAGCCGCTACCCGCTGACGGGCGGCGTCAACCATCCGGGCTACGTGCTGGGCGTGCTGTCGGCGCAGCTGCACCTGCCCGGCGGCCGGACGCTGCCGGTGATCTGCGTGCACCTGCTGCCGCCCTACCCGTACGCCTCGCACATCTGGGCGGCCGAGATCCGCCGGCTGCGCACGCTGCTCGGTACCACGACGGGTTCCGCGATCGTGGCCGGTGACTTCAACTCCACGACCGACAACGCCCGCTTCCGCGACCTGGTCGGCCACGGGTACTCCGACGCGACCGAGCACGCGGACGAGGGCTACCTGCCGACCTACCCGACCGACCGGTTCACCGGGCCGCTCATCGCGATCGACCACGTGCTGACCCGCGACGCCGACGCCGTCGACGCACGCACCGTCGCACTCCCCCGCTCGGATCACCGCGGGCTGTTGGTGCACCTTCGACTGCGCTCTACCGTGGGTGCGTGACCCTGCTCGACGAAGTGACCCTGCTCGACCGTCTGCGGGCGACCGTCCCCGGCGGTCGGGTGCTCGACGACCCCGACAGCACCGAGCGCTACTGCCACGACGAGGCCGCGTGGGCCCCCTACGGCCGACCGCTGGCCGTGGTCCGGGCCCGCGACGCCGACGACGTGCAACGGGTCGTCCGCTTCTGCATCGACACCGGCACGCCGCTGGTCCCCCGCGGGGCGGGCACCGGGCTGTCGGGCGGGGCGAACGCGGTCGACGGCGCCGTGGTCCTGAGCCTGGAGCTGATGAACGCGATCGTCGAGATCAACCCGCAGGAGGGGCTCGCGGTCGTGCAGCCCGGCGTCGTCAACGACACCTTGCGGGCAGCGTGCGCCGAGCAGGGGCTCTGGTACCCACCCGATCCGGCGAGCGCGCCGTGGTCGACGATCGGCGGCAACGTGGCGACCAACGCCGGCGGGCTGTGCTGCGTCAAGTACGGCGTCACGCGCGACTACGTGCTGGGGCTGCAGGTCGTCACGGGCACCGGCGAGCTGGTGCGAGTAGGTCGACGTACCGCCAAGGGCGTCGCCGGTTACGACCTCACCGGGCTGATCGTCGGGTCCGAGGGCACGTTGGGCGTGGTCACCGAGGTGACCGTGAAACTGCGGCCCGCGCGGCCGCCCGAGCGCACGATCGCCGGCTACTTCGACTCGATCGTCGACGCCGGACGGGCGGTGGCCGCCGTGGCGGCCTCCGGCACGGTGCCGTCGGCGCTCGAACTCGTCGACCGGCACTGCCTGCAGGCCGTCGACGACTGGAAGCACATGGGCCTGTCGGTCGACGCCGAGGTCGTGCTGCTGGCTCGCACCGACGCACCCGGCGCGGCCGGTGAGGCGGAGGCCGCGGCGATCCTTGCCGCCTTCACCTCCGCCGGCGCCACCTGGGCCGCCGTGTCGGCCGACGAGCGCGAGTCCGAGGCCCTGTTCGACGCGCGCCGGCTCGCCTACCCCGCCCTCGAGCGGCTCGGGCCGATCATGACCGAGGACGTGTGCGTGCCGAAGGCGATGGTGCCCGAGATGCTCGCCCGCATCGAGCGCACCGCCGCCCGGCACGACACGTTCATCGCCAACATCGCGCACGCCGGTGACGGCAACCTGCACCCGCTGCTCATCCCGCCGCCCGGCGACGACGCCGCCCACGAGCGCGCGAAGCTGGCGTTCGCCGACATCATCGCCGACGCGCTCGACCTCGGCGGCACGGTCACCGGCGAGCACGGCGTCGGACTGCTCAAACTCGACGGTCTGGCCCGCGAGCTGTCCCCGGCCGTGCTGCAGATGCACCGGGCCGTGAAGTCCGCTCTCGACCCGCACGGGATCCTGAACCCGGGCAAGGTCATTCCCACCGTCAGCCCGAGCTGAACGTCAGCGTCGGGCCAGCAGCACAAGCGTCGAGTAGTCCACCGTGATCGACCCGCCGAGGTCGTCGACCGCACGCCCGAGCGCCGCCAGCAGCGCGTCCTT
>CAZZVT010000028.1:17391-26651 GCA_964657545.1 uncultured Jatrophihabitantaceae bacterium
GGTGAGCAGGTCGAACGAGCGCCCGCGGGGGTCCCAGTCCTCGAAGGGGCTGACCTCGACCTCGATGCCGTGCCGGCGAGCGACCGCCGCCATCGCCGGGTCGACCTCGACACCCAGGACGTCGAGGCCACGGGCCGCGAGCTGGACCGCAGCCTTGCCGGTGCCGCACCCGACGTCGAGCGTGGCGGTGCCGCCGACCAGCGTGGCCAACTCGTCGAACAGGGCCGCGGGATAACTCGGGCGGGCACGGTCGTAGGCCTCGGCGATCGCGCCGAAGGACTCGGCACGCCGCCGGTCGCGAAAGGCTCCCCCTGCGTCTACCGGACCCGCTACTGGACCCGCCATGTGTCCTCCGGCGGCTCGGGCGACCGCATCGGGTCGGCGTCGGTGATCACCCGGCCGGCGCCGAGCGAACCCACCACCCCACGGGGGAAGGCAGCACGGGCGGCGGCCCGCCGGATCCCGTCGACAGGAAGAGGTGCGGCCGAGGCGACGAGCACGATGTTGCCGAAGCGGCGTCGCTTCACCACCGCCGGGTCGGCCACGACGAGCACCTCGGGCAGCGCCTGACGAACGGTCTCGACGACGCGCGCCGCGTAGCGCAGCGGCGGGCCGTCGGCGATGTTGGCGAGCAGCACGCCGGCCGGCTTCAGCACCCGTGCGGCATGCGTCATGAACTCGAGGGTGGTCAGCTCCGACGGGACCCGGCCGCCGTGGAAGGCGTCGAGCACCACGACGTCTGCACTGTCGTCCTTCAGCTCGGCGATTCCGGTGCGGCCGTCGACCGCGCGCACCCGGATCCGCGCGCCCCGCGGGAACGGCAACCGGGCGCGGACGAGGGCGGTGACCGCGGCGTCGGGCTCGAGCACGATTTGCGGCGACCCGGGCCGGGTGACCGCCACCCAGCGGGCCAGGGTGCAGGCACCGCCACCGACGTGCGTCACGGCGAGGGGCCCGTCGGGCAGTTCCGAGAGCACGTCGGCGAAACTCTCGACGTAGTCGAAATCCAGGAAGGTCGGGTCCTCGAGGTCGACGTAGGACTGCCGGACGCGGTCGATCAGCAGCAGGTGGCCCCCGGGACGATTGAGGTCCTCGAGCAGTTCGACGTGTCCGGCTTGCCCGAGTTCATCCTCGGTCGGCGGCTCCACGCGGTCCAGCGTACGGTCGGTCCCGGCGACTAAACGGTGAGCACACGCGGAGCGTCTGGCGGACATTCCTCGGCGCGCCCGTAGAATCGGAACGTGCAGACGGCGACCGCAGATCCTCTGGTCGGCCGCAAGCTCGAAGGTCGCTACCGAATTCTGGATCGCGTCGCCCGCGGCGGGATGTCCACGGTCTACGCAGCCGTCGACGAGCGGCTCGACCGTCTCGTCGCGGTCAAAGTGATGAACGCGGCGCTGTCGGCAGACCCGGCATTCAGCGACCGGTTCGCCCGCGAGGCCAGGGCCGCGGCCCGGCTGACGCACATGAACACGGTGTCGGTCTACGACCAGGGCCACGAGATCGCGGCCGACGGCCACCACGTCTTCCTGGTCATGGAACTGGTCGAGGGCCGCACGCTGCGCGAGCTGATCCACGAACGCGGCAAGCTCTCCCCCGCCGAGGCCGTGTCGATCATGGAGCCGGTGCTCAGCGCGCTGGCGGCCGCACACCGCGCCGGACTCGTGCACCGCGACGTCAAGCCCGAGAACATCCTGCTGTCCGACGACGGCGTGGTGAAGGTGGCCGACTTCGGCCTGGCCCGGGCCGTCGAGACCGATCCGTCCTCGACCCGCACCGGGCTGATGATGGGCACGGTCGCCTACTGCCCGCCGGAGCAGCTGAGCAAGGGCAACGCCGACCCCCGCTCCGACGTCTACTCCGCCGGCATCGTGCTGTTCGAACTGCTCACCGGTCACCCGCCGTACCGCGGCGACTCGGCGATGAACATCGCCTACCAGCACGTCAACAACCGGGTGCCCGCTCCGTCGTCACGCGTGCGCGGCATCCCCGAGGAGATCGACGAGCTCGTGGTCGCCGCCACCGACAGCGACCCGGCAGGCCGACCGTCCGACGCAGCCGCGTTCCTGGCCGAGCTGGCCGACGTCCGTACCCGGTTACGGCTGCCGGTGACCTCCGTCCCTCCGCGCCCGCGCCGCACCACGCGGATCGACTACCGCGAGCCGCGCCACCGCACCCCCACCACCGGTCCGACCGAGGCCACCACGCAGGCGCTGCGCGCGAACCCCGGGCGGCACGACACCAGCGTCGAGCCGACCCGACGACCCTACGAGCGTCGACCCCTCGATGAGGGCAGCCCGCCGCCGCCGGTCGTCACCCCGCCCCCCAAGCAGCGCACCCGCAAGCGCAACCGTCGCCGCGGGCTGCTCGTCGTCCTGCTGGTGATCGCCCTGGGGGCCGGTGCCTTCTTCGGCGCGAAGAGCTTCATCGCCTGGCGCTTCGCGCACATCCCCGACGTCGCCCGGCTCTCGCAGCAACGGGCGGTCGCCGAGATCGAGCACGCCGGGTATGCCGCCCGCGTGCAGCCCGGCCCCGAGTACGACCCGAACGTCCCGGCCGGACGGGTGATCCGCACCGATCCCGCAGGCGGAACGCGCCTGCCGACCGGGCACACCGTGGTCATCACACTGTCGGCCGGCCCGCACTACTACGCGCTGCCGACCGTCACGGGCCTGACGCCGAAGCAGGCCCGCTCGGCCCTGCTGGCCGCAGGCTCGTTCACCATCGCCGCCAACCCGACGTTCACCTACAGCGACACGATCGAGGCCAACCTGGTCATCGGCACCCAGCCGGCCGCCGGGACCCGGCTGCGCAGCGGACAGACCGTCACCATCGTCGTGTCCAAGGGCCTGCCGACCGTCGCGATTCCGAGCATCGACCCGGGAACGCCCTACCGCGACGCGAAGGCAGCGCTGGGCAAGGCAGACTTCAAGACCCAGCGCAGCGACGACTACAGCGACACCGTGCCCGAGGGCACGGTGATCTCCATCAGCCCCACCGGCAGCGCGCTGAAATTCAGCACCGTCGAGATCGTCGTGTCCAAGGGCCCGCAGAACGTGACGATCCCGACGATCCCGATCGGTACGCCTTACACGCAGGCCAAGAGCACGCTCGAGGCCCTGGGCCTGAAGGTCGTGAACAACCAGATCGGCACCGCCGAGGACCCCGTCGTCTACAGCCTGCAGCCCGGCGCCGGCACCAGCGTGCCCGTCGGGTCGGCGGTCCAGCTCACCACGCTGTAACCGGTCGCCGCCGTCTCGATACCCTGCGCGCATGGTGATCGTGATGGCTCCGAGCGCGACCGACGACGACATCGACACGGTGGTCGCCCACATCGAGGCCCATGACGGGCAGGCGTTCGTCAGCCGGGGCGTCATGCGCACGATCGTCGGCGTCGTCGGAACCGAGGCAGTGCTGGAGACGCTCGACGCCCAGGGGTTGCCCGGCGTGGCCGAGACCATGCGGATCACCGCGCCGTACAAGCTCGTCTCGGCGCAGAACCACGCCAAACGCACGACGATCCGGGTCGGTGGCGTGCCGATCGGGCCCGACACGTTCACGCTGATCGCCGGGCCGTGCGCCGTCGAGACCCCCGAGCAGACGCTCGAGTCGGCACGGATGGCCAAACGGGCCGGCGCGACGCTGCTGCGCGGCGGCGCCTACAAGCCGCGGACCTCCCCGTACGCGTTCCAGGGACTCGGCGTCGACGGCCTGCGAATCCTGGCCGAGGTCCGCGACGAGATCGGTCTGCCGGTCGTCACCGAGGTCGTCGACGCCGCGAGTGTCGATGTCGTGTGCGAGTACGCGGACATGCTCCAGATCGGCACCCGCAACATGCAGAACTTCGCGCTGCTGCAGGCCGTCGGCTCGTCGGGCAAGCCGGTGATGCTCAAGCGCGGGCTGACGGCCACCTACGAGGAGTGGCTGATGGCCGCCGAGTACATCGCCCAGCGAGGCAATCTCGACATCGTGCTGTGCGAGCGGGGTGTCCGATCCTTCGAGCCGGCGATTCGCAACATGCTCGACATCTCGGCCGTGCCGATGATGCAACGGCTCTCGCACCTGCCGGTGATCGTCGATCCCTCGCACGCCGCCGGACGCCGCGACCTCGTCGTCCCGCTGGCCCGGGCCGGCATGGCCGCAGGTGCCGACGGCGTGATGGTCGACGTCCACCCGAGCCCCGAGACCGCCTTGTGCGACGGTGCCCAGGCGCTGTTCGGCGACGTCCTCGACGAGCTGGCGAAAGCCGCCGTCACGATCCCGCCGGCGCTCGGGAGGACATCTGCCGCGAATCTCGCCGGCTGACCACTACTCCTGCGCCGGGCCGTAACCCGGCTGACCATAGCCCGGCTGGCCGAACCCCGGCGGCGGGTAGTTCGGCGGTGGCGGTGGGCCGCCGAAGCCGCCGCCGTAGGGGTGGGCGAGCTGGGCCTTGTGCCTGCTTCGCTTCACCAGGCCGACGATGAGCAGCACCACTGCCGTGACGAGCAGCAGCACGCCGCCGGCGATGAACAGGCCCCCGGCCACGGCGCTCTTGACGATGTCACGCCCGAAGGCGACCTGAGCGTCCGAGGGCAGCGTGTCGCCGGCCTGCAGGATGACGCGGTACGTGCCCTTGGTCGGTGCGTCGAACTGCACGGCGGCAGCGCCGTGGTGGCCGCCGGTGCTGTAGGTGAGCCTGTTGACCTTGCCGTCGCTGCGGTTGCCGTAGGTCTCGCCCGTGACCGGTTGGCCGGTCGGTCCGGTGATGGCGATCCGGAAATCCGGGATGCGGTCGATGCTGCCGGTGACATCGCCGGCCTCGTAGTACCCGATCCACTTGCCGGTGCCGTTCAACGTGATCGTTCCCGAGCCGCTCGAGAACGACACCCGCTGGAAGTCGTCCACAGCTCCGAACGACTTCTTTGCCACCAGAACGCCGCCGATGACGAACAGGATCACCGCGACGACGAACAAAACGATCGCGAGTCGCAGGGGCGTGCGTCCCCGCAAGGTCGGCTTCCCGGGGTCCGGGTTGCCGCCCGGTCCCGGAGTGCCCGGGTAGGCGGGCTGGTCGGGGTAGGCGGAGTAGCTCATGCGTCAGAGTGTGCCCTGTGATCCGCGTCGAGCGCAGGAGGTCAGGCGCGGGTCAGCGTCCGAGCAACGGCGCGAGCACCGAGATCGCCCTGTCGGTACCGGCGTCGTCGAGATCGAGGTGGGTGACGATGCGCAGCACTCGCGGGCCCAGCGCCGAGACGAGCACACCCTCCTCGGCCGCCTTGGCCGCGAGATCGACCGCATCGTTCACCGCCAGCACCACGATGTTCGTGTCGACGGTGGACACCTCGACGCCGAGCGCGTCGGCGATTCGACGGGCCCGCTGGTGGTCGTCGGCGAGTCGGTGCAGGTGATGCTCGAGCGCGTACAGCCCGGCCGCGGCGAGGATCCCGACCTGACGCATCCCGCCGCCGTAGCGCTTGCGCCACACCCGGGCCTCGGCGATCCGCTCGGCCGTCGCGACCAGCACCGACCCGACCGGCGCCCCGAGCCCCTTGGACAGGCAGACCGAGACGGTGTCGAACGGGCCGGCCAGCTCGGCCAGCGACGTCCCGGTGGCGATGTGGGTGTTCCACAGCCGGGCACCGTCGAGATGCAGGCCCAGTCCGTTGTCGCGGGCCAGCCGCTGCACCGTCGCCAGCCGGTCGGCGGGCTGCACCGTTCCGCCGCCGAAATTGTGCGAGTTCTCGACCGCGACGGCCGCCGTCGAGACCTGGTAAGGCCCGGCGTCCGGCGCGATGAGCTCCTCGATCGCGGCCGGGTCCAGCAACCCGCGGGTCGCCTTCCAGGTGCGGAAGGTGATGCCCGAGAACACTGCGGCCGCGCCGAGCTCGGCGCGCGCGATGTGCGCGAGCGAGTCGCAGACGATCTCCTGCCCGGGCGGGCACAGCAGGCGCAGCCCGAGCTGGTTGCCCAGCGAGCCCGATGGCACGAACAACCCGGCCTCGTGCCCGAGCAGTTCGGCGGTGCGCCGCTCGAGCTCGTTGACGGTGGGGTCCTCGCCGTAGACGTCGTCGCCCACCGGCGCGTCGGCCATCGCGGCGCGCATCGCCGGCGTCGGACGGGTGACGGTGTCCGAACGAAGATCGACCGGCGTCATGCGTCGCCGTTGTTGCGTCGTTCGGCCACCAGCCGTTCGGCGACGCGGAACGCCAGCTCGAGCGATTGGTCGATGTTCAGCCGCGGGTCGCAGGCGGTCTCGTAGCGTCTGCCCAGGTCGGCAGCGGTGAGGTCGGCCGTGCCCCCGATGCACTCGGTGACGTCGTCGCCGGTCAGCTCGACATGCAGGCCGCCCGGGTGCGTACCGAGCTCGGCGTGGACATCGAAGAAGCCATCGACCTCGTCGATGATGCGGTCGAGGTGTCGGGTCTTCACGCCGTCGGCGGTCTCCTCGGTGTTGCCGTGCATCGGGTCGCAGTGCCACACGACGAGGTGACCGGTCGAGGTGACCTTCTCGACGATCGCGGGCAGGACGTCGCGGACCTTCGCGTTCGACATCCGGCTGATCAGCGTCAACCGCCCCGGCTCGTTGTCCGGGTCGAGACGTTCGACCAGCTCGGCCGCGAACTCCGGCGTGGTGGTCGGCCCGAGCTTCACGCCGATCGGGTTGGCGATGCGGGAGACGAAGTCCAGGTGCGCGCCGTCCATCTGGCGGGTGCGCTCACCGACCCACACGAAGTGCGCGGAAAGATCGTAGGCACGACCCTCCTCGACCCGGGTCAGGGCTCGCTCGTACTCGAGGATCAACGCTTCGTGCGAGGCGTAGAGCTCGACGCCCTCGAGCGCGGCGTCGTGCACGCCGCACGCGCGCATGAACCGGACGGCGCGGTCGATCTCGGCCGCCAGCTTCTCGTAGCGGGCGCCGGTGTCGGTGCTGCGGGCGAAGGCGGCGTTCCAGGCGTGCACGCGGTCGAGGGACGCCAACCCGCCGCCGGCGTAGGCGCGCAGCAGGTTCAGCGTGGACGCCGCGGTGGAGTAGGCCCGCAGGATGCGCCGGGGGTCGGGAGTGCGCTCGCCGGTGAGGTCGTTGACCATGTCACCGCGGTAGGACACCCGCCCGGTCGCGTCGATGTCCGACGAGCGCGGTTTGGCGTACTGCCCGGCGATGCGACCGAGCTTGACCACCGGCATGGACGCGCCGTAGGTCAGCACGACCGCCATCTGCAGCAGCACCCGTGCCTTGCCGGCGATGTCGGCCTGCGAGCTGGTCAGGAACGTCTCGGCGCAGTCGCCGCCCTGCAGCAGGAAGGCCTGCCCCCGGGCGACGTCGCCGAGCCGTTCGCGCAGCTGGTCGACCTCGGAGGCGACGACCAGCGGCGGCAGCCCTGCGAGCGTCAGCGCGACCTCGCGCAGTTCGACCTCGTCCGGCCAGTTCGGCTGCTGGGCCGCGGGCAGCGCGCGCCACGCGTCGAGACCGAGGTCGCTGGGATCGATGCTGAGGTCGGGCAACACACTGCTCACCGGTACAGCGTAGGCGGCGCGGGCCACACCGTTGCCCGTAGCGTGCGGGCGGTGAGCGACGACTTCCACCCCGATCTGCCGGCACACGCGCCGCTTCGTCACGTCCCGGCGAGCGATCTGGACGCCGGCACCGCGCAGACGCCGGGGATGCGCCGGCTGGCCGCGATCAGCAGCGCGTCGGTGGGGTCGAGCGAGCTGTGGATGGGCCAGACACACGTCGGACCCGCGCAGCGCTCGGGCGACCACCATCACGGCGAGGCCGAGACCGCGATCTACGTGATCAGCGGGCATCCCGAGTTCGTGTTCCTCGACGCCGGCTCCGGTGCGGAGATCCGGCTGCGGCCCGAGCCCGGTGACTACGTGTTCGTGCCGCCGTTCACGCCGCACCGCGAGGAGAATAACGACCCGGACGTCGAGGCGGTGGTGGTGATCGCCCGCAGCACGCAGGAGGCGATCGTCGTGAACCTGCCGTCGCTGGGTGGCGATCTACGCGGCTGAGGGTCAGCGCAGGTCGTCGAACAGGTCGCGCTCGGGCACGGGAGCCCCGGTGGTGTCACGGACGCGCACGAACGTCTCGACGCCCATGAGCTCGCCCAGCCGCTCGACCCCCAGCTTGAGGAAGATGATGTTCTCGGTCTGGCTGGCGTGCTCGGCGAGCGAGTCGAATTTCTGCTGGGCGAACGCCCGGGTGTCGACCCAGGTGGTGACCTCGTCGTCGGGCAGGCCCATCTCGAAGGGCGGCTCGTCACCGGGCTCGTCGTCCCAGTCGGCACCGAGCTCGCCCATGACCTGCCGGAAGTGCTCGAACTGCGAGCGCGGGATCGTGGTCCAGTAGACCTTGGCCGGGGCCTCGGCCGGGTCCAGCAGGTCGAGCGCCGCCACGGTGATGCGGTGGGCCTGGATGTGGTCGGGGTGGCCGTAGAACCCGTTCTCGTCGTAGGTGACCACGACGTCGGGCCGGTACCGGCGCATCAGCTCGGCCAGCCGGGCAGCGGCCTCGTCGACCGGCGTGCCCCAGAACGCACCGGGCGCGGAGTTCGCGTCCCAGCCCATCATCCCGGAGTCGCCGTAACCCAGCAGCTCGAGATCGCTGACGCCGAGGATCGCCGCGCTGCGCTCGAGCTCGCCGGCGCGCATGGCCACCACGGCCGCGGGATCGTGACCGTCCTGGCCCGGTTTCACTCCCCCGGGACCGTCGCCGCACCGGCCGTCGGTGCAGGTGACGAGCACCGTGCGAATGCCCTCGGCCGCCGCCTTCGCAAACACCCCGCCGGTGCCGGTGGCCTCGTCGTCGGGGTGGGCGTGGACCGCCATCAGCGTCAGGCTCATGTGCGTCACTCTAGGCAGCAGCTACGACAGTCCGGCCGGCAGCGGCTCGCGGTGCACCACGTGGAGACGTTGCGTCGGCCGGGTGAGGGCGACGTAGAGGTCGTTCACCCCGCGCGGGGACTCGGCCACGATCGCCGATGGCTCGACGATCACCACACCGTCGAACTCGAGGCCCTTGGCAGCAGCGACGGTGAGCACCGACACCGGCGATTCGAGCGAGTCCGTGCTGGCCGTGACGACGCCGTCGGGCAGCGCCGCGCGGACGGCGGCCGCGACGCCGGCGTGCTGTGCGACCGAGGTGATCACGGCCACCGTGCCGGCCCCGGCGCGCCGGTGCTCGTCGGCCACGATCTCTGTCAGCTCGGGCGACGAAGACGGCTCGTCGTCGATGTGGGTGAACTGCGGCTCGTCGCGCCCGATGCGCGCCGACGTCG
>CAZZVT010000029.1:0-3423 GCA_964657545.1 uncultured Jatrophihabitantaceae bacterium
AACCCGTCCGGTTGCAGAGCATGCGGCGGGTCTCTTGCGTGGGGTAGGCCGCTCCGCGGTGTTGACGTCAAAGCCGAGTAAAAATTGTCCCGATTCGCGTTCGGGCAACAAATGTCCGGTTGGATGCGTCCAAGACCGGGACACCTGTGCGCCCGATCTGAACACCCAATGAAAGCTCCACGAGGGGGACGACAGCCGATGCACCAAACCCACATCACCACCCGCCGCCCAGCCCGCCTGTCTCGACGGCTGGGCGCAGCCGTCGTAGCGGCCGCCGGCGCCGCGTCGGTACTCGTCGCGCTGGCCTCGCCCGCCGGTGCCGTGGTGGCACCGAATCGGATCCAACGTCTGACCTCGGCGCAGGCGGCCGCGCTGCACTCGGACCTGCGCGCGGTGAAGTTGTCCGGTGCCACCAGCTCGATGCAGCTGTGCCGAACCGCCAAGCTGCGCTGCGATCTCGAGGTCATCACCAGCAGGAAGACCGCCGCGAAGAGCGCGCCGGCGATCCTTACCTCTGCTGCGGCACCCAAGTCCTCGGGCGTGCACCCCAACGCCATCGCCCCGCCGGTCGGCTATGGGGCCGACGAGCTGTCCACCGCTTACGGCCTCGACTCGGCCCCGTCCCGCACCGGGACCATCGTGGTCATCGGTGCCGGCGCGTACCCGACGCTCGAGTCGGATCTGTCGATCTACCGCTCCACCTACGGGCTGCCGGCCTGCACGAAGTCCAGCGGCTGCTTCAAGCAGATCAACTACAAGGGCGGCGCGCCGTACGCGCCCGCGACCGACCCCGACGACCAGTTCGGTGAAGAAGACATCGCGGTCGAGACTGCGCTGGACGTCGACATGGCATCGGCCTCCTGCCCGAAATGCAAGATCGTCTCGATGCAGGTCCCCCTGGCCGACGGCTTCTACGGCGACGAGCAAGCGACGCACCACGCCATCCTCCACTTCGCCACCGGCGTGCAGACCGCGCGCAAGCTCGGCGCGTCGGCGGTCAGCATCAGCTACGGCTACCCGACCGACAGCTACGCCGATTCCGGGACGATCGCGAAGCTGATGACGCAGCCCGGCATGCCCATCGTGTCCAGCTCCGGCGACAGCGGTTTCCTCGGTCAGTACTCCGATCAGGGCGACACCGTGGACGGCACGTCCTGGCCCCAGGACCTGCCGACCGTCACCTCGGCCGGCGGTACGTCGCTGTTCCCGAGCCAGACGGCGCGCACGTACACCGAGACCGCATGGAACGGTGCCGGCAGCGGCTGCACCTACGACGTCGCGCCGGCCGCGGGTCAACCGACGTCCGTGAGCAACCACTGCGACGGCGGCCGCGCCGCCAGTGACCTGTCTGCGGTGGCCGACCCGAACACGGGAGTGGCCGTCTACGACAGCTACGCGCCGGGTTCAGGTGTGCCCTACGGCTTCATCGTCGTCGGCGGCACCAGCGTCTCCTCGCCTTTCCTGGCCGGCATGTACGCCCGAGCCGCGGCGAACAAGTCCGTCCTCGGCCCGAACACGATCTACAAGGCACCCAAGTCGACGATCAACGACATCACCGTCGGATCGAACGCCCCGCCGAACTACTGCCCGAGCTACGACTGGGACGTCCAACTGTGCGTCTCCGGCAAGGGCTGGGACGGCCCGACCGGCGTCGGTTCGCCGAAGGGTCTCGCCCCGTTCGCGTCCGCGTCCGCGTCAACCTGATCCCGGACGCACAGCTTGACTCCTCGTGCGGCGGCCCCGGCACTGTGTCGTGGCCGCCGCATGAGGGCGTAAGCGCCGCGCGTCGATCGTCTCGTTGTCTGCCGGTCGCCAGTTGTGCACGGAATCGGACCCGGTTCTCCGGACACGATTGGTGTGCTGACCATGCCGCGGTAGCGGGTTGATTGTGAAGGGTTTCGAACTCCACGGGTGATAGTCCGTCGGTGCTGGCGTATCTGCGGACGGGTTGTGCAAGCCTTCGATCCATTCGAAGATCGCCGAGGCGAGATCGGCCGGGGTTACCAGTGCGGCCGGTCGAGCAGTTCGTGCTGCATTGTGGACCAGAACGACTCCATCATTGTGTTCGTTCACGGAGCTGGGCGACGCGGCCCATTGAACCGAGCAGCTTGCCGTCGCGAAGCCGCTGCCAGAAATCCAACTCGTATAGACGCTGCCCCCGTCGGAATGCAGATGACTCGGGACGGCCACGCTTATCGACCGCGGCCGGCATAGACGCGGAGCAGATCGTGCTGGTCTCGCCGTAGGTGGTCGCGCCCTACCCGCCCTCTGTGCAAGCTCGAGGACGGACTGCACCTTTACGCCGCAAGTCGGGTGATCATGCCGAGATCCGGTCGTCGCTGAAGAGCCGACATAGCGTCATAGTCGCGCGGTGGGGCCGCCGAACGGCAACTCGAGCATTCGCCGCGCCAAAAGCCAGACCCCGTCGATCCGCACGAAGTGATCTTCGTAATGCCCAACACTTGTGGGCGCAGGTGCTGGCACCATGTCGCTCCACCCGTCCACTCGATAGGTCACCAGGTACGAAGTCGCCTGCGCCCGCGTCGGCGATTCAACATGCACTAACACGTTGGTGCACAGCCGCCGTGACTTGCGGTCAGCAGGCCGGGACCCAAAATAGGCGCGCAGCTGCTCGCGTCCTTGGATCCTTCGCGACCCGCGAGGCCACTCCCATAGGCCATCAGTCGTGAATAGGTCTGCGGCCGACCCGGAAACTCCCAGGTCCAGCCGTCGGACCAGTTCGATGATCAGTCGCTGACAGTCGCGTTCGGCCAGCAACCGAGACAGTGGATCAAGATCTTTAGCCATCGTCGGATTATGGCTCGCCGTCCTGGGTCGTGCCATCGCTTTTGAGCAGGGCGCGACGAAGGACGACCAGTGGTGCGCCATCTAACAATGCCTCTGCCGCGTCGAGCGCTCCCGGTTGCCCAGCAGCGGTCTCTCGATGCAATTGTCGAAGCTGATCAAGAGCGAACTGGGCGATGACCAAGTGGACCTGCTGATAACGACGGTGCTCGCCGGTGAGCGAGCCGTCGGTGGGCACGTTTCTCGCTGACAGCCAGTGGCCGTGCTAACTGGCGCATCCCGGAACCGAGACATTCCGGGTCTGTTCCGAAGGGCGCAGTTCGGTTGCGCGTCGACAACGTTGCGATGCGTCGTCAGATGGATGCGTGCGGCTGGGTAAGGGAGTTCCACCGGCGCGCAGGGCTTGGCGGACGGGTGGCCTCGTTCGCGACGCGGTCGAGCGTGCGCCCACGGCGGCGTACCGCTACTCGATCTTGCCAGCTTCCTTTACGTTGGCCCTGTGCCCATCCGCGGAGGTCGGTCGTACCTGGCGCTGACGGTTGTTCTGATCGCGCTCGCGCTGCTTGTGTCCGTGCATGTCGACGGCGGATGGCATTGGAGCCTGCTCATCCCGGCGGT
>CAZZVT010000029.1:3523-26240 GCA_964657545.1 uncultured Jatrophihabitantaceae bacterium
CTGCTGCCCGGTTCAACGACCGCAGACCGGCGAAGTCACGCACACTGCGCAATCAGTTCAATCCGGACAGATCCTGTGGTGAGTTAGGGTCCAAGGGACAGAATTACGGGGAGGACCGATGGGATCGCGGCGTAGCCCGGGTGAGCTCGAACAGGAGATCCTGGCCTGCCTCGCCGCCGGTCACGAGCCCATGTCCCCGAGCGCGGTGCAGGCCGCGCTGCCCGGCGAGCTCGCGTACACCACCGTCATGACCACGCTCTCGCGCATGCATGGCAAGCGGGCGCTGATCCGTGAGCAGCGCGGGCGCGGCTACGCCTACTCGTTGCCCGACGACCCCGGCACCGCCCGGGCCTCGATGGCCGCATTCCACATGCAGCGCCTGCTCGACCACGAGGACGACCGCGCGGGGGTGCTCACCCAGTTCGTGGCCCAGCTCGAGGTCGAGGACGAGGCCCTGTTGCAGCAGCTGCTGCAACAGGGCACGAAACCGCTGACGTCATGATTCCGCTCGCGGTCCTGCCGGTGCTGCTGAGCCTGGCGTCGTACCGCGGGCCCCCGTGGCTCGCCCGCCGTTGTTCGCCGAGCTGGGCCGCGCGCTCGCTCGTCGTGCTGGGCCTGATCTGCGCCGTTGCCTCGGGGCTCGTCCTGTGCGCGGTGGCCTGCCTGGGCCTGGCCGAGCTGCCGAGGCTCGCGCGCACCGGTCACTGGTCGGCCTCGACCCTGGCGCAGCAGATCACGGTGCCGCTACCCGTCGCCCTGGTCGCCGCGGTTGTGGCCGGTGTGCTCATCGCAACCTCGACCCGCCAGGTGCTGCGCACCGTCCGCCGGCTCGTGTCGGTCGGCCGTACGGCCCGTGCATTCGGCGCCGGTCATCGCGGGCCCGGAGTCGGCGGGCTGGTCATCGTCGACGACGACAGCACCGGCGCCTTCGCGATACCCGGTCTCGTCCGTTGGCGTGGCCGCACCGTGGTCTCGCGCCGGCTCCTGCGTGCGCTCGACCCGACGGAGCGCCGGGCGCTGCTCGCCCACGAGGACTCGCACCTGCGGCATCGGCATTTCCTGTACGTGCAGCTGATGGAGCTGGCCGCGGCCGCGAATCCGCTGTTGCGGCCGAGCGTGCATGCCGTGCGCTGCGCGGTCGAGCAATGGGCCGACGACGACGCCGTGGCGGTCGTCGGCGATGCGGTGCCGGTGGCGCGCGCGCTCGCGAAAGCCGCGCTGCACAGAGCCGCGCTGCCCCGCACTGCGATACCCGACTTCGCGCTGTCGGCGGCCGAGACCGAGATCGCCGGTCGGGTCCGCAATCTGCTGCAGCCGAGTGGTCGCGGCACGCCGATCGCCGTGGCCGTCATGGCGGGGCTGGCCATCGTGTGTGCCGTCAGCAGCGTCACCGTCGCACTGCACGCCCACCAGGACTTCGAGCAGGCACAGGCCCGGTACCTCAGCTCCCGATCGGTGACCTGAGCGCGTGGCGACGCCTGGCCGCTACGTTCTCGACGGATGAGCGAGCCGTCGCTGCGCGGCATCACCGGGTGGACGCGTGGGAAGGCCGCGCCCGTCCGGGCCTACCTGCGCACCGAGTCCGGCAGTGCCGGGGTGCTGCTCGCCGCAGTCGTCGCCGCGCTGGTCTGGGCCAACCTCGATGCCCGTTCCTACGTCCATGCCTGGGACGCGACACTCTCGCTGCGCCTGGGCGACGTCGGGGTGGTGCGTGACGTCCGCACCTGGGTGAACAGCGGCCTCATGACGCTGTTCTTCCTGGTCGTCGGTCTCGAGGCGCGCCGCGAGTTCGACCTCGGCGACCTGCGCGAACGACGGCGCTTCCTGTTGCCGGCAGCCGCGGGCGTGCTCGGCATGATCGTTCCGGTCGGCAGCTACCTCGCGGTCACCCACGGCGGGGCCGGAGCGTCGGGCTGGGGGATCGCGATGTCCACCGATACCGCGCTCGCGCTGGGGCTGCTGGCCGTCGTCGGGCGCGACGTCCCTGATCGGGTGCGCATCTTCCTGCTGACGGTCTTCGTGGTCGACGACGTGATCGCGCTCGTCGTCGTCACCGTGGTCTACAGCGACCCGATCCATCTCGGCCCGTTGATCACCGGGCTGGTGGTGGTCGCAGTGATCTTCGCCGTGCGGGCCACCGGCCTGCGCTCGGGTGTCACGTTCGCCGCGCTGGGCGTCGTGGGCTGGTTCGCCCTGCTCGGCAGCGGCGTCGACCCGATCGTGCTCGGCCTCGTCATGGGCCTGGCCACCACCGACTACACGCCGTCCCGCACCGACCTCGAGAACGCGAGCGGGCTGTTCCGCCTCTTCCGTGAGCAGCCGACCGCCGAGCTCGCACGCTCGGCGAGCACCGGACTCACCCAGACGCTCTCGCCGAACGCCCGCCTGCAGAACCTGTACCTGCCGTGGACGAGCTACGTCATCGTGCCGCTGTTCGCGCTGGCCAACGCCGGCCTCGTGATCGACGGCCCGTTCCTGCGCGCTGCGGCCACGTCACCGATCACGCTCGGCATCGTGCTGGGTTACGTGCTCGGCAAACCGGTGGGCGTCATCGCGGCCTCGTGGCTCGTCGAGCGGCTCAGCGCCCGACGGCTGCGCCCGGACGTCGGGTGGGCCGCCGTCGCCGGCAGCGGGACGATCGCCGGCATCGGCTTCACGGTGTCGTTCGTGATCGCCGCCCGGGCGCTGTCGGGTCGCGCACTCGAGGAGGCCAAGTTCGGCGTGCTGGCGGCCGGCGTCATCGCCGCCACTCTGACGTGGGTCGTCTACACGATCACCTCCCGGCTGCCTGCGACGCGCCGGGTGCGGGCGTTGCTCGGCGACGCCGACCAGCTCGTCGACCTCGGGGCGCCCGTCGAGCCGGAGTTCGACCACGTGCGGGGGATCGCGGTCGACAGCCCGGCCACCGTCACGCTCGTCGAGTACGGCGACCTGCAGTGCCCGTTCTGCGGCCAGGCCGAGCCGGTCGTTCGCGAGCTGCTGGACGACGTCGACCTGCGCTACGTCTGGCGGCACCTGCCGCTGACCGACGTTCATCCGCAGGCCCAGCTGGCGGCGGAGGCCACCGAGGCCGCGCATGCCCAGGGCCGGTTCTGGGAGATGCACGACCTGCTGATCACCCGGCAGGAGCATCTGAAGACGGCCGAGCTGCTCGGCTACGCCCGCGACCTCGGCCTCGACGCCGACCGCTTCCTCGAGGACCTGATGAGCCACCGGTATGCCGACCGTGTCGCGCGCGACGTCGAGTCCGCCGACCTGAGCGGGGTGTCCGGCACGCCGACGTTCTTCGTCAACGGCCGACGGCACTATGGCGCGTACGACATCCGGTCACTCAAGACCGCGATCACGGTCGCGCGTCAGCGGGCCGGTATCCGCTCGGACGCCGTTGCGCCGGTCGGCGGCCAGCCCAGCAGCTGACGCAGTTCGCCCGCGGCCTGCTCGGCGTCGAGCACCTTGATGGTGGCCATGCCCAGCGCGCGCGCCGGCTTGAGGTTGATGCCGAGGTCATCGAGCATCACGGCACGCTCGGCGGACACCCCCAGCGCGTCGAGCGCGAGCCGGTAGATCGCCGGCTCGGGCTTGCGCACCCCGACCAGCGCGGACTCGACGACAATGTCGAAGGCGTCGAACACCCAGGTGACGTCGGCGCTGTCGCCGAGCGGACGGATGTTGTTGGTGATCAGGGCCAGCCGCAGGCCGTGCGCCCGCAGTTCGACGAGCAGCTCCAGCATCACCGGCCGGGCGACGTGGCGCGCCGACGAGGCGCCGGTGACGGCGGCCAGGATGTCGCGGGCGGGCAGGGTCACGCCGGCGTGCGCGGCCTCCCGCTCGAAGAGCGCGACGAACTCGTCGGCACCGATCTCACCACGCTCGATGCGGGCCCAGGCGTTGTCGTCGGGATTGCGGGCGTTGATGGCCCGGATGCTGCCGGGTGCTGCGCCGGAGCGCCGCTCGAGCTCGGTGAACGCGTCGAACGGGCTGTCGATGATCACCCCGCCGAAGTCGAAGACCACGGCCTCGAGCGGGACGGGCGGCGAGGACGTCATCGGGTGGCGGCGTGCCACTCGTCGCGGAAGTCCGGGTGATCGGCGTACGGGGTCGCCAGCGAGCGCATGATCGAGACCGCGAGGTCGCGCACGGCCTTCTCGTTCGGCTGATCGCGCAGCTCGAGAAGCCCCCGGACCGACGCGACGACCTCGCGGCGGGAACGCACGTCGCGACGACGACGCTGCTGCTCCTCGGTGTCGGGTGCCCGGTCGATGTCGAGGTCCTCGTCGTCGAGCCGGGCGAGCACGAAGTCGACGAGCGCAGTGGATGCGGAGGCGGACGCCGGCACGAGCACACTCCAGGAACGGGGGCAGCGAATGCCCGATGACAGCCGTGTTCTCGACATGACCGAACCTACGCGATACTGGGACGGGCGAGGAGGTGCGCAATGGCGCTCGATGAGGTGCAGGACAGCAGGGTCGACGACGGCGTCACCGCGGTCGATGCCATCGGGCGGGCGCTGCGGACGCGCTCGGTCGGGCTGCAGGGCACGTTGGACGCGATCCTGGTGGCCGCCGCCGATTGCGTCGACCTGGTGGACTTCGCCGGCGTCAACATCATGAGCGGTCGCTCGTTCGAGCCGCAGGCCACGCTGGGTGAGCCGCCCAACGAACTGGACATGTTGCAGAAGCGCACGGGCGACGGCCCGTGCATCGAGGCATCCCGCTCACAGCTGCCGGTCGTGGTCGAGGACCTCAGCCGCGAGCAGCGGTGGCCGGAGTTCGCGTCGCTCGGCGTATCCCTGGGCGTGCGCAGCATGCTGTGCGTCCCGCTGTGGGCCGACGAGAAGCGGCTCGGTTCGCTGAGCCTGTACTCCACGCGGCCCGATGCGTTCGACGAGCGCTCCCGGCGGCTGGCCGAGTTGCTGGCTGTGCACGCGGCGGTGGTGCTCTCCGATGCACAGCGCATCGAGAACCTCGGTCTCGCCCTGAAGAACCGCGATCTCATCGGACAGGCCAAGGGCATCCTCATGGAGCGCCATCGCATCACCGCCGACGCCGCGTTCGAGATGCTGTCGAGCGCGTCGCAGCGCGCCAACCGCAAGGTTGCCTCGGTGGCCGAGGAGGTCGCCAGCACCGGAGTTCTCTCCGGCTGATCGAACTACCGGGCGCGGCACAGGTTAGGGTCGGCTCAGGTGAAGCCAATCGCCTCCAGACTCACAGCGGAGTGGCGATGTCGGCGGATCTTCTCGCCCGTGCCCGCGAGTGCGGCGAGGACACGAATGCTGCGCTCGAGCTCGCCCGCGAGCTCGGGGTCGGCCTGCCGCTGCCCGGGCACGGCGACACGGTGGGTCGGTGGCGCGTCCTGACCGGACTCGGGCGCGTCAACCTCACCGTGGCCCGGGTGGTCGAGGCCCACACCGACGCACTGGCCGTGCTGGCCGAGTCCGGCCGCGATCCGGGCGCCGAGACCCGGACCTGGGGGATCTTCGCGGCGCAGGCGCCCGGCACCGGGTTGATCGCCGAGCCGGCAGGAGCAGGTCGCGTCCGGCTGACCGGCGTCCAGCCGTGGTGCTCGCTGGCCGGCTCGCTCGACGCCGCGCTGGTCACCGCGCGCATCGGCGACGAGCGGGGGCTGTATGCAGTCGACCTGCGCCGTGACGACGTCCGGGCCGACCCGCCCGAGCGCTGGGTCGCACGCGGGCTGCGCACGGTCACGAGCGCGCCCGTCACCTTCGACGCCACGCCCGCCGAGCCGGTCGGCGCGCCGGGCTGGTATCTGCGCCGTCCGGGTTTCGCCTGGGGTGGCATCGGGGTCGCGGCCTGCTGGCTCGGCGGCGCGCTGGGCCTCGCCGACACGCTGTTCGCAGCCCGCCCGCGGGAGTTCGACGACGTGCACCGGGGTGCCGTCGACACCGCCCTGCACGCCGCGCAGTGCGTCCTCGACGCGGCGGCACGCGACGTCGACGCAGCGGCCCGTCAGGCGTCGATCGTCGACCCCGAGGTCCTGGCGCTCCGGACGCGTTCGGTCGTGGCCGGCTGCGTCGAGGACGTGCTGCGCCATGTCGGCCACGCCCTCGGACCGACACCGCTGGCCTTCGACGCCGAACACGCGGCGCGGGTCGCCGACCTGACGCTGTACGTCCGGCAGCACCACGCCGAGCGCGACCTCGCCGTCCTGGGCCGCAAGGTCTCGGACCGGTGAAGGCCTACGACCACCGCGTCGGCGGCACCGACGAGGCGCGCTGGCAGCTCGACGATCTGCCCCGTCTCGAGGCACCCGGCTCCGGCGAACGGGTACTGGTGCTCGCTGCGCATCCCGACGACGAGACCCTCGGGGCAGGCGGTCTGCTGGCGGCCTGCGCGCGGCGCGACGTCGCGGTCACGGTGGTCGTCGCCACCGACGGCGAGCGCTCGCACCCGCAGTCGCCGACCACCACCGCAGCCCAGCTCGCGGCACGTCGCCGCCTCGAGGTGCAGGCCGCCGTCGCGGCGCTGGTGCCCGGCAGCGCGGTGCGCTTCCTCGGCCTGCCGGACGGGCAGCTCGACCGGCACGGCGCAGCGCTGCAGGCGCAGGTCGAGCACCTCGCCGCGGAATGCACGATGATCGTCAGCCCGTGGGGTGGCGACCGGCACCCCGACCACGAGGCCGCTTCCCTCGCCGCGGCCGAGGTGGCGGCGCGGCTCGGCCTGGCGCACTGGCAGTACCCGATCTGGTGGTGGCACTGGGGTGATCCCAGCGGCGATCCCGACGCCGGCGACGGATCGGTTCCCGAGCTGGCGCGTCTGGACCTCGAGCCGGAGGTGCACGCCGCGAAGGCCCGGGCGCTGGCCTGCCACGAGTCGCAGCACGCCGCGCTGTCCGACCAGGCCGGCGACGAGGCGATCCTGCCGCCGAACATCCTGGCGCACTTCACCCGTGCCTTCGAGTGCTTCGTGACGGCACCGGGCAGGCCGCGCACGGCGACGGTCGACTTCGACGCCCTGTACGCGCAGACCGCCGACCCGTGGGGCCTGGCCGGGCGGTTCTACGAGCAACGCAAGCGCGAGGTCCTGGTGGCCGCGCTGCCGCGTCCGCACTTCCGACGGGTGTTCGAGCCCGGCTGTGCCATCGGGCTGCTCACCGAGCGGCTCGCCGCCCGCGCCGACGAGGTCGTCGCGTGGGACGTCACCGACCGTGCCTTGCAACAGACGCGGGCCCGCGTCGCCGGATTGCCGGTCACCGTGGCGCGCGGGCGCATTCCCGACGACTGGCCCGACGGCGTCTTCGACCTCGTGCTGCTCAGCGAGGTCGGCTACTACTGCGCCGACCTGAACTCGCTCGCCGAGCGCACCCTGGCCTGCCTGAGCGACGACGGTGTCGTGGTCGCCTGTCACTGGCGGCACCCCGCGGCCGGGCACCCGCATTCCGCTCAGGCCGTGCACCGCGTCTTCGAGCAGCGGTTGTTCACCGTCGTCACGCACATCGAGGACGACTTCCTGCTGCACGTCTGGTCACGAACCGGGCGCTCGGTCGCGACCGAGACCGGCATCGTCGCATGATCACCGACGTCACGGTGGTCGTGCCCGCCCACGACGAGGCCGACGAGATCGGCGGTTGCCTGGCCACGCTGGCGGCCGCCCGCGCCGAGCTGTGCCGGCTGACCGCCGTCCGCCCCCGCGTCGTCGTGGTGCTCGACAGCTGCCGCGACGCCACCGCTCGGATCGCCGCCACGCATCCTGACGTCGAGCTGCGCGTCGCCCACCTCCACTCGGTCGGGGCAGCTCGCCGGATCGGGGCCGCCGGCCTGCCCGCGAGCGAGCAGCACTGGCTGGCGAGCACCGACGCCGACAGCCGGGTGCCCGTGGACTGGCTGGTACGGATGATCGCGCACGCCGACGACGGCGCCGACCTCGTGCTCGGCACCGTGCGGCCCTCACCCGTCGGACTGCCCGAGGCCGTGCGCCGCGCCTGGTTCGACGCGCACCGCCTCGGCGAGGGGCACCGCAACGTGCATGGTGCCAACCTCGGCATCCGGGCGTCCGTCTACGCCGAGATCGGCGGGTGGCCGGCACTGCGCTGCCATGAGGACGTCGAGCTCGTGGCCCGGGCCGAGGGTCGGCCGGCCACCTGTGTTCGTCGCTGCGGTGACGTCGTCGTCGAGACCAGCTCGCGGACACACGGCCGCGCGCCCGACGGCCACGCGGGCTACCTGTCACGCCTTGCCGCCGGCATGTCCCGACCGCAGGCGGGGTAGGGCAGCCTGTGTGACCACACGCGGAGTGCTGTTCGACGTCGACGGGACGCTCGTCGATTCGGGCTACATCCATGCCGTCTGCTGGTGGCAGGCGCTGCGCCAGCACGGCCACGTGATCCCCAGCGCCACGATCCACCGTGCCGTGGGCATGGGTGTGGACCAGTTGGTTCCGCACGTGCTGGGCGCGAGCGCCGACGACCTCGGCGAGGACGCGACGGCTGCTCTCGCCGCGTCGCACGACGCGCTGTACGCGACCTACTGGGACCGGCTCGAGCCGCTGCCGGGCGCGCGCGAGCTGGTGCGCCGGTGCCACGACGAGGGCCTCGTGACCGTGCTCGCATCGTCGGCGGGCAGTACCGAGCTCGACGCGCTGCGCGCCGCTCTGGACGTCGACGAGCTGCTGGATCACGTCACCAGCTCCGACGACAGCGACGCCAGCAAGCCCGAACCGGATCTCGTCGAGGTCGCCCTGGCCAAGGCCGGGTTGCGCCCCCGCGAAGCGCTGTTCATCGGCGACTCGGTGTGGGACGTCCAGGCCGCCGCGGGCGCCGGCGTCGACTGCATCGGCGTCGAGTGCGGCGGTACCAGCGAGGCCGAGCTGCGCGAGGCCGGCGCCGTCGACGTCTTCCGCGATCCGGCCCAGCTGCTCGAGCGCTGGGCGCGGACACCGCTCAACCACCCCATGGAGGCCTCCCGATGACGAACTTCGGCTACACCCTGATGACCGAGCAGAGCGGCCCGCGTGAGCTCGTGCGCTACGCGCGCGCCGCCGAGGACGCTGGCTTCGACTTCGAGGTCTCCAGCGATCACTACTTCCCCTGGCTCACGTCCATGGGCCACGCGCCGAACGCGTGGACGGTGCTCGGCGCCGTCGCGCACGTCACCGAACGCGTCGAGCTGATGACCTACGTGACCTGCCCGACGTTCCGCTACCACCCGGCGATCGTGGCGCAGCAGGCGGCGACGTTGGCCCTGCTCAGCGACAACCGCTTCATCCTCGGTCTCGGGTCCGGCGAGAACCTCAACGAGCACGTCGTCGGTGCGCCCTGGCCGATGGCCTCGGTACGCCAGGATCGCCTCGTCGAGGCGATCCAGATCATCAGGGCACTGCACACCGGTGAGCAGACGACCTGGGTAGGCGAGCACTTCCGGGTCGACTCCGCGAAGGTCTGGGACCTGCCCGAGCGGCCCATCCCGCTCGCCGCAGCGGTGTCGGGGAACGCCTCGATCGCCAGGTTCGCACCACTGGTCGACCACCTGGTCGCGGTCGAGCCCGAGGCCGAGTTCGGGCAGAACTGGGACGCCGCGCGCTCGTCTGCCGGATTGCCGGCCAGCCGCAAGATCGGCCAGATCCCGATCTGCTGGGGCCCCGACAAGGACCGCGCCGTCGAGCGCGCGCACGAGCTGTTCCGCTGGTTCGGCGGCGGCTGGCACGTCAACGCCGACCTGCCGACGCCGGTGGCCTTCGACGCGGCCAGCCAGTTCGTCACCCCGGCCGACGTCGAGGCGTCGATTCCCTGCGGGCCCGACCTCGACGAGATCGTCGAGGGGGTCCGGCCGTTCTGGGAGGCCGGGTTCAGCGACGTCGCGCTCGTGCAGGTCGGCGACGACAGCCAGGCGCAGTTCCTGGCCGAGGTCGCCGGGCCGCTGCTGGAGAAGCTGCGCGCAGCGTCGGCCTGACGTTCAGCCGAACACGCCGAGTACGGAAGCCACCCGGGCGTCGGTCAGCACGTCCTCGAGCAGGATCGGCGAGCCGTCCGGGCCCGACAGCGGCACCCGCCAGTTCGGGTACTGCTCGTCGTTCGTCCCGGGCTGGTTCTGGATCCGGCGGTCGCCCACCGCGTCGGTGAGCGCCACGCCCCGCAGCCGGGACGGCGTCAGCGTCAGGAAGCAGTGCAGGGCCAGTACGAGGTCGTCCGTCGATGCCCAGCCGAAGTCCGGGAGCAGACCCGAGTCCGTCAGCGTCCCGGTCCACGCCATCAGCTCGGCCCGGGCGTCGGCCCGCTCCTGCTCGACCGGTCGGGTCAGCAGGCCGAGCTCGTCGCGCAGGCGGATGTGCTCGCCGGCCAGGTAACCCGCGGTCGGCGGCAGGTCGTGGGTCGTCACCGACGCCAGGCACAGTTCGCGCCAGCGTTGGGCGGGCAGCGGCATCCCCGGTGCGTCGGGGTCGGACTCGAACCACAGGATCGACGTCCCGAGCAGCCCGCGCTCGAGCAGGTAGGCGTGCGCCGACGGCTCGACGTTGCCCAGGTCCTCGCCGATGACCACCGCGCCGGCCCGGTGCGCCTCCAGGGCCAGGATGCCGATCAGCGCCTCGTGGTCGTAGTGCACATAGGTGCCTTCGAGCGACGGCCGTCCGGCCGGGATCCACCACAGCCGGAACAACCCGATGATGTGATCGACGCGCAGCCCGCCGCAGGAGCGCAAGGCGGTCGCGAACATCTCCCGGATCGGCGCGTACCCGGTGCTCGCCAGCCGATCCGGTCGCCACGGCGGCTGGCGCCAGTCCTGCCCCATCTGCGAGTACGCATCCGGCGGAGCGCCGACGGTCACCGACGTCGCCATCGTGTCCTGGTGCGCCCACGCGTCGGCACCGGCCGGGTTCACGCCGACCGCGACGTCGTGCACGATGCCCAGCGCCATACCCGCCTCGAGCGCGGCGGCCTGGACGCCGGTCAGCTGCTCGTCGAGCAGCCACTGCAGGCGGGCGAAGAAATCGACGCGGCCGGCGTGCTTCGCCGCGAACTCGGCCACGGCCGGATCGGCCGGGTCCCGGTACTGCGCAGGCCAGTCGTGCCAGTCGTTGCCGTGCGCCTCGGACAGCGCCGACCACGTCGCGAAGCGGGCCAGCGCCGCGCCCTGCCGCTCGCGATAGGCGGCGTAGCTGCGGGCGCGCCCGGTCGCCGGCTCGCGCGCCAGCATGAGCTGCAGCGCTTCGAGCTTGGCGGTCCAGGCAGCGTCCCGATCGATGCGCTCAGGTGGTGCCGTGGCGCGCACCTGCTCGCCCAACGCGTCGACCCGGTCGCGTGCCTCGGCATCGAGCGCGGCGTACTCGGGCAGATCCTCGAGGTGCAGGTAGAGCGGGTTGGCGAAGCGCCGGCTCGACGGCAGGTACGGCGACGGGTCCAGGGGCGGGACGGCCTCACCGGCGTGCACGGGGTTGATGAGCACGTAGTCGGCGCCGTGCTCGCGGGCGGACCACTGCGCCAGGGTGCGCAGGTCGGCGAGGTCGCCGACACCCCACGAGGTCCGAGATCGCACGCTGTAGAGCTGGACCGCGAGGCCCCAGCCCGGCCGCTCCTGCAGTGCAGCCGGCAGCTCGAGACGGGGCGGGGTGACGACGACCGGCACCGGTGCGCCGTCGTCGGGCACCAGCCGGTGGTACCCCAGCGGCAGGTCCGCCGGCAGCACGGCGTCGACGGTGCGGGTGCCGCCGCCTTCGAGCTCGAGCGTGCCGCGCGCTCGGATCGGTGTATCGACGCCCGCCCGGAGCACGACACACGGCGGTAGGCCGTGCCCGTCCTGCTCGTGACGCGCAGCCAGCGACTCGGCACACCGCGCCGGAGTCGAGGCGTCGACGTCCATCGCGGCCAGTACGGCGATCAGCGTCGAGTCGGGCACGGTTCGGTGTCGGCCCTGCCAGTCCCAGTACTCGACGTCGACGCCGTACGCCGCGCTGAGCGTGTGCAGCGCGTCGACGTCGGTCACGCCGTCATTCAAGCCGATCATCGGTGATCCGGTCGCCGGCCGGTACGTACCAGAGCACGGCTGCGAACAACCACACCGCGCAGACATGGACGACGGTGCACCAGAGGCAGATCGCGTCGATGCGCAACAGCTCGGCCCACACCAGGTAGAGCACGGCGACGACACCCAGGCCGGCCGCCACCAGCCGCACCCGCTGCAGCGCGGCGATCCGCCACGCCGGTGGGCTGACCAGCGCGACCATCGCCACGAAGTACAGCGCGCCGCCGAGGGCTACCGGAACGCCGAAGAGGTGCGAGTAGCTGCTGGTCGTGACCTTCTGGCAGTTGACGGTCGCGTTCTCGGGGCAGGCGAACGTCGACGAGGAGGTGAAGTGCTCGACGGTCAGGTAGACCGATGCCGCCAGGCCGACGACGGCCGGCACGAGCGCGGGCCACCGCAGGCGGCGGGCCGTCGAGGTCTCGGTGTCCAAAGCCGTCAGCTGGTCGGCAGCGCGGCGGCAGCGGTCTCGACGCCGGCCGAGGTGCAGACCGCGGTCGGGGCGTTGTTCGTCAACGTGCAGAGCTTGGCGGTGACCAGGTTGGCCGCCCCGTCGACGCTCAGCGCGATCGTGCTCTTGGGCTGGCTCAACGCGGCCGCGATCTGGGCCTGCGTCTTGCCCTTCAGCACGTTCGGGTCGTACTGCGCGCCCGAGATGACGGACGTCCCGCCGAGGTCGACGAAGGGGTAGCTGCCGCCGGCCTTCTCGAACAGCGCCTTGTCGCCGCCGGTGACCGTATCCAGCGTCTTGTACGAGCTGCCCGACACCTGGTTGCTCTGCAACTCCTTGCCGGTGAAGGCGAGGTAGTCGCTCGTGTAGGTCGCGCCGTGGAACGACAGCGTCGCGGTGTTCGGATAGGTGTCGCTCGGCGACGACGACACCTCCTGCAGGCCGCTGAAGTTGCCGAACCGCTCGAGGGCCACCGCGATGGCCCAGCGCTCGGCCGCGCAGTACGGGCACCATTCCGCGCCGACGTAGAGCACCCGCGGCTTGCCGTCGCCGGTCAGCGCCGAACCCGACGTCGGCTTGGGGGCTGCGCTCGCGTCGCCGCGACCGATCGTGTCGAACACCGACGTCGGCACACCGGCCAGCTGCGCTGTGACGGTGGCGCTCGCAGCGTCGGCGGCCGTACCGGACTTCGGACTGCTCTTGTCGCCGACCACCTTGATCACGACGAACACCGCGACGACGACCAGGACCGCGGCCACCGCGCCTGCGACGGTGATCACCCGACGCCGCCGACGTTGCTCCTCGGCGATGCGCCGGCGTGTGTCGGCAGCTCGGTCGGCGGCCGGCCGTTTGCGGTTCGGGTCGGAGCCCTTGGATCGCGTTGCCACACTTCTACAGTCGCACAGCGTGGCGCTGTACGAGCCAGGCAGGTGTCAGGACCCGACTTTCATGTCGCGCAACGAGAACGGCGGGCGGCCGGCGGGCTGCGTCGGCGTGGGCGTCTGCGGGATCACCGGCGTCCAGGCGCGTTCGACGTCGGCGCCCTGGGTGATCTGGATCAGCTCGCGCTCGTCGTCGTCGCTGAGGTGCAGGACGGGGATGGTCGCCTCGCCGTCGGTGCTGTAGCGCACGGTGTCCGGGCCGATGTCGACGCGCAGGCGCTGCTGCCCCACCCGCAGTGCGAAGCGCAGGCCCTGCCACCCCGGCGGCAGCTGCGGACGGAAGGTGAGCTGCTCACCCATGTCGCGCATGCCGCCGAAGCCGGCCACCAGGGCCAGCCAACCACCGGCCAGCGAGGCGATGTGCAGGCCGTCGCGCGAGTTGTGCTGCAGGTTGTGCAGGTCCATCAACGCGGCCTCGGCCAGGTAGTCGGCGGCGAGGTCGAGGTGCCCGCACTCGGCGGCGACGACGGCCTGGGTGCAGGCCGACAACGAGGAGTCGCGCACGATGAGCGGCTCGTAGTAGGCGAAGTCGCGGGCCTTGTGCTCGGCGTCGAAGTCGCTGCCGCACCAGTGCAGGGCCAGGGTCAGGTCGGACTGCTTGACGACCTGCTTGGGGTAGAGGTCGAAGTACGGCGCGTGCAGCAGCAGGGGGTACTCGCCGTCGCGTTCGGAACGCTCGAAGTCCCAGGCAGCCCGCTCGGTGAAGCCGCGGTCCTGCTCGTGCACCCGCAGGCGCTCGTTGTAGGGCACGGCCATCCGCGCGGCGCAGTCGCCCCAGCGTTCGATCTCCTGCTCGGTGACGTCGAGGGTCTGCGCCTGCTCGGCGAACTGACGCGCGAGTTCGGCTGCCGAGTTCAGGTTCCGCTTGGCCATCAGATTCGTGAAGACGTTGTCGTCGATGACCGCGGTGTATTCGTCGGGACCGGTGACGCCGTCGAGGTGGAACTTGCCGTCGGAACCGTCGTAGCCGTGCGAGCACCACAGCCGGGCCGTCTCGACGACCAGCGGCAGGGCGACTGCGCGGGCGAAGTCGTCGTCGCGGGTCCACCAGAAGTGCCGGGCGGCTGCGGCGGCGATGTCGGCGTTGATGTGCAGCGCGGCCGTGCCGGCCGGCCAGTAACCCGAGCTCTCGTCGCCGGCGATCGTGCGCCACGGGAACGCGGCACCACGCAGTCGCAGGGTCTTCGCCCGATCGCGGGCGGGGTCGAGGGTGTCGACGCGCCAGCGCAGCGCGTCGGCTGCGGCGCGCGGGGCGGTGGCGGTCAGCAGCGGCAGGACGAACATCTCGGTGTCCCAGAACGCGTGGCCGTCGTACCCCGGCCCGGTAAGGCCCTTGGCCGGGATGCAGCGGTGCTCCGCGCGGGCGCTGGCCTGGTAGGCGTGGAAGATCCCGAAGCGGACGGCGCGCTGGATCTCGGTCGGGCCGTCGATCTCGACGTCGGCGCCGGACCAGAACTCGTCCAGATGCTCGCGCTGCTCCCTCTCGACGGTGTCCCAGCCGGCCTGGCGGGCGCTGATCAGCCCGGCGTCGACCTGGTCGCGCAGCGTCGGCGTGGTGCGGGTGCCCGACCAGCCGTAGGACACGAACTTCACCAGCTCGGTGGTCTCGCCCGGGACGAGCGTGCTGGCCACCGTGTAGCGGGCCCAGTCGGGGTGGTCGACCATCTCGGTCGCGCTTGCCCGGGTGGCGGTGAGCTCGTGGTCCATGGCTGCTGCGACCCGCAGCCCGCTGGACCGGGTCTGGTGCACCAGGTGGGCGCGGTTGCTCGCCGAGCCGTGCGAGATCGGCTCGAGCGCCTCGCGGATCGCGGCGGCGGCGCGCGGATCGTCGGACTGCGAGGGCAGCGGCTCGTTGGCGACCAGCTCGGACTGGATGACGATGCGGACCGGACGATCGACCGCCTCGACCCGGTAGCGGATCGCGAGGATCGAGCGGCGCGCGAGCGACACAAGCCGCTCGGTGTGCAGCTTGATCCGGGTCCCGGCGGGGGACTCCCACTCGAGATGGCGTTCGAGCAGTCCGCGCCGCAGATCCAGCGTCCGCTCGTGCGAGATCAGCTGGCCGTAGCGCAGGTCCAGCGGCTCGTCGTCGACGAGCAGCCGGATGATCTTGCCGTTGGTGACGTTGAGGATCGTCTGCCCGGTCTCGGGGTAGCCGTAGCCGGCCTCGGCGTACGGCAGCGGACGGGTCTCGTAGAACGAGTTCAGGTAGGTGCCCGAGAGCCCGTTCGGATCGCCCTCGTCGAGGTTGCCGCGGACGCCGATGTGGCCGTTGCTCAGCGCGAACAGCGACTCGGACTGCGCCAGCTCGCGGTGGTCGAACCCGATCTCGCGCAGCACCCAGGGGTCGGGCGGGAAGCGGTCGGCGAACGAGTTGCTCATCGGTCGTCCTTCGGGAGCAGGTCGGCGAGGTCGTCGACCACGATCGTGGCGCCGTGCTTCGAAAGGTCGTCGGCGTGATGCGCGTCGAGTCGGTTCACGCCGACGACGAAGCCGAACCTGCCGCTGTGCCCGGCCTGGACGCCCGCGGTCGCGTCCTCGAACACGACGCACGCGTCGGGGGCAGCGTCGACGAGCTTCGCGCCGGCCAGGAAGGAGTCCGGGGCCGGCTTGCCCTTGAGCCCCTGCTCGTCGATGGTCTTGCCGTCGACCCGGCCCTCGACCAGCGCGTCGAGGCCGGTGACCCGCAGCACCTGCTCGGTGTTCGCGCTGGAGGACACCACGATGCGGCGCAGACCTGCCTGCTCGGCGGCCTCGAGGTAGCGGCGCGAGCCGGGGTAGACCTTGACGCCGTCCTTGGCGATCTTGGCCAGCACCTCGTCGTTCTTGTGCGCTGCGATGCCGTGGACGGTCTCGTCGTCGGGGCCGTCGTTCTTCCCGCCCTCGGGGATGTCGAGCTTGCGCGATGCCAGGAAGTCGCGGGTGCCGTCGAGGCGCGGTTTGCCGTCGACGTACTCGGCGTAGTCGTCGTCGGTGAACGGGCTCTGCCCGTGCCGCGCGAGTACCGGATCGAAGGTGTTCTTCCAGGCCGCGCGGTGCACCGACGCGGTGTCGGTGAGTACGCCGTCGAGGTCGAAGAGGCACACGTGGACGGAGTCAGGGAGTCCCAGCACGGTCCTAGCCTGCCAGCACGGCGGCTCGTTCGCGCAGCGCGGCCAGCACCGCGTCGTCGTAGCCCATCGGTTCGAACGGCACCACGCCGCGGACGAGGTCGTCGCGCACGACCACCTCGTTCTTCATCGACCCGATCAGTGCGCGGACGGTGTGCCGGTCGACGCCGGTGAGCAGGGGCAGCGCCTGGGCTGCGGCGATCGCGGCCGGCCCGGTGCCGCCGGGCAGCCAGATCGGCAGGAAGATCGAGGTCCGGCCCTCGATGACGCTGACCCGGCTCAGCATGTCGGAGTATCGCATGACGTCGGCGCCGCCCACCTCGAAGGTGTACGTCTCGTGATCGTCGATGTCGAGCACGCCCACGAGATAGCGCACCATGTCGGCCAGCGCGATCGGCTGGGTCAGCGTGCGCCCCCACTGCGGCACGACCAGCGCCGGGAGCTTCTCGATCAGGTTGTGGATGATCTCCCAGCTCGCCCCGCGGTAGCCGATGACGATGCCGGCGCGCAGCGTGGTCACCGGCACCCCACCCAGACCCAGCAGGCCCTCGCACTCCTGACGGCTGCGCAGGTGCGCCGACAGCCGGTCGTCGGGATCACCGAGTCCGCCGAGGTAGACGATGCGCTGCACCCCGGCCGCGGCGGCTGCGTCACCGAACGCGCGTGCGGCGGCGGCGTCGCGCCGGACGAAGTCGCGGTGGTCGAGCGAATGGACCAGGTAGTAGGCGACGTCGCACCCGGCCAGGGCTGCCGGCAGCGTGTCCGGGTCGTCGACGTCGGCGCCCACCGGGTCGCCCGGCCCGTCGTAGGCCTCAGGGCGTCGGGTCATGGCCCACACGTCGTGGCCGGCGTCGAGCAGGGCGGGCACCAGCGAGCGGCCGACGAAGCCGGACGCACCGGTTACAAGGATTCGCACTCCGACGCTCGTACCCCGGCCGATCCCGGTCCTCACCGCCCGGTGACCACACTCGCTCCCGTGGGTATTGAGCAGCCATGGCCGACATCATCGCTCTCATCTACGCCGACCACGACTGGTTCCGTCGGCAGTTCTTCCTGCTCGACGAGGCCGGCTCGGTCGCGGAGATGGACGCCATCTGGCAGCCGCTGGCCACCCGCCTCGACATCCACGCCGAGGCCGAGGAGACGGTCTTCTACCCGGCGCTGCTGAAGCTGGGTGGCAAGGTCGGCGACCCCGAGGACGAGACCGACGACGCGATCGACGACCACAACAAGATCCGCGACGCGGTGCGTGCCGCCGGAAAGCACGAGATTGGCTCGGACGCGTGGTTCGAGGCTGTCGGCAAGGCCCGCAAGGAGAACGGCGAGCACCTCGACGAGGAGGAGCGCGAGGGCATGCCCGATTTCATCAAGAGCGCCTCCCACGAGGTCCGCCACGAGCTGGCCATGAAGTGGTTGCGGTTCTGGCAACAGCACCCCGAGGGCGAGGGCATCGACACCGGCGACCGCGACCCCGAGGCCTACATCGAGGCCAACAGCTAGCGTTCGACGGTCGTCCGGCAGCGTGAGCCGGGCGGCGCGTGCTCGGCTGCGGCGGAGGTGATTCCGGCGCTGGTGAGCGGAGTCGGGTCGAGCGCGTCGTCCTCGCCCGGCGGCACGTCGCGGCGTTCAGCGACAAGCGCCCGATGAGGACGCCGGCGAAGATCACGGCACTGAGCACCATGAGCCACACCGACAGCACGAACACCGCACCGATGAGGCCGTAGGCGTCGACCTGCCACTCGATCTGGCCGGGCACGATGAGCCGCGAGAGTCGCACCAGCACGGTGGCGAGGATCGCGACCGCGACGGCGCCGGGCAGCAGCGCGCGGTAAGAGACCCGGCCGCCGAGCAGCCAGTACTGCGTCCACCAGTAGAAGGCGAAGGTCAGCCCCGCCTGGACGAGCGCGATCGACACCGGTCCGACATGCGCGAACTCGGCGTCGACGGTCCGCCCGATGCGGCCGGCCAGCAGCACGGCCACGGTGAACACCGCGAACGTGGGGGCGAAGAGCAGCAGCCGGAAGTACGCGCGTATGCCGCTGACGCGTGGCAGCGTCCAGATCAATTCGAAGGCCCGTTGCTGCACCGCACCGACGCTCGTCATGAAACCGACCGCGGTGATCAGCCCGACGACGAGGACCGTGGTGCTGATCGTCGGTGAGGTGCGGCCGAACAGCTGCGAGAGGTCACGACGCGACTCGGCGGTGAGCCCGAAGAAGCGCGAGATGATCAAGCTGATGTTATGCCCGGTCTCGCGCTGCAGCACCGCCGACAGCGCCACGACCAGCGGCGCGGTGCACAGCACCTGCTGTGCGCACAGCGCGAGCGCGTGGGTGTCGAGGTCGAGCTCGCGCATGCGGCTGACGCCCTGTCCGGCGATGCTCTGGTTCCACCAGGCGCGCCCGGCGACGACGCGGCGGTCCTCCACGAGGCGCTGGGGCGGGAAACGCGGCACAGACGCAGTGTGCCCGATCAGCCGAGCCTGATGCCGGCCAGCTGGCTGCCGTGCGCCACCACCCGCCCGCGCGAGTCCCACACCCAGCACTGCTCGTCGACCCGCTGGTCGTCGATCAGGCTCGCGCGCTGGATCACCCGCAGCGGGCCGGGAGCCGGCAGGGCACGCACGTAGACGGTCAGTTCCAGGGTGGGCACCCAGCCGGTGTAGGCGACGTCGAAGGTGGCGGGCGGGAACGCATCGACCGCGTAGAGCAGCGAGATCGGGTCGAAGTCCTCGCCACCCGGCAGCGCGAGCCACCCGCGCAGCTCGCCCCGGCCGCTGGGCTCGCCGCGCGCCCAACCGAAGGTGTCGGCATCGATGCGGATGTCGACGAGCCCCATGATCTCGACGCGCACGCCGCCCGGGTTCTGCGCAGGCAGGCGTGGCAGGGCCTCGCGGGTGGCCGGATCGGCGTACGCGTCGGGTACACCCGCGGCCCAGAACGGCTCGGCGGCCGGGTCGAGGTCGGCGCTGGTGATGAGTGCCTCGACGCACGAGCGGCCGTCCTGGAGCAGGCGGGCGCGCAGCTGGCTGGCCGAGCGGCCGGCACGAAGCAACTCGGCATGCACCTGCACCGGTCCGGGTTCGGGCGCGCGGAGGTAGTGCGCGCTCGCCGCGATGACGTGCTGGTGCGTCGAGATCCGGGCGGCGGCGCGACCGAGCAGCGCGAGCAGGTAACCGCCGTTCGGCTTGCCGCCGATCGTCCAGAGCGGGTGGGCGTCGGCGGTGAAGGTCTGCACCCCGTCGTCGTCGGCTCCGACGGGTATCAGCTCGGTGGCGCGGGCGAAGTCGGCATCGGAGGGCATCTGGTCATCCAACATCTGGTCGCTGCCGGGCCGTCGTACGTGGTGGGTCAGCCCTCGAGCGCTGCGTCGAGCGTGATGTCGACACCGGTGAGGGCCTTGCTGACCGGGCAGCCTGCCTTGGCGTCGGCGGCGGCCTTCGCGAAGCCGTCGGCGTCGAGGCCGTCGACCTCGCCGCGGACGGTCAGCTTGATACCGGTCAGCTTGAAGCCACCGGCGGAGTCCGGCCCGAGCGAGACGTCGGCCGTGACGTCGAGTGCCTGCGGGGTGCCGCCGGCCTGGGCGATGAGAGCCGAGAGCTGCATCGCGAAGCAGGACGAGTGCGCCGCGGCGATCAGTTCCTCGGGGCTGGTGGTGCCGCCGGCGTCGTCAGCGGCGCGCTTCGGGAACGAGACCTCGTAGGTCCCGACCTTCGAGCTGGACAGTTCGACCTGACCGGAGCCCTCTTCGAGAGTTCCGTTCCAGGCGGTGCGAGCGGTGCGGGTGGGCATGGTGCTCCTCGTCGTCGACAACTGGTCTCCATCACAGTACCCAAGTTTGATTGTGCACAACACAAACTCAGGAGTCGCGGAGGGCTACTTCCAGTCGACGCAACTCGGCCACGAGCTCGGCGTCGTCGAGACCGTCGAGCGACGCGCCGATCCGGTCGGGGATGCGGGTGCCCTTCGCCTTCAGCCGCCGCCCGGCGGCCGTGGTGCGCACCTCGACCGAGCGCTCGTCGTCGGCGCGGCGCTGCCGGGTGATCAATCCGGCTGCCTCGAGCCGCTTGAGCAGCGGCGACAGGGTGCCCGAGTCCAGACGCAGCCGCTCGCCGAGGTGGCCGACGGTCGCCGGCCCCTCGTCCCAGAGCACGACGAGCACCAGGTACTGCGGGTAGGTGAGGCCCAGTTCGTCCAGGTGCGGGCGGTAGCGGGCGGTCATCGCCCGCGACGCGGCATAGAGGGCGAAGCAGAGCTGATCGTCCAGGGCGAGCTCTCCCGAGGTCGGACCCGCGCCCCGGTCTGCGATGGACATCGGACCAGCTTAGGTCCGAACCGTCGATGATGCTCGCAGGTGTGATCACGCCGCAGGCATGGTGTCTACTGGGTTCATGGTCCTGCCGACACCTGATCCGGACGACGTGCCGCCGCTCGATCCCACCGAGCCGATCCCCGACGATCCCGGCGAACTCGACCCCGATTCGCCGGTGCCGCTGCCGCCCGCGCCCGTCGAACCGGCGCCCGGCGAGCCCGGCCCCGACGGGCCCGATCCGGTTCCGGCAGTGCCGCCGGGCCGGCCGTTCGAGCCCGACACGGACCCCGAACCCGACCCGGGCGGCGTCCCGGCCTGAACCGGGTCCCGCTACGCCGGCTTCGTCCACCCGTCGGCGCCGGCAGCTTCGGCCCCGATCGTCGTGTCGTCGCCGTGTCCGGTGTGCACCACGGTGTCCGGCGGCAGCGACAGCAGGCGCGAACGGATCGACGCGACGATGGTGTCGAAGTCCGAGAACGACCGGCCGGTCGCGCCCGGGCCGCCGTTGAACAGGGTGTCGCCGGTGAAGACACAGCCCAGCTCGGGCGCGTGGAAGCACACCGCGCCCGGCGCGTGTCCGGGCGTGTGCAGTACCTGCAACCGGGTGCCGGCGACGTCGAAGGTCTGCCCGTCGGACAGCTCCTCGAACGACCCGTGCCGGTAGGTCATCCGCCACAGCGGTGAGTCGTCGGGGTGCAGCAGGACCGGTGCGTCGAAGCGGTCGGCCAGCTCGCCGGCCACCGTGACGTGGTCGTCGTGCGCGTGCGTGCACAGGATTGCGAGCACGTTGCGGTCGCCGATCAGCTCGGCGATCGGCTCGACCTGGTGCGGTGCGTCGATGACGACGCAGTCCGTGTCGTCGCCGATCACCCAGACGTTGTTCTCGACGTCCCAGGTGCCGCCGTCGAGGCTGAACGTCCCGCTCGTGACGGTGTGCTCGACCCGTGCGACCACTAGAGCATCACCACGGAGCGCAGGACGTCACCGCTGTGCATCTTGTCGAAGGCGGCCTCGATGTCGTCGATGCCGATCTTCTCGGTGACGAACTTGTCGAGCGGGAAACGGCCCTGCTGGAAGAGGTCGACGAGCAACGGGAAGTCGCGGCTGGGCAGGCAGTCGCCGTACCAGGAGGACTTGAGCGCCCCGCCGCGCCCGAAGAAGTCGATCAGCGGCAACTCGAGCATCATCTCGGGATTCGGCACCCCGACGAGCACGACGGTGCCGGCGAGGTCGCGGGCGTAGAACGCCTGCTTGTAGGTCTCGGGACGACCGATCGCCTCGACGACGACGTCGGCACCGAAGCCGCCGGTGAGGTCCTGGACGGCCTTGACGAACGCGTCGAGGTCGAGACCCTTGGAGTTGATCGTGTGGGTGGCGCCGAACTCCTTGGCCGTCTCCAGCTTCCGGTCGTCGATGTCCACGGCAATGATCGTGTTCGCCCCGACGAGCCGTGCACCGGCGATGGCCGCCGCTCCGACGCCGCCGCAGCCGATGACCGCGATGCTCTGCCCGCGCTTGATCGCGCCGGTGTTGATGGCCGCACCGATGCCGGCCATCACGCCGCAGCCGAGCAGGCCGGCGGCCTCCGGCGGGGCGGCCGCGTCGACCTTGGTGCACTGCCCGGCCGCGACCAGCGTCTTCTCGGCGAACGCACCGATGCCGAGGGCGGGGGACAGTTCGGTGCCGTCCTCGAGCGTCATCTTCTGGGTGGCGTTGTGGGTGTCGAAGCAGTACTGCGGCTCGCCGCGCTTGCAGGCGCGGCACTCGCCGCAGACTGCGCGCCAGTTCAGGACGACGAAGTCGCCGGGCTCGACGTCGGTGACGCCGTCGCCCACGGCCTCGACGATGCCGGCGGCCTCGTGCCCGAGCAGGAACGGGAACTCGTCGTTGATGCCGCCCTCGCGGTAGTGCAGGTCGGTGTGGCAGACGCCGCAGG
>CAZZVT010000030.1:0-26020 GCA_964657545.1 uncultured Jatrophihabitantaceae bacterium
ACTGCCAAAGCTGCCGCCGCGGCCAAGGTTGCCGCCGGCGGCGCTTAGGCCGCTCGAGCTCAGGCCGCTTCCGTGACCGTCGCGGCTCTGGCTCCGTCGGAGGGCAGCAGCATTGCCGCGGCGAGCGCCGCGAGCCCGAGCCCGGCCGCGAACAGGAACGCCCGGCTGTAGCCGGCGACCAGCGCGGCATCCGCGTTCGTCGCATGCACTGACGCCGTGCGGTTGATGGCAACGGTGGCGAGCACCGCCAGGCCGAGCGATCCGCCGATCTGCCGGGCGCTGTTGAGGACCCCGGAGGCGAGACCCGCCTCGCCGGGCCCGACGGCCCCGGTCGCCGCCGACACCAGCGGGGTGAGCAGCAGCCCGATGGCCAGGGTGACGACGCAGCTCGGCCCGGCGACGTGCAACAGATAGCTGCTGTGGTCGGGGATGCGCGAGAGCCACAGGAAGCCGACCGCCATCAGCGCGGCACCCGGCACTACGACCTTGCGCACCCCGAAGCGGTTGAGCAACCGGGACGAGGACTGCGCGCCGATGACGATGACGATGCACATCGGCAGGAAGGCCAGGCCGGCGCGCAGCGCGCCGTAGCCGAGGATGTTCTGCAGGTAGAGCGACAGGAAGTAGAACATCGAGAAGAAGCTGGCGCCGACCAGGAACATCACGAGGTTCGCGACGCTGACCGCGCGGGACCGGAAGATCCGGAACGGCACCAGCGGCGCCGAGGCGACCCGCTGCTCGATGATCGCGAACGCCGCGAGCAGGACGGCGGCGAGCGCGAGCGTGAGCAGCGTGCGCGTCGAGCCCCACGGGTGGGTGTCGGTGCCGACGATCGCATAGATCAACGCACCGAGACCACCGGTGACCGTCACCGCACCGGCGATGTCGAGGGCCGGACGTCGCCCGTCGGCGCCGGCAGGCATGCGTGCCTCCGTCAGGCAGACGAACCCGGCGACCAGCGCCGCCGCGCCGACGGGCAGGTTGACGAACAGCACCCAGCGCCAGGAGATCCCGGCGGTCAGCACGCCGCCGAGCAACGAGCCGGCGGCACCGCCAGCCCCGGCGACCGACGACCAGATGCCCAGCGCCCTGGCCCGTTGCGCACCGGAGAAAGTGGTGATGACGATGGTCAGGGTCGCGGGGGAGAGGAACGCACCGCCCACGCCCTGCAGCGCCCGCGCGGCGATCAGCCATGCCGGGTTCTGGGCCAGGCCGCCGATCAGGCTCGCCGCGGTGAACAGGCCCAGGCCGAACAGGTAGGCCCGCCGTCGCCCGAACAGATCGGCCGCCCGGCCGCCGAGCAGCAGGAACCCGGCGAAGGTGAGGACGTAGCCGTTGACCACCCACTGCAGGCTGGTCGTGCTGAAGTGCAGGTCGTGGCCGATCGACGGCAGCGCCACGTTCACGATCGAGACGTCCAGCAGCACCATGAACTGCGCGACGCAGGCGATCGTCAGGATCACCCAATCCGGAACGCGGCGAGTGGCGAGGGCGGCAGTCACCCGGTCGCGCCGAGGTAGCTGGCCTCGAGCAACTCCGCGTCACGGGTCAGTTCGGCGGCCGTCCCCGCGACCTGCACCCGCCCGTGGTCGAGCACATAACCCCGGTCGGCGATCTTGAGCGCGGCCAGGACGTGCTGCTCGACGAGCAACACGGCCATGCCGCGCTGGTCGGCGATGCGTCGCACGGTGGGCAGCAGCTGCTCGACGATCACCGGCGCGAGCCCCAGGCTCATCTCGTCGAGCATCATCAGCTTCGGGTCGGCGACCATCGCCCCGGCCAGCGCGACCATCTGCTGCTCGCCGCCGGACAGCAGGCCGGTGCGGCGGTTCATCAGGCCGGCGAGCGCCGGGAAGTACTCGAGCAGCTCGCCCTGCGTGACCGTCGAGCGCCGGTGCTTGCGCAGCCGTAGGTTCTCGGCGACGGTCAGCGCGTAGAACAACCCGCGGCCCTCGGGCACGATGGCCACGCCGCGCCGCGCGACCTCGAAGGGCCGGGCCGACTTCACCGGGCGGCCCATGACCTCGAGCGAACCGGACAGCCGCGGCAGCGCACCGGCGAGGGTCAGCAGCGTGGTGGTCTTTCCCGCCCCGTTGGCGCCCAGCAGGCAGACGATCTCGCCCTCGTCGATGCGCAGGTCCAGCTCGCGCACGACGGGCAGCTTCCCATAGCCGCAGGTGAGGCCCTGGGCGTCCACGAGAGTGGTCATGAGCTCGCCTGTCCCTGGGTCGCCGCGAGCGACTCGCCCACGGATAGCGCCGGTGCGGGCTCACTGAGGTCTGCGGTGATGTCCTCGATGGAGGATGACCCCAGGTAGGCGGCGACGACCTTCGGGTCGCGACGCACTTCCTCCGGTTTGCCGTGCGCGATCTGCTTGCCGAACTCGATGACGTACACGCGGTCGCACATGCCCAGCACGAGGTTCATGTCGTGATCGATGAGCAGGCAGCCGACACCGGCGGCTGCGATGCGCTGCAGGTCGGCGCCGAACTCGAGGCTCTCGATGGAGTCCAGGCCGGCGGCCGGCTCGTCGAGCAGCAGCACCGACGGGTCGAGCGCCAGCGATCGCGCCACCCCGAGCGTCTTCTGCCGCCCGAGCGAGAGCTCACCGGGCTTGCGGTCGGACACATCGGTCAACTCCATCAGGCTCATCGCCGCAGCGACTGCAGGCGAAGCCTTGGAGTTCGGGCGAACCATGTCGAGGAACAGCCGCAGCAGGTCATGGCCCACGTCGTCGGCGACCCGGACGTTGCTCTCGACCGAGAGATCGCCGAACAGCTCGCCGGACTGCCAGCTGCGCACCAGCCCGCGGCGCGCGCGGCGATAGGCGGGCAGCGTCGACACCTTCTCACCCTTGAGGTAGACGTCGCCGGTGCTCGGCGCGAAGCCGGTGATGGCGTCGATGAAGCTCGTCTTGCCTGCACCGTTGGGGCCGATCAGGCCGACGATCTCGCCGGCCCGCACCTCGATCGACACACCGTCGACAGCGGTGAGGCCGCCGTAGGTGACGGTCACGCCCGCGGTACGCAGCAGGACGTCACCCGTCTCGCGCTGCACCCGCGTCGGAGCGGGTCGTGCACGGTCGCGGGCCGCCGGTTCCTGCTCGACGTGCTCGCGCTCCGGCGTCGGGCGCGCCGTCCGGCGCCGTACGAGTCGATCCACGACGTTGCGCACACCACCCGCCGCGCCGACGGGGTTGAGCACGACCGTGACGACCAGCGCCAGCCCGGTGAGCAGCGGGTAGTAGTTGCCGAGGCTGAGCTCGGAGTTGACGAAGACGAAGGCGATGCCGATGCTCGAGATCGCGCCTGCGACGAAGGCGCCGCTGAGGCTGGCGATGCCGCCGACGTAGGCGGTCGCGAGCATGCTGAGGCCGATCAGAGCGCCGAACGACGCCGCCGACAGCTGGCCCTGGCTGTAGCCGATGAGCGCACCGCCGAGCCCGGCGAGGAACGAGGCGAGGCCGAAGGTCTGCAGCTTGATGCCCGAGACGTTGATGCCGATCGACGCCGCGGCGCGTTCGTTGGAGCGAACGGCGATCATCTTTCGGCCCGTACCGGCCCGGACGACGTTGGCCACCAGCACGAACATGATGATGACGATGGCGAGCACGAGGAAGCCGAACTGCAGCCGCGCGATGCTGCCGTGGCCGCGCACGCCGAGGTTGTAGCCGAACAGCTTCGGGTCCGGGATCACGTCGGCGGTGGAGGAGACCACGGAGGGGTTGTTGAACACGAAACTCTGCAGCGCGAGCCCGGCGGCCAGGGTGACGACCGCCAGTTGCGCGCCGCGGATGCGCAGTGCGGGCAGCCCGACGATCACGCCGACCGCAGCCGCTACCAGCCCGGCGAGCAGCAGCGACAGCGGGAACGGCACGTGCGTACCCAGCTTGGCGACGGTCAGCCCGGCGACGCCTGCGAAGGAAGCCTGGGCCAGCGAGATCTGCCCGAGCATGCCGGTGAGCACGACCAACGACAGCGCGATCAACGTCTCGATGAGGCTGGTGATGAGGCCGAAGCGGTAGGTGCCGCTGGTGAGGATGAGGGCGAGCACTCCGGCGATCGACAGCGCAGCGATCACCGTCGGCCGGTTTCTGGGCAGCAGGACGGGCGGCAGCGAGCTGCGGTTGTCGTCGCCGCGCTGCGGGATGGAACGGCCGACGAAGAACAGGGCGATGACCACGACGACGAACGGGACTGCGTCGGTGAGCCCCTGCTTGCCCCACGACGGCCACCACGACTTGGTCTGCGAGAGGAACTGCGATTCGGAGTTGAGGACGCCGAGGGCCAGGGCGCCGATCAGGCCCATCCACACGGAGCTGAGCCGCGCGATGAGCGCGCCGGCCAGGGCGGGCACGACGAGCAGCGTCAGGTTGGTGGGGTTGAGCGTGCCGATGGCCGGGCCGGCCAGCACCAGGATCAACGTCGTGAACACGCCGGCCAGCGTCCAGGTGAGCATGCCCAACGTGTTGGGCGACAGCCGCGCGAAGGCCGCGGCGCGCTCGTTCTCGGCGGCGGCCTGGACGGCGAGACCCGCCCGGGAGCGCCGGAACCAGATCGCCAGGACGGCGCCGAGGACGATGGTGATACCGATGAGCCAGAGGCGGTCCTTGGCCACCGTCGCCCCGCCGATGGTGACCGACCCGCTCGGCAGGATCGTCTCCAGCGGACGCGGCTCGTCGCCGTACTTCAGGGCGCAGGCGGCCTGCAGGGTGAGCATGACGCCCACCGCCGCGACCACCTTGGCCAGCACCGGCGCCCCGCGCAGTGGCCGCGAGACCGCGACCTCGACGAGCGCGCCGAGCAGGGCCGCGACGACCAGCGCGATAAGGACCGCCGCCCACGTCGGCGGTGTGCCGACGTGGACGGACGGTATCCAGGGCAGGGGAAGCGTCAGCTTGCCGTTCTTCAGATCGCTGTACACGAACAGCGGGACGGTGACCATGCTGCCCGCGGCAAAGTTGATGACACCCGTGCCTTGATAGGTGACGACGATGCCGACGGTCAGCGCGGCGTAGACCGCGCCCGTGCCGAGGCCGAGAATGAAGAAGACGAAGTAGTCACTCACTGAAGTTCCCTTGTCACTGGCGAAGTTCCCCTATTTCACTGGCGTTGATCACTGGCGTATTGCTCAGGACGTGCGCACGGTCAACTCGACGGGCGCGCCGCGCTGACATCGACGGGCTTGTCGGACACCGCCACGAGCTTCTTGTCCGAGGTCTCCTTGAAGTCCAGCGTGCCCGTAGCGCAGGCGGTCGAGCCGGGCCAGGTGGGCGTCGAGCAGTCGTAGTTGACGGTCCGGAAGAACAACGTGCCCTTGGTGGCACTCATCCCGGCCTTCACCGCGGCTGCGGTGAGCGAACCTCCGGCCGGCACCTTGATCTGGCTCAGGTGATTGGCCGCCTGTACTGCCAGGAAGAAGCCGGTCTGGCCCTGGTCGGTGCTGAAGCCGGCCTTCTTGAAGTCCGACACGTCCTTGGTCATGTAGCTGTTGTAGATGGCGACGTCGGAGGCGACCTTGGCCGGCAGGTTGGAGGCCAGCGCGCTGTACATCGACCCGCCGAAGTAGACGTCCTTCAACGCCGAGGGCGACAGTCGCGCCAGCAGCGACTGGCAGGACTCGGTGCGGATGATGCCGGTGAACCCGGCGGCGCGCAGGGCAGGCACCGCCGAGGCGCAGTCCGAGTCACTGGTGTACAGGTCGACGGCCTTCGGGTTGGACGCCATGACCGTGGTGGCCAGCGAGGTCCAGTCGGTCTGGGCCGGGTAGTAGAAGTCCTTCAGCGTCACGCCGAGCTTCTTGGCGATCGGCTTGACGGTCGAGCTGAAGAGGGAGTGGGAGGACGGCTGGTCGGGGTAGATGTCGGCCACGGTGGTGGCGCCTTCGGCCTTGGCGCTGACCAGGTTGGCTGCGTAGTTCTCCTGCAGCGCATCCCAGTCCATGTAGGTCGAACCGGTGGCGCTGTTGACCCCGGGCGTGAGGGCGAGCGTCCCGAGCATGGCGATGTTGGCGGACTTCAGGATGGGCAGCGTCGCGTCGGCGGCGAAGTCCACGCCGAGCACGGCCAGGACCACCTTGCTCTGCACGAACTGGTTGCCGCAGGCGACGGCGGCGTCCGGCGTGCCGGCCGACTTGCACTCGACCGCCTTGAGCGGGTGGCCGTTGATGCCGCCGAGCTCGGAGTTGACGTAGTCGATCCCGGCCTCGAAGCCCTCGCGGACGTTGGGCAGCGAGAAGACCGTCCCACCCTCGAGGTTCTGCAGGCCCACGAGCACCGGTGACTTCGAGGAGTCGGCCTTCGTGCCGCTCGCGACGTGCGAGGTCGCTGCGGAGCCTCCGCTCGAGTTCGACCCGGACGAGCTGGTGCCACTGCTACTGCTACTGCTGCTGCAGCTGGTGCACAGGGCGGCGGTGAGTACCCCGACGGCTGCGATTCCCAGCGTTGCGAACGAGCGTTTCACATCGTGCCTTTCGTCGTCGAATTGCCGGCGAGGCGGGAGCAGGCGGGCCGGGCGAAGTCCCGCTCGAGGCGTTTGATTTCGATCGAGCGACGGATCCGTGCGCACAGCAGGCGCACGCCGCGGGCCAGAGCCACGCCGGTGACCGGAGCGCAGACGAATCCGGACATCGACCAGGCCAAAGCCAGAAGTTCGTCGTCCGTTCGGCCCAGTCTTTGCGAGCTGTCCACTTCCTGGCGTTCGCTCATCTATTTCCCCCTCGCCGTGAATTCAGTCGTTGAACTCGTGGTGAGTATGTCGGCCGACCCCGGTGTGCAACAGAGCACAATTCCGCCTGGCGGCACGGTTCTCGGTCCGGTTTCAGCGCGCTGGGAAAACGCTTTGTCGCGCATTCTTGGCCATGCCGAAATCCCGGCCGTCGAATTGCAACGGCCGAGTCTCGGGAAAGGCGATAAATGGCTTTTCGGCCAGCTATTGATGCGTCGATCGAGCACGTTCGCGCTCTTCGACGCCGCGATTAGGGCTAAGGCGTTCCGATCAGATTCAGTGCGACATCGGTGATGAGGTCTTCCTGGCCGCCGACCAGTGCACGTCGGCCGATCTCGACGAGGATGTCGCGGACGTCCAGCTGGTGGTCCTGCGCGGCCCGTTCGGCGTGACGCAGGAAACTGGAGTACACGCCGGCGTAGCCGAGGGTCAGGGTCTCCCGGTCGACCCGAACCGGGCGATCCTGCAACGGGCGGACGAGGTCGTCCGCTGCGTCCATCAGCGCGAACAGGTCGCTGTGGTGCTTCCAGCCGGTCAGGTCGGCCACCGCGATGAAGGCCTCGATGGGGCAGTTGCCGGCGCCGGCGCCCTGCCCGGCCAGTGAGGCGTCCACGCGCACGACGCCCTCCTCGACCGCGACGATCGAGTTCGCGACGCCGAGACCGAGGTTGTGGTGGGCGTGGATGCCGATCTCGGTGGTCTCCGCGAGCGCATCGCGGTAGGCGCGCACCCGGTCACGCACGCCGGTCATGGTCAACCGACCACCGGAATCGACGACGTAGACGCACTGCGCGCCCGCGGCCTCCATGATCGTGGCCTGCTTGGCCAACACGTCCGGCTCGGCCATGTGCGACATCATCAGGAACCCGGCGACGTCCATGCCGAGCTCACGGGCCACCCCGAGGTGCTGGATCGCGACGTCGGCCTCGGTGCAGTGCGTCGCGACGCGCACCGACGTCGCGCCGGCGTCGAAGGCGCGACGCAGGTCGTCGATGGTGCCGACACCGGGCAGCAGCAGCACGGTGATCCGTGCGTTGCGCACGACCTCGGCGGCCGCGGTGATCCACTCCAGGTCGGTGTGCGCACCCGGGCCGTAGGTCAGGCTGCTGCCGGCGAGCCCGTCGCCGTGTGTCACCTCGATCGCGTCGACACCCGCGGCGTCGAGCGCGGCGGCGATCTGGCGCACCTGCTCGAGGGTGTAACGATGCCGCACGGCGTGCATGCCGTCGCGCAGGGTGACGTCCTGGATGAAGAGCTCGGTCGTCATGCGACGACGCAGTCGGAGCAGGACGAGTGGGCATGGCCTTCGGCGGCCGCAGCGAAGCGGAGGGCGGTCATGCAGGCACCGCCGAGACGAGGCGCTCGCCGACGCGCAGCGCGGCCGAGGTCATGATGTCCAGGTTGCCGGCGTAGGGCGGCAGGTAGTGGCCGGCGCCCTCGACCTCGAGGAACACCGAGACCACCATCCGCTCGGTGCGCGGCAGGTGGGTCACCAGATCGTTCTCCGGGTCGTCGGGTGCGATGGTCCGGAACTGGACGTCCTGCTTGAGGCGGTAACCGGGCACGTACTGCTGCACGCGCTCGGCCATCGCGCGCACCGCGGTGACGATCAGCTCGGGGTCGCAGGGATCGATGACGCACAGCACGGTGTCGCGCATGATCAGCGGCGGCTCGGCCGGGTTCAGCACGATGATCGCCTTGCCCCGCTCCGCGCCGCCGACGACCTCGATCGCCTTGGACGTGGTCTCGGTGAACTCGTCGATGTTCGCCCGGGTGCCCGGGCCGGCCGACCGCGACGCGATGGAGGCGACGATCTCGGCGTAGTGCACCGGAGTGACCTCGGCAACCGCGGCCACCATGGGGATCGTGGCCTGTCCGCCGCAGGTGACCATGTTGACGTTCGGCGCGTCGAGCACGAGATCGAGGTTCACCGGGGGCACCACGAACGGTCCGATCGCCGCCGGCGTCAGGTCCACCAGCTTCACGTGCGTGCCGGACAGCCGCTCGGCGTTGTGGAGGTGCGCGCCGGCCGACGTGGCGTCGAAGACGACCTGGATCTCGTCGAAGTCGGGAAGCGCCATCAGCCCGTCGACGCCGGAGTCGACGGCCGCCACACCGAGCCTGCGGGCCCGGGCCAGCCCGTCGGACGCGGGGTCGATGCCGACGAGCGCCGCCACGGACAGCACCTCGGAGGTGCGCATGATCTTGATCATCAGGTCGGTGCCGATGTTGCCCGACCCGATGATCGCTGTCTTGACCTTCATCATTCCTCTATTCCGAAAGTGACGCCGACGGCGCCGAGCCCGCTTATCCGTACGTCCACGCGATCACCGGGTGCCACGACCACCATCGGGCCCAGGGCGCCGCTCAACACCACGTCGCCGGCCCGCAGCGGATCGTCGAACTCGACCGCGGTGCGCGCCAACCACTCGAGTGCGATCAGCGGATCGCCGAGGCAGGCCGCACCGTCGCCCGACGACACCTCGACACCGTTGACCAGCAGGGTCATCTCGGCCGACACCGGTTCGAACCCGGTGATCGGCACAGCGTGCTCGCTGATCACGTACATGCCGCTGGAGGCGTTGTCGGCCACGGTGTCGGCGATGCGGATGTCCCATCCCGCGACCCGGCTGTCGACGATCTCGATGGCGGCGTGCGCGCTCACGACCGCGGCCCGGACCGCGCGGGCATCGACGTCGCCGGTGAGGTCCGCGCCGAGCCGGAAGGCGATCTCGCCCTCCACCTTCGGCTGCAGCAGGTGCCCTCGGGGAACCGTGCCGCCGTCCGGCACCGCCATGTCGTCGAGCAATACCCCGAAGTCCGGTTGGTGGACGCCCAACTGGGCCTGGACGACGGGCGAGGTCAGACCGATCTTGCGACCCACCCGCGCGGCGCCGCCGGCGACCCGGCGGGCGATCAGGGCGGACTGCACGAGGTACGCGGCGGTCACGTCGTCGGCACCGAGCACGTCGCGCACGGGCCGGCAGGGCACCCGGGTGTCGGCCGCGACGGCGAGCCGCTCGACAGCCTCGGCGAGCTCGGTCGAAACAGTCATGTCTCCGTTGTAGACGGCTAGCCCGAGGAAGCACGACACTTGGTCCCATGTCACGAGACCAGCGGTCCAGCATGTTGGGCCGTGGCGTGCAGGTGCTGCAGGCCTTCCGGCCGGACGGCGGGGTGCTCACGTTGTCGCGGCTCGTGGAGCGCACCGGTCTGCCCAAGGCCACCGTGCACCGCCTCGCCGAGGAACTCGTCGAGCTCGGCCTGCTCGAGCGCCAGCCGGTGGGTTACCGGCCCGGCCTGGGCCTGTTCGAACTCGGCGAGCTGTTCGCTGCGAAGGTCGACCTCCGGGAGACTGCGCTGCCGTTCCTGCAGGACCTGTACGAGGCCACGCACGAGACGGTCCACCTGGGCATCCGCGACGGTCTGGACGTCGTCTACGCCGAGAAGATCCGCGGGCACGGAGGCGTCGACGTCCCCTCCCGCGTGGGTGGGCGGCTACCGCTGTCGAGCACCGGCGTCGGCAAGGCGCTGCTGGCCTTCGCGCCCGTCGACGTCGTCGACGCCGTGCTGGCTCGGCCGCTGCGCCGGCTCACCGCCTACTCCGTCACCGATCGCGCCGTGCTGGTGCGCGAGCTCGAAGACATCCGCCGCACCGGGCTGGCTCGCGAGCAGGAGGAGGCCGCACTCGGCGTCGCCTGCGTCGCCGCCCCCGTCGTTGTCGGCGGTGTTGCGGTGGCGGCCGTCTCGCTGGCCCTGCCCGCCGACCGGATCGGCTCCGCGGGCCTGGCGCCGGCCGTCCGCGCGGTCACCCTCGCGTTGGCCCGGGCCCTGGCGGGGGTGTCGGCGGCGTCCCGAACCTGACCGGCGTCGTCGTCGACCCCGTCTCATGTGCCGGAACGCGGAACGCCGCGTGGGCGACACCTGCGGGCTAGCGTCACCGACCATGAGCTCGAGCGACGAAGCCCTGATGCGAGTGCCTGGACTGTGCAGCCGGGTGATCCGGCTCGGATCGGGGACGCGGATCCACTACGTCACCGCCGGCGAGGACGGTCCGGCCGTCGTGCTGCTGCACGGCGGCGGGCCGGGATCCTCGGGGACCGCGGGGTGGTACGGGATCGCGCCGTTCCTGGGCAGCATGGGGTTCCGCGTCTACTGCCCCGACCTGCCGGGCTTCGGGCTGACGAACGTCGCCGGTCACGGGCAATCGTTCGGCCGGGCCGGTCATCTGCGCATCCTGGACGAGTTCGCCGACGCCCTGTGCCTGGATCGGTTCCACCTCGGTGGCACCTGGACCGGCTCGGACACCGCGGCCGGCTACACCACCAGACACCCGGACCGGGTCGTCAGCCTCGCACTCATGGCCGGGCCGATCGGCGACATCCTGACCCCGCAGCAGCTGCGGGCGGCCGACAGCCGGCCGCCCGGGCAGGCACTGCAGCTCCCACGCTTCGACGGCACCGCGCCGTCCATGCGTGCCGTGATGACCGCCATCTCCGCCGACCCCGCGTCGATCACCGACGCGCTCGTCGACATGCGGACGGCCGCCGCGAACCGGCAGTCTGCGGCCTTCGCCCACCACCAGGCCGCCGTGCTGGCCGACAGCGACGGGAATGTCGCCGCGAGCCTGTCGATCAAGGGCCGGTTCGACGCCTTGACCACGCCCGCGATCTGCGTATGGGGACGAGCGGACAGCCTGGCCCCGATCGAGGCCGGCTACCTGCTGGAGGACCGCCTGCCGAACGTGCGGTTCTACTACCCCGACGCCGTGGGCCACCAGGGCCACAACGAACGCCCGGACATCTTCCACCCGCTGCTGCTGGAGTTCTTCCGGGACGCCACGGTCGGTCGCGACACCGCCGAGCTGGCCGGTGTGTCACGTCGCCGAGGCGCACCGCAGGATCAGGTCGACACGTTTGCGTGAGTCCGCGCCACAGCTTGGCTAGAGTCGCGGCATGGTCGACAACGATGGACCTCGCAAGAGCGCGACCGTACAGACCCTGACGCAGGATCTGTACCGGCGGGTGCGCGGCGACATCCTGGCCGGCCGGCTCAGCCCAGGGCAGCGCCTGAAGATCGACGAGATCCGCGCGCAGAACGACGTCGGGCTCAACGTCGCCCGCGAGGCCTTCAGCCGCCTCACCGGTGAGGGCCTCGTCCGCTCGGTTCCGCAGCACGGCTTCTTCGTCATGGACCTCTCCCCGGCGGATCACGTGCAGTTGACCGAGGCGCGGGTGGCCGTCGAATCGCTCGGGCTCCAGTGGGCCGTCGACCGGGGTGACCTGACCTGGGAAGGGCAGGTGCTGGCCGCCCACCACGTCCTAGACAGCACCGCGATCGCGCCGCACGAGGGAGAGGGTCGCTTCTCCCACGAATGGGTCGCGGCACACACGGCGTTCCACCACGCGCTCGTCGCCGGGTGCGGCAACGAGCGACTGCTCGGGGTGATCGCGTCGTTGCGCGACTCGGCCGAGCTCTACCGCCGCTGGTCGCAGCCCTACGAACCGGGAGACGGGCGGGATCTGCGTGTCGAGCATGCCGAGATGGCACGCCTGACCGTCGCGCGCGACGGCGGTTCGGCGATCGAGCTGCTGCAGCGGCACCTGCAGCCGAGCCCCGGCACGCTGCACGGGCACGCCGCGCACCCCGACACGGCCGCCGGGTAACCGGCTCCGGTTCAGCTGATTACCTGACTACTTGACTCGAACGCCCTGCTGCAGCAGGTCGGCGAACACCTCGGGCGGGATGGAGTACGAGACGTACTCCAGGAACGCGTCGAAACCCTCGGGACCCTGCTCGCGTCCGATCCCCGACGACTTCGTGCCGCCGAACGGCGCCGACGGGACGGGGCCGAAGCGGTTGATCGCGACGGTCCCGGTGTCGAGCTGTCTCGCCAGCACCAGCGCATGCCGGGCGTCGCTGGAGAACACCGCGCCGTGCAGGCCGTAGGACGACGCGTTGGCGATCGAGACGGCGGCAGCCTCGCTGTCGTAGGGGATCACGCTGACCACCGGCCCGAAGATCTCCTCCTGGGCGATCGTCATGGCGTTGTCGACATCGGTGAAGACGGTGGGTTCGACGAACCAGCCCGCCGTCAGGGATTCGGGCGTGCCGCCGCCGACCAGGGTGGTGGCGCCCTCGGCCCGACCTGCCGCGACGTAGTCCAGCACCCGGCTCCGCTGGGCGTGTGACACCAGCGGGCCCATGGTCGTGGCGGGATCGAACGGATCGCCCACGTGGTGCGCGGCCGCTCGGGCCGCCAGGGCCTCGCCGATCTCGCGGTAGCGCGCCCGGGAGGCCAGGACCCTGGTCAGCCCGACACAGACCTGACCGGAGACCCCGAAGTTGCCGCGGTCGAGCCAGCCGACGGTCGCCTCCAGGTCGGCGTCGTCGAGCACGATCGCCGCAGACTTGCCGCCGAGCTCGAGTTCGACGCCCTTGAGGGATTCCCCGCAGATGCGGCCGATGTGTCGCCCGGCGGCGGTGCTGCCGGTGAACGTCACCTTCTGGACGTCGGGATGCCGGACCAGTGCCTCGCCGGTGGCCGCCCCGCCGAAGACCACGTTGAGCACGCCGTCCGGCAGGCCGGCGGCGGTCGCGGCCCGGACGAGTGCGATCGCGCCGAACGGTGTCTCCGGCGCCGGCTTCAGGACCACCGAGCACCCGGCCAGCAGCGCGGGGATCGCCTTCTTCACCTCGGCTCGCAGGGGTGTGTTCCACGGGGTGATCCCGGCGACCACGCCGACCGGTGCGCGGGTGACGAGGGCGTCGCCCGCGGCGTCCGCGCGCAGGTACTCGAGGTCCAGCGCATTGATCGACGCGACGTACATGTCGATGAGCGCCGGTGCTGCGCCGAGACCCTCTGCCTGCTGCAGCGGCAGGCCGAGGGTCGACGCGGTCTCGTGCGCGATCTGCTCGGTGTCGGCCACCAGGGCGTCGCGCAGGGCAAGGATCAGCTCGCAGCGTTCGGCCAGCGGCATGCGCCGCCACGGGCCGTCGTCGAAGGCGTGCTTCGCGGCGGCGACCGCGACGTCGACATCGGCCGCGTCGCACTGCGTGACGCGGGCGTAGGCCTGCTCGGTCGCCGGGTTGACGACCACGTGCGCGTCCGGGCCGGAGGCCGGGCGCCACCGCCCGGCGGCGAAGAATTCCTGCTGTTGCCTCATGACTCCCCGATCAGCACTCCCGATCCGAGGCCGCGCGCCATCAGGCGCCGACCGGCGCCACCAGTGACGTCCGCATCTCGCCGAGCTGCCCGACCCGCGTGATCAACGTCTGGCCGGGCCGCAGGTAGGTCGGCGGGTCGAGCGCCATCCCGACCCCGGACGGGGTGCCGGTGAAGATGACATCGCCGGGCAGCAGGGTGGTGATGGACGACAGCCGGGCCACCAGCGCGGGCACAGCGGAGATCATCTGGCTGGTCCGTCCCGACTGCAGGACACGATCGCCCTCGATCTCGCAGGACAGCGGCAGATCGTCGGGGTCGTCGAGTTCGTCGACGGTCACCAGCGCCGGGCCCATGGGCCCGAAGCCGGGGAAGCTCTTCCCGAGGCTGAACTGGGGCATGGGCGGCGTCATCTGCACTGCTCGTTCGGAGAGATCCTGACCGATCGTGACACCGGCGACGTGGCTCCAGGCCTCGGCCGGGCTGACGTTGCGCGCATGCGTCCCGATGACGGCGACGAGTTCGACCTCCCAGTCGACGCTGTCGCTCGGCAGCTCGACGGACGCGAAGGCGCCGGTGAGGCAGGTGCGGAACTTGGTGAAGGTCGGCGGTGTGGCGACGTCCTCCGACACCCCGGTCTCAGCGGCATGCGCCTGGTAGTTCAGGCCGATCGCGAAGACCTGCGCGGGCTCGGGGGAGGGCGGGCCGAGTAGCTCGCGGTCGATCCGCACCACTGCGTCGGGGTCCGCAGGCTGCGCCTGGGCGGCCCACTGCCGCAACTCCGTCCAGCGCTCGTAGGCCTGCGGCACCGACGGGGAGAACCTGCCGTCGCTCGCCCGCTGCACGTCGATGCCCTCGAGCGGCACTCCCGCGTCGTCGAGCGAGGTGACCAGGGTCAGCCGTCCCCCTACATTGGCCAGCCGCACGGACACTCCCCTTTGGTTCAGAATCATGGATTCTTGTCGTAGACATCCATCAAAGTGGAAGTTAGCATAAGAGAGTCAGCGCGTCACCGCGTCCGAGCCAGCACAGGAGAACGCATGGGATCCAGCGATCGATTGACTGATCTGCTCGACCTGGACGAGGGCTTGATCGGTGCCGAGGTGTTCACCGACACCGATATCTACAACCGCGAGATGCGGGACCTCTTCGGTCACACCTGGCTGTTCCTCGCGCACGAGAGTCAGCTAGCCAAGCCGGGCGATTTCTTCTCGACCTACATGGGTGCCGACGCGGTGATCGTCGTGCGTCAGCGGGACGGCGGGCTCAAGGCAATGCTGAATGTCTGCCGGCACCGCGGCGTGCGGGTGTGCCGGGCAGATGAAGGCAATTCCAAAGCATTTACCTGCGTCTATCACGGCTGGACCTACGGCCTCGACGGCGAGCTGATCAATGTCCCGGGATACGAGCAGGTTTATCACTCGAAACTGGACAAGGCGAGCTGGGGTCTGGTGCAGATCCGGGTCGAGACGTACAAGGGTCTGGTCTTCGGCAATTTCGACTGGGATGCCGAATCGCTGGTGGAACATCTCGGCGACATGACGAATTACCTCGACTGTCTCGTGGATCGCCGCGAGGGCGGCACCGAGGTCATGATCGGCGTCCACAAGATGTCCATGAAGGGCAATTGGAAGCTGGCGGCCGAGCAGCTCGCCGGCGACACCTACCACACGGCCATGACGCACTCCTCGGCGTTCAGCATCCGCCAGACCGACGGCGGTGCCGCGCGTGCGGCGAACCGCCGAGAGGGGCGTCAGTACAGCTCCGACCGCGGTCACGGGGTTGCCGGCTTCTCGCTGTCGAACGAGGGTGACATCGCCACCATGAGCGCCGAGGGCGCCGACCCGGTGCTGACCGAGTACTTCGAGCGGATCGGTCTCGAGACCGAGCTGCGCCTCGGCAAGTCCTTCGCTCAGGGCCCGACCCGTACGGCCGGGCTGGTGTTCCCCAACCTGGGTTACCTCGCCGGCGGCATCGGTTCGACCTACATCGCGGTCTTCCACCCGAAGGGGCCCGACCGCTTCGAATGGTGGCGCTGGTGCCTGGTCGACGCTGCGGCGACCCAGGAGGAGAAGGAGAAGATGGTGCAGGCGAATGCGATCTGGCCGTTCAGCCTGGGCGATGCCGACGACGGTGAGAACTGGAGCGAGCTGCAGCGCAACCTGGTCGGCCCGCAGTCGCACTCGCTGAAGCTGAACTACTCGATGGGCATCGGCTTCGATCGCGATGACGACCCGGACTTCCCGGGTCACATCAACTACCAGACGTACGGCGAGATGCCCCAGCGCGGGTTCTACCGACGGTGGTTGGAGACGCTGACCAAGAACGACGGTTCGCAGGCCGGCTCCCGATGACCGGGGTGGCCGCTCTGGCCTACATGGGCCTGTCCGTGAGCGACCCGCAGGCCTGGCAGGCGTTCGGTGCCGACGTGCTCGGCATGCAGCCGGTCACGCCGGGCGGTGCGGACGCCGCGCGGTACCTGCGCATGGACGAGCGGGCGTGGCGGATCATGCTCGAGCCCGGCGAGCCGGGACTGAGCTTCATGGGGCTCGAGATGACCGACGACGCGAGCCTCGAGGCGCTGTGCGGCACGCTCGAAGCCGCAGGCCACGCGGTGAAGATGCTGCCTGAGCTCGCCGAGGCCCGGCTGGTCCACCAGCTGGCCCGCGTCGAGGACCCCGAGGGCAACATCGTCGAGCTGGTGACCTCGCCGCGCTCGACCTACGTCCCGTTCCACTCGCCGACCGGCGCCCGGTTCGTGACCGGCCAGTTCGGCCTCGGGCACATCGTGCTGGGCTGCGCGCAGTTCGACGCCACGCTGCGCTTCTACACCGAGCAGCTGGGCTTTCGGGTCAGCGACCGCATCAACGGCACGAGCTTCCTGCGCGTCAACGGGCGTCACCACACGGTCGGCCTGGGGCCGGCCGGGGGTCGGCGGCGTACGGGGTTGGGCCACTTCATGGTGCAGGTCGAGGAACTCGACATGGTGGGCGCGGCACTCGACCAGGTGACCGACGGCGGCGGCACGCTGCAGAAGACGCTCGGCCGGCACACGAACGACCAGATGGTCTCGTTCTACGTGTTCGGGCCCGACAACATCAGGCTCGAGTACGGCTACGGCGCCCGCACCGCCGATCCGGAATGGCGCGTCGGCGCCTACGACCGCCCGAGCGCGTGGGGACACCGCATCGTCGCCTCCTGACCGGCGCAACTTCTTGATCCGCATTCACGACCATTCACAGACGAAGGGAACCACCGTGGGCGCTGCCCAGCCAGACCTCAGCTTCGAGGCAACGAGTCGGACCGCAGTGATCGACGGTCGGACGCTGCACTACAACGAGGCCGGCGAGGGCCCGGTCGTGGTCGCCCTGCACGGTGGCGGCCCCGGCGCGAGCGGGTACGACAACTACCACCTCAACCTGCCCACGCTGACCCAGCACTTCCGGATGCTGTGCATCGACCTGCCCGGGTACGGCATGTCGGAGTCCAACCTCGAGGGCAACCACTACGCGAACTCGGCGAAGGCGATCGTCGGCCTGCTCGACCAGCTGGGGATCGAGAAGGCCCACTACCTCGGCAACTCGATGGGTGGCGGCGTCTCGCTGCGGACGGCTCTGAACTACCCGGAGCGGGTCGACCGGATGGTGCAGATCGCCCCGGGCGGCGCCAATGTCTCGCTGTTCAGCGCGGACCCCAGCGAGGGCGCACGGGTCATGCGAGCGTTCTACGACGAGCCGGGCCCGAGCCGCGAGAAGATGGCCGCCTTCCTCCGCGTCCTGATCCACGATCCGGCGCTGGTCACCGAAGAGCTCATCGACGCCCGCTATGCGGCGGCCGTCAAGCAGGGCAAGCAGCAGGCCATGAACAGGGCGCTGGGCACCGTCGAGCAGCGCTCGGTACCCAAGCACGAGGACCCGGAGCGCCAGTTGTGGCGGCACCTGGAGGAGGTGGCGCACCCGACCCTGCTGGTCTGGGGGCGCGACGACCGCATCAACCTGGTGGGCGCGGCGTTCCTGCCGCTCAAGCGGCTGCAGAACGCCAGCCTGCACGTGTTCGGCAACTGCGGTCACTCGGTGCAGATCGATCGCGCGGAGGACTTCAACACGCTGGCCATCGAGTTCTTCAACCGCCAGACGATCAAAGCCTGACCGCGCGTCCCGCGTCATTTCGAAATACAGGAGCACACCGAATGTCCGTGGTCTCATCGCACGTTCCGGAGCTTGCGCGCGGCAGCGTCTCCAGCGTCTCCCGCGTCTCGCGCGACGTCCTCTCCGACCTCGAGCAGTTCCTCTACTACGAGGCCGAGCTGCTCGACGATCGCCGGTTCTCGGAATGGTTCGCACTCACCGCGGACGACATCCGTTACTGGATGCCACTGCGAACCAATCGGTCCCGACGTGAGCAGCACCTGGAGGTGGGGCGCCGCGGCACGGTATCGCTGTTCGACGACGACAAGCGCTCGCTGGGTTGGCGCGTCGATCAACTCGAGACCGGGACGCATTGGGCCGAGGACCCGCCCAGCCGCACGCGTCACCTGGTGACGAATGTGCGAGCCACCCTGCGCGACGTCGCGGGCGAGTACGACGTGAAATCCAACTTCCTGTGCTACCGAAACCGCAACGACGTCGAGACCGACATCTGGGTCGGCCAACGGGCGGACGTCATCCGGGCAACCGATGACGGCCTGTTCCTGATCGCCGACCGGGTCGTCCTGCTCGATCAAAATGTCGTGACCTCCAAGAATCTGAGCGTGATCCTGTGAACCAGACCAACACCCGCAGCTCGAGGCCGGCCGACACCGACTACGACGTGGTCGTCGTCGGCGCCGGCAACGCCGCCATCTGTGCGGCCCTCGCTGCTCGGGAACACGGCGCGTCGGTGCTCGTGCTCGAGAAGTCGCCCAAGGCCGAGCGAGGTGGGAACACCGCGTTCACCGCCGGTGCCATGCGCACGGTCTACAACGGCGTCGACGATCTGCGCCAGCTGATCCCCGACCTGTCGCCGGAGGAGATCGAATCGACCGACTTCGGTTCCTACTCCGCGGCGCAGTTCGCCGACGACGTCTCCCGGGTGACGGAGTACCGCGCCGACCCTGACCTCGCCAACCTGCTGGTGAGCGAGAGCCACTCGACCCTGGCCTGGATGCAGCGCAAGGGGGTCCGCTTCGCCGGCGCGTACGGACGTCAGGCGTTCAAGGTCGACGGTCGCTTCAAGTTCTGGGGCGGCCTGACCGTCGAGGTCGTGGGCGGCGGAGCGGGACTCGTCGACCAGGAGCACGAGATCAGCCTGGCCAACGGCGTCGAGATCCGCTACGACGCCGCGGTGCGCGAGCTGCTGGCCGACGTCGACGGCGTCTACGGCGTCCGCGCCGTCATCGACAACGCGGAGGTGGACATCCACGCGTCCTCGGTCGTCCTGGCCTCCGGCGGCTTCCAGGCGAACGTCGCCTGGCGGACGCAGTACCTCGGGCCGGGCTGGGATCTGGCGAAGGTCCGCGGAACGCGGTTCAACACCGGCGACGGTCACCGCATCGCGATGGACATCGGCGCCTCGCCGGCCGGTCACTGGTCGGGCTGCCACGCCGTCGGCTGGGACCGCAACGCTCCGGAGTTCGGTGACCTCGCGGTCGGCGACGGCTACCAGAAGCACAGCTACCCGTTCGGGATCATGGTCAACGCCACGGGCAAGCGGTTCGTCGACGAGGGCGCGGACTTCCGCAACTACACCTACGCCAAGTACGGCCGGGTGATCCTGGAGCAGCCGGAGCAGTTCGCCTGGCAGATCTTCGACCAGAAGGTCGTGCACCTCCTGCGCGACGAGTACCGGATCCGCGAGGTCACGAAGGTGCAGGCGAACTCGATCGAGGAGCTCGCGCACAAGCTCGACGGCGTCGACCCCGAGGGGTTCATCCGCGAGATCGCGGCCTACAACGCCGGCGTGGCCACCGACATCCCGTTCGACCCCACGGTCAAGGACGGACGGTGCGTCCGGGGTGCGACGGTGCCGAAGTCGAACTGGGCGAACACCCTCGACGAGGGGCCGTTCATCGCCTTCCAGGTCACGTGTGGCATCACCTTCACCTTCGGCGGGCTGCGGGTCACGCCCGCCGACAGCCAGGTCGTCGACAACGAGGGCCGCCCGATCAACGGGCTGTTCGCCGCCGGCGAGATCATGGGTGGGTTGTTCTTCCACAACTATCCCGGCGGCACCGGCCTGACTGCGGGATCGGTGTTCGGGCGACGCGCCGGCTACGCGGCCGCGACGGCCGTCAAGCCGACGTCGCCGCGCGCCCTGAGCATGTCCTGACGGGGCGCGCCGGTCGAGAAAGGACACACTTGTCCACAACGCCGGATCGACCCGACGCCGACCCGAGTGCAGCCCCCGGTGCCGGCGACCGCCGCGATGCCATCGAGAACCTGCTCTTCCGCTACGCCCGGCTGGCGGACGACTTCGACGCCGCCGGTGTGGCCGGGCTGCTCGGCACCGCGACCGTGCGGCTCGGCGACCGGGAGGTAGCCGGGGTCGAGAACCTCCTCGGGCTGTACCGCGCCATGTTCGACGGGACCCCGGAGGGTCGTCACCTGCTGAGCAACATCGCGATCACGCCGACAGCGAGCGGCGCCGAATGCAGTTGCCGCTACCAGCGCTGGAACGTCAGCCCGCCGACGGTCGCCTCGATGGGCCGCTACGACGCCACGTTGGCCGTGGACGCCGACCGCTGGTCGTTCACCTCGTTACGGATCGTCCGGGAATGGGCCGCGCCGTAGCTGTGCCGCACCTTCGGCCGCACGGCCCGGCCGGGCTCAGCCCAGCCGGTAGATACGGGTCGCGGTCTCGCTGAACATCAGCTGCCGCTCGGCCGGCGTGTACCGCGCCGAGATGCGCTGGAACGCATTCCACAGCGTGCGGTAGGAGCCCGACCTGAGGTCCGGCGGTGCGTTGCTCGCGAACAGGCATCGGGCCGGGCCGAAGGTGTCGATCGCGTGGTGGAAGTACCGCCCGGTCGAGTCCGCCAGCTGCTGGGAGGACGGCAGCTTCTCGCCCTCGGCCCAGCCGAAGCCGGTGAAGATCATGTTCATACCGCCCAGCTTGACGACGACATTGGGTTCGCCGGCGAGCGTCGACATGCTCTGCGACCAGTCCTGCCAGACCTCGTCGCGCCGACCCGCCCACGGACCGACTCCTGTCGGTGTGCCGAGGTGGTTGAGCACGAACGTGAGGTGCGGGACCGCGCGGACGGTGTCGATCAGATCCGGCAGTTGGAAGTGCAGCAACCACACGTCCAGGGTGAGCCCGCGCGCCGCAACCCGCTCCATACCCTCGCGTACGTTCGGCTGCACGAGCATGCGGTCGTCGGCGAAGGTCTTCAGGTTCGGCGCCATCATCTGTCGGATGCCCTTGAACCTGGTCGGGGCCGCTGCGAGATGCGCGTCGAGCACCTCGTCGACCGCGCTGCCCAGCCGCAGGTCGGCGTGACCGACGATGCCGGCTCCGACCCGGGTGGGCAGGCCCAGTTCCTGCGCGCGCTCTGCAGTGGCCACCGCGAACTCGGTGTCGCCCACGGCGTGCAGGTGCTCCGGGCCCGTCCGACCCGCCGGGTAGCCGGGGACGTGGGACTCGACCACGACGGTGGCCTCGATCCGGTGCCCGTCGGCGAGGTCCGCGCCAAGTTCTGACAGCAGGTAGGGGCCACCGGGAAGGGGGAAATCGGCGGCCCAGAGGTGGTGATGCGCATCGACGATCGGTTGATCCGGTTCCAGTACGTCCTCGACGTCCTCCGCTGCTGCCGACATCGACTTCCCTTCCCTGGCGTCAGTAAACCCGGCTTGTCGGGCCGAACAGCGGCGTCCGTCGACGTTTCACCCAGTAGGACGAAGCGTTCGGTGTACTTAGGTCAGCGCGACACGATGAGCCCGGTCACATCCCACCGTCGACGTCATTGTCGAACGGATCGCTGTCGAACGGAGAAGGTTCTTGCCCACTCAATGGAATCCGGTGACCGCTCTGGCGGACGTCGCCGAGGATCGCGAGATCGACACCTCGTCGGCGTACGAACAGGTGCTCAGCCAGTGCCCGGTGGGCCGCATCGACGGCCCCAACACCTGGGGCATCTTCGGCTACGACGAGGTGATCGCGGCGGTCACGGACGCGAAGACGTTCAGTAGTGACACGCCGGTGGCGGGGGCGACGCGGATGATCCCGCTCGAGGCCGATCCGCCGGAACACACGCCGTATCGCCGGATGATCAATCCGTTCTTCACCGCGGCCAAGATGGCTGAGCTGGAGGGCGATCTCCGCCCGTTCGCCGACGAGATGCTCGACCCCCTGATCGGCACCGGACCCATCGATTTCGTGGCCGCATTCGCAAATCCGTTCCCGGTCCGCACCCTGTGCAGGTTCTTGCAGGTACCGGACGAGGACCGTGAATACATCAACAACTGGCACCGGGAACTGGTCAGCCGTGGCGGCCGCAACGAGCCCGGTCGTCCGAAGCGGGATTCGCTGTTCGCAGAGATCATGCCGTACCTGCTGTCGGTCATCCAGCAGCGCCGGCAAGCACTGCGGGACGACGACATCATCAGCGCCATCATCTCCGGCGAGATCGACGGCGCCCCCTTGACCGACCAGGCCGTGATCGGTTACGTGGTGCTGCTGCTCGTCGCCGGCCACGAGACGACCACGAACGGCCTGACCAGCATCGTGTGCCGGCTCGCTCGCGACCCGGAGCTGCAGGATTTCCTGCGGACGAACCCGGATCGCATCCCCGACGCGATCGAGGAGGGATTGCGCCTCGACTCGCCCACGCAGGCCATGCAACGCAAGTGCCTGCGCGACGTCGAGATCGGCGGGGAGTCACTGAAGGCCGGCGACTACGTGCACCTGAACTTCGGCTCCGCGAACGTCGACCCGAGCCACTGGACCGATGCGGCGCGCTTCGACGTCGACCGCGCGGACAAGCGGCACCTGGCATTCGGCCGTGGCGTCCATCAATGCTTCGGAGCACCACTTGCGCGCCTGCAACTGCGGGTCGTGCTCGAGGAGCTGCTGTCCAGGACCGGCTCCTTCGAGCTGGCCGGTGACGTCCATCGCCACACCTGGCCGGCGTACGGGGCGGACAAGCTCCCGCTGACGCTGAACCCTGCCCGGACGAGTGCCTGAGGGCTCCAGCGGTGCCGGCAGAACATTCGAAGATCGCGGGTCCGTTCCAGTGAGTGACACGTCAGGGCCCGTCGCGGACGGTTCGGCCATTTACCGTGAATTCATTGCGGCGGTTCATTCCGGCGAGAAACGTAATCCATCGAACAGGGAGAAACCACAATGGTGATGTTGCTTGAAGCGGATGCGCAGTTCACGGTTCCCGAGCCCGAACTGACTCAGGAACAGATCATTCAGCGGGCGACCGACCTCCAGCCATGGGTTCGCCGTGAGGCCGAGGCATCCGCCCTGCGTGGCACCTATTCGCCCGAGCTGCACCAGGCCTTTCTGGACGCGGGCTTTTACCGGATGCTCCAGCCGCGCCGTTTCGGTGGATACGAATTCGACATCCCCACCTTCTTCAAGGTGATCATCGAGATCGCCAAGGGCGACCCCGGCTCGGGCTGGTGCCTGTGTCTCGGGGCCGGCCACGCCATGCAGGCGGCGAGCCATTTCCCGCTGGAGGTGCAGACGGAACTCTTCGGCAAGGACGGCTACTTCATCGCTCCGTTCTCGGCCGCTCCGCGCGGCGTGGCCACGCGGGTCGAGGGCGGTTACCGGGTCTCCGGGACGTGGGCGTACTCGTCGGGCGTCCCGTACTCGACGCACTTCATGGGAACGGCCCTGCGCACCGGGGCGGACGGCAAGAAGGAGAAGTTCCTCGTCGTCATCCCGCGCGGTGAGTACACGATTCTCAACGACTGGGGTGGCGGTCGCACGATGGGGCTGCAGTCCAGCGGGTCCAACAGCGTGCTGGTCGACGACGTCTTCGTGCCGGAACGGTTCACGACGAGCGGTGGCATGCTGGCCGGCTCCGGTGCGACCGCTGTGGCCGACGACGACGGCATCGCGCAGGGCGCTCGGATCAACGGCAACGCGATGTACATGGGCAACATCCTGCCGTTCGCGGCCGGCGAGCTGGCCTGCTCGCAGATCGGGGCGGCGCGCGGTGCCCTGGCCGAGTTCGAGAACGTGGTGCGGACGAAGAAGCGGGTGCTCGAGCCGCAGATCCTGATGTACCTGCACCCGGACACCCACCGCACCTACGGCCAGGCGCTGCGACTCGTGGACTGCGCCGAGAGCCTCGTGCTCAGCGCCGCCGAACGGTACAAGGTGCTGTGCGAGGAGTGGGTGAACGGCCCGGTGCGGCCGAAGGAAGAGGAGTTCACCCGGTGCGCAAGCCAGATCATGAAGGCGAACGAGCTGGCCTACGAGGCCGGGGAGCTGCTGTTCCGCTCGGTCGGCGCCACCGCTGCGCGATCAGGTGAGCTGCTGCAGCGGCTGTTCATGGATCTGCAGATGCAGCGGACGCAGTGGACGCCCACCTCGGACCGCTACATGAAGTTGCTCGGACAACAGCATTTCGACGTCCCTGCGGAACCTATCGCCACCGCAGAGCCGCAACTCGTCCCGTCCACGCACACCTTGCGTTCGGCGTCGGCGTAACAAGGGCTTTTCTGCTCGTCACGGCCGACTGCATTCCGTCCGATATCTCCGGCGGAATGCAGTCGGCCTGTGCTGTTTCCAAGGCCCTTTCCTTGTTCGTTTCCGGTGCGCCGATCACTGGTATGTCGCAGGTGTGTCTCGGTTCGAAACGACTGTTGTTATTCCTGGATTTTCCCGCTAAATTTCCCCTGATTCACGAAGTCATGGCATAGCTCAGGCTTCGACTCATCGTTGAGTGCGGGAAGGGTCCTGAATGTGTAACGCGAGGAAACGAGCTGTCTGGGTGGCGGTACCGCTGCTCGCGGCGATCACCATGTCGGCATGCAGCAGCAGTTCATCGACGTCGAAGAGTTCCGGCTCCGGTTCAGGACTGAAAGGCTCGTCAGTCGTCCTCGGCCTGGTCGGCGAGGAGAACACCGCCGGTCTGTCCTTCCCCGACGCCCAGAAGGCGGCGAAGATCGCGGCGCTGGCCGTCGACGCCGCGGGCGGAATCAAGGGCCGACCCGTCAAGATCGATTTCTGCAACACCCAGAACTCGCCGCAGCAGTCGTCGGTCTGCGCGGAGCGCGTCCTCGGGCAGGACAAGGCGGTCATGATCGCCGGTGGCTCGACCGTCACCCAGACCGCGCCGCTGTACCAGAGCGCCAAGCAGCACAACACCTTCGTGCTTGGCGCGTTGCCCTACACGAACCAGGACCTGACGAGCTCGCTGTCCTACCCGATCCTGCCGGGCGCCTTCGGCAACCTCGCGATCAACTCGGTCCTGCCCAAGGGAACCACGAAGATCGCAATCCCGAACTACCCGACGCCTGCGTCGAAGCAGAACATCAAGCGCATCATGGCGAAGCTGCCGAGCGGTGTGCAGACGACGCAGATCTCGGTGTCGCTGACCGCTTCGAGTTTCCAGTCGTACTGCCTGAAGGCCAAGCAGGCCGGTGCCCAGGTCGTGTTACCGCTGCTGGCGTCGGGTGCGCTGACGACGATGGCGTCGACGTGTCAACAGATCGGCTACTCGCCGACCTGGCTGCTGTCGACCGGATCGATCGACTCCGCGACCGTCAAGACGTTCTCGGACAAGAAGCTTGCCAACCGGGTCATCGTGGACTACTCGGCGTCGGCCCTGTCCGAATTCCAGGCCGACACCGCAAAGTACGGCTCGTCGGTCGGCGGGCTCACCGACACCTACGGCGACGTCACGCTGACGGCGTGGCTGGCAGTCAAGGCCGCGGCGAAGATCCTCAACGCCAGCAAGGAGGTCTCCGGCACCTCCGCCATGGCATACCTCAAGGGCCTGTCGGGTGGGCTCGACATCGGGTTGTCGTCGCCGCTGGACTGGAACACCGCCGGACCGGTGTCCGGAGCGCCTCGCATGGTGCTGCGCGAGGTCACCTCGGCCCGCGCCTACTGGAACCAGGGGAGCCTCTGGATGAAGCCGCGCGAGTCGGACTGGTCCGACACCGAGTGGCAGCTCCGCAACTGGCTCTACTTC
>CAZZVT010000031.1:0-26000 GCA_964657545.1 uncultured Jatrophihabitantaceae bacterium
CATCAACCTCGACCACGTCAAGGCGGCGAGCTCGAGCACGGCGGCGAGTGCCGCCGCGTGCACCCCGCCCACGCCGTTGTCGGCCAGCTCGCCGGGCACGAACGCGACACCCACCGACGCGTCGTCGGGGTCGAGCAGGAAGCAGCCCAGAGCGGTGGCCAGTGGTGCGCCCAGGGCAGCGGTGATGCGCTCGCGCGGGTCGGCGCGCGTCTGAGCCTTTGCTCCCATCGCTCGAGACTCCCTCGCCAAGGGGGACGCGGCCTGACCGGCAGATGGACACCGGGTGTCGATCAGGCCCGCTGCGGCGCCGCCGGCCGGAGCGCCGCTCGCTGGGCCGTAACGCTGATGCCGAGGCTGAACAGGGCAAGAACCGCGACCAGGACGCCGTAGGCGAGAGATGTGTCGCGCAGGCCGAGGTGCGTGATCAGGATGCCGGCGACGACCGCCGGGATGCTGAAGGCCAGGTAGCTGACGATGTAGATGGCCGACAGCAGCGCCGCCCGTTCGTGCGGCTGGGCGAGCTGGGTCACCGAGCGCAACGCGCCTAGGAACGCCGAGCCGAAGCCGGCGCCGGCGACTATCGCAGCGAGCACGAAGACAGCCAACGATCCGTCATCGATGGCGATCAGGAACAGCGCGGTGCCGGCCACCAGCGTCCCGGTCCCGATCGTGCTTATTGCACGTGGCGCCAGAAAGCTGACCGCCGTGGCCGCTGCGGCTCCGGACAACGCGAAGACGCCCAGGATCAGCCCGACGACCGCCTCGTTGCGCTGGGCGAAGACCGACCCGAGCAGCGAGCCGCCGACCGAGAGGATGAATCCACCGAGGGCCCAGGTGGACAGCATGGTGGGCACCGCGCCCAGGAACGCCCGGCGGGCGGCCGGCGGCACAGCGATGCTGGGGCGCAGCGCGGCCACCGCACCCGGTTGGCGTTGCACTGTCTCGGGCAGGACTGCGGTGCTGACGAACATCAGCGCGAACACCGCCAGCAGCACGACGAACACCAGCGTGGTCGGGTGCGGCGCGTATTGCACGAGCACGCCGGTGCCGATGGCGCCGAGACCGAGCCCGGACGTCGGCGCGACGCTGTTCACCAGCGAGCCCAGGCGACCGCCGCCGGGCGGCTGCAGGTCGAGCAGGTAGGCACCGACGACGCCGATCGCGGCGCCGGTGGCCACGCCCTGGACGATCCGCGCCGCGAAGAGCCAGCTGACGCTGTCGGCACCGATGAACACCGCCATCGACGCGGCCTCGACCACGAGCGCCGCTGCCAGCACCGGGCGCCGGCCCACGAAGTCGGACAGCCGGCCGACGGTCAGCAGGCTCAGCAACAGGGCCAGGACGTAGACGGCGAAGATCGCAGTGAGCGTCAGTGCCGAGAAGCCGAACTTGCGCTGATACACCGAGTACAGCGGGCTCGGCGCGCTGGACGCAGCGAGCAGCGCGCCGGTGGTGACGCCAACGGCCCAGAATGCGGCGCCACGAGGCAGACGGTGGCCGATCGTCCTGCCGCCCTGCGTGGCGTGGTCCTGCGACACAAGGCTCGTCGTGCTCATCACTGGCTCCGATCCGGCAAACGTTCGAGTTTCACCCGTTGTCGGCAACCACGAGACCCGAGCAGACGTTCCCGACCGCAGCGAACCGCGAGGAGACAACACGTCGCCGACCGGCGGTTCTTACAGCTGGGGGCGACGGGTGTCGGCCTACCAGATGGGGGTCGGCGGAACGGTCGGCTTCGACGACGACTTCTGATCGTCCGGCACTGCGTCAGGTCCGGGGGAGCGGGACGACAGACAGCGCGCCGTCGGCGAGCCGCCATGCCTCGTCGGTCGCGGTCTCGAGGTCGGCATCCGGACCCACGCGGTAGCAGGCGGCGAGGATGCCGAACAGGGTCGCATTGAGCAGTTCGGCCGGCAGGTCCGCGCGGACGCGGGAATGCCGCTGGCCCTCGCGCAGCAGATCGGTGATGCGCCGGTCGACGACGGTGGCGGCGGGGCCGATGCGCTCGGGTCGGGCGAGCGTGATGGGAAAGCGCCGCACGATGCCGGTCATCGTGGCGACGAGCAGGCGCAGCGGGTCGGGTCCGTCCCAGCCGGGGAAGTCGGCCAGGGCGCGCAGGGCGTCGTCCTCGACCGCTGCCCGCAGGCCGACGGCCAGCGCCTCGCGGTTGGGGAAGCGGCGGTAGACGGTGAGCCGGGCGACCCCGGCCGCGTCGGCGATGGCCTGCATCGACGCGGCCGGGTCGTCGGCCAGGACTCGGGTTGCCGCCTCGAGGATCAGCCGGTCGTTGCGCTGCTGATCCGAACGGGGCCCGCGACGTGCTCCGACAGCGGCCACCTGCGCACGTTACCGCGACGTCGCCGGCACCGTCGGCACGAGCAGCCGGGCGTCGTAGCGTCCGCCGAGGTGCAGTACGTGCCGACCCCTGTTGCGGTTCACCGGGGCGGCCGGCCGCTGCTGCACGACGTAGTCCGGGAAGACGGTGCTGCCGCCGAGGGTGACCGTGGGTCCCGGTGCCCCCGGCCGGTAGGTGCCGCCGTCGGCAGGCAGCGTCAGAGCGGCCACGCCCATGCCCATGTCCGGCACCGCGGGCGGCGGCGCGTTCTCGGCCACCGTCAGCTGCAGCGACTGCCCGGGGTGGTAGATCATCCCCATCGGCCAGATGTTGATGTCCACCGGCACGATCTGCCCGGGTGAGAGCAGTTGCTCGTCCTGGTTGAGCAGCAGTGGCTCCGACGGCGTCGAACCCCGCGCCAGGCGCCGCTGCGACACACGCAGGTACCCGGTGGCCGTCACCGTCTGCATCGGGTTCGACCCGTAGGACCGGCCGTCGGCGTCGAGCTTCTGCACCGTGATCGCCAGCTCCATGTCGCTCGAGCCCTGCGCCTCGACCCACAGCCGCAGGCTCAGGTAACCGGTGAGCTCGGTTCGCTCGTCGAACACCCGGGTGAAGGTCAGCCCGCCGTGCCCGGTGATGTCGTAGCCGACGCTCGACGCCGCCGACACCGGATGGTCGACCAGCCCCCCGTCGGCGGTCAGGTACAGCGGCGTGTGCCGGGTGCGGGCCAGCGGGAACTCGTGCTCCACCCGGTTCACGACGTCGGTGCCGCCGGGATCGAGCACGCTGAGCCGGACCTTCGGCGTGGACGCCCAGCCGTTGTCGGTCCCTTTGAGGTAGTGGTCCAGGAAGCGCCGCAGGTCCTCGACGTTGGCCGGCGTGTAGTAGTCGCGCCACTCCTGGCTGTTGTGCACGCGCAGCCACTTCTCGCGCGAGGCGATCTGCCGGTACCCGGCGAACGTGCCGTGCGTATGCGCGGGGTTGGTCCAGCTGGCCACGACGTAGGCGGGCACGGTGATGCGTTCCAGGCGGGCCTGCTTGTCGAGCCAGTAGGGCGTTCGGAACTGTTCTTTCGTCATCATCAGCGGCTGGTCCTCGAGCAGCTGCCTGCCTGCGAACGTCTCGAGGATCTGCTCGGAGAACTGCGGCGCCGGGATGCCACCCCGATTCCCCGCTTCGCGGAAGTGATCGCTGAAGCCCTCCCAGGGGGCGATCGCCGCCAGGTGCGGCGGTTGCTCGGCCGCGATGAACCACTGGGAGACGGCGAGGTAGGAGTTGCCGGTCATCGCGACCTTGCCCGAGCTCCAGGCCTGGTGTGCCGCCCACTCGATGAAGTCGTAGCCGTCCTCGGCCAGCTGGCGTCCCCAGTAGGCGATGTTGCCGCCCGATCTCCCGACCCCGCGCGGATCAGGGCTGAGCACCACGTAGCCGTGATCCACCCAGTAGGCGGGATCGGCGCCCTCGAAGCGCTGCAGTTCCGAGACCTCGCGCAGCGGGACGCCGTCGCGGTCCGCGGTGTCGTCGAGCCACTGCCCGCCGACCTCCTTGCCGTAGGGGCACCAGCCGAAGACGACGGGGTAGCGGCCGGGCGCGGTCGGACGGAACACGTTCGTGAAGATCCGGGTGCCGTCGCGCATGGTCACCGGGACGTCGCGTTCCAGCGCGATGTCGCACGGCAGCACTTTCGCACCGTCGCGACGCACGGTGCCCTTCTCGAGCAGGTGGTAGCCGGACGGGAACTGCGGGTGGCGGGCGCGCGGGGTGTCCAGCGGCAGTGGGCGGCGGTGCCAGACCGGGTGCTTGTCGTCGCCGTAGATCCGCAGCGGCCGCTGCACCGAGACGGGCCCGAACTCGGCCGCCGGTGTCGCGGTTGCCCGCCCGGCGCCTGTCAGGGCAAGTCCGGCGACCCCGGCCGCAGCGGTGCTCGCGGTCAGGAAACGCCGGCGGCTGACCCCGGCGGTCTCGGTACTCGGGTCGTGGTCGTGCTCGGGCATGAATCGTCCTTCAGGTCGCTGCGGTGGCGAGCCGTTGCTCGCCTCACCAACCTAGCGCCTAAATGGACCACTGCTGTAACATTTAACCTGTGCATCTGCACAGGTCCACGACTCCCTTGGCTCAGACGGCGTGGGTCAGGGTGACGGTGACGCTGCGGGTAGAGGCGGGCAGCGTCACCGTTCCGGCCGCCGAGTCGACGGTGCCGTGGGTCGCGCGGGCCAGATTGCCGACGAACGCCGGCAGCTGGAACAGCACGGCCCCGGCCGGGCGGTGCCCGCTGAGCTGCAGCGTCACCTGCCGACCTCGCGTCGTCACGGTGATGCCGAGGTGTTGGCCGCCGGTGATCGGGTAGTTCGCGACCGCGATCTTCTTCCCGGTGCGGACCCACTTGTCCGGCACGCCGCGCCCCACGATCAGGGTGCCGTCGCCACGCTCGGCGACCAGCGAGTCGAGCAGCGTGAGGTTCGCGGTGGCCGACCCCCAGGCGTGCGGCGACGCGCCGGCGCCGGCCGACGGGTGCTTACCCACCCAGGCCGACGACGACGTGGGCGTGCCGACGCTCTCCCACCACGAGTACGGCCCGCTCTGAGTGTTGTTGATCATGAACTGGTAACCCAGGATGCCCTGGTCGCGGTGCGCGTTGCTGGCCAGGCCCCACTCGCCGTAGCCCGCGTTGTAGCCGGTGCTGTAGTCGGTGGGGGCGTACCCGCCGAGGGTGTTGGCGGGCAGGACGCCCTTGAGCCGTCCGAAGCCGTAGTTGTAGGTGGCGTCGATCAGGGTCTTGCCCGGGCCGCTGATCGGGGCGTCGAACAGGTAGCCGTCCCAGGCCCACCGGCCGAAGAGGAACGGCGCCGCCCAGTTGGCGTCCTTGGCGTTCGTGCACCGGTTCGCCGTGTTCGGCTCGACCATCGAGCACGGCAGGTAGTTCAGGTGGTACTTGCTGATCGTCGCGGTCAGGGTGCGGTTCACCGCGGTGAGCAGGCTGGTGTACTGCCCGTTCGCCCAGCTGTATTCCGTGGTCCTGCCGAGCTGCTGGCTGAGCCAGCGGTAGGCGGCCAGACCCATCAGGCCCGAGTAGTTGTCGATCGTCCAGTAGCCGTTCGCATCGATGTCCGGGGTGTTCTCCATGATCCCGCCGGGTCCGGTGCGGTCGGCGGCGATGGCGTGCGCGCTGTCGGCGATGCTCGGTTCGAGTGCGCTGCCCTTCGAGCCCGGGGTCGAGAAGTTGGCGAGCACGAACTTCCGGTCGCCGGTCTTCTGCAGGTAGAGCGCCCATACCCAGGCGTACTTCCAGATGCCGTCGTCGTACTGAGCCTGCGTCCCGACGACATCGCGCAGGCGCAGCAGCAGCGTCTTGGCCGTGGTCGTGTCGTCGGCGGTGAAGCCCTGGGTCAGCAGGGTGGCCAGGATGCCGATGACGTCGTGGCTGTACTCCTTGTCGTAGCCGTTGACACCCGTCTTCAATTCGTCGCCGCCCCGGGTGATCTGGGTGTATTCGAAGCCCGTCTCGTAGGCGTCGACGAGGCGGTGGTCGGGCAGCGCGGTGATGCGGGCCAGCTTGTTCAGCTTGCTGTTCCAGTAGCTGCGCATGTGCCGGTAGTGCTTCGCGTACGTGCCGAGCGCCTTTGTCGACGGGTAGGCGGCCGACGAGCCGAAGCGGTCGGTGTAGACGGCGTAGTCGTGCACGACGGTGTGGTGGGCACGGACCCGGTTCGACGCGTGGTTCAGGGCGGTGAGGCCGGCTGTCGGCGCGGGCTTGACGGTGATGGCGTGATGCGTGCGGTTCGTGATGCGGACCCGGCTGTACACGGCGACGACCGTGCGCCCGCCGCTGCGGATGGTGTCGCCGAAGTTGGTGATCGAGACGTCGGCCCCGCCGCTGCGGAAGCGGGTGACGAGCGCGGGTAGATGGCCCTCGGCGTTCGTCCAGGTGGACTTGTGGCCCTTCCACAGACCGTACCCATAGGTACGTTGAGTGTTCTTGACGACGAACGATCCGCTGAGGCAGGCGACGACGGCCTGCTCGTTGCCGGGCCAGCCGATGGCCGCCGCGGTGGTGCCCTGCGCGTACTCGGTGTCGGTGCTCGTGGCGCAGGCGGTGGTCTTCGCGGCGGGTGCTGCCTCGGCGTTCGGAAGGACAGCCGCCGCGGCGGCGGAGGTCAGGATGGTCACCGCACTGACGGATACCAGCCGGAAGCCGAGCGGACGTCGTTGTCGCATGGTCATTCCTGCACTCCACATCGCAGACACAGGCTTGTCAATGTCGGTGTCTAGGGTGAGGGCCGTGGGCAGCGCACGGCACGACGTCAACGGGATCACACTGTCGGTCACGACCGCCGGCCCGATCGACGGGCCACCGGTGCTCCTGCTGCACGGCTTCCCGGACACCGCGGAGCTCTGGCGACACCAGATCCCGGCGCTGGCCGACGCGGGATATCGCGTGATCGCGCCCGACCTGCGCGGCTACGGCGAGAGCTCACGGCCCGCGGAGGTGTCGGCCTACCGCATGCGCACGTTGATCGGCGATGTCACCGGACTGCTCGACGACCTGCGGCTGCCCTCGGCCGCGGTGGTCGGCCACGACTGGGGTGCCGGTCTGGCGTGGGCGCTCGCGATGTTCGCACCCGAGCGGGTGTCGTCGCTGACCACGCTGTCGGTGGGCCACCCGTCGACCCGGGGGCACGCGGGCTGGGAACAGAGCCAGCTGTCCTGGTACATGCTGTGGTTCCTGCTGCCCGACGTCGCGGAGACCATGATGCCGAAGGACGACTGGGCCTTCCTGCGCCAGTGGGGTTGGCGCGAACCGTCCGACGGCATCGATCTGCAACGTCAGATCGACGGCCTGTCCCGCCCGGGTGCGCTGACCGCCGCGCTGAACTGGTACCGCGCCAACATCGATCCGAAGACGTTCGGGATGTCACCCGAGGACCGGCTGCCGCACGTGAGCTGCCCGACGATGGGCGTGTGGTCAAACCGCGACCCGTTCCTGAACGAGGCACAGATGACCGAATCGGCCCGCTTCGTCGACGGCCCGTGGCGCTACGAACGCGTCGACGGTGTCGATCACTGGCTGCCGGTGCGTGCTCCCGAGCAGGTGAACGCGTTGCTGCTGGACTTCCTGGAGCAGATGACGCCATGAGCACGGGTCGACGCCTTTCCGCAGTCCTGGCGAGCACTGCTCTCGCTGCTGGCCTGCTCGCTGCGTGCACCGGCAGCTCGGGGCCGTCGGCCCAGCAGAAGTCAGCGCAACGCTGGCTCGACGCCGTCGGCACGGGCAATGCGACGGCCGCTGCGCAACTCACCGATCAGCCCGCTGCGGCCCAGGCCGAACTGGCCGCCGACCTGGCCGGGCTGGGGGCCAAGGCCCGCGGCTCGTTGAAGGTCGTCGGGGTGACGACGAAGGGCTCCACGGCCGACGCAACCTTCACGGCGTCGTGGACGATCCCCGGCGTGGCGACGCGGTGGCGATACCGCGGGAAGGTGGCGCTGACCAAGCAGGGCAAGGCGTGGCAGGTGAAATGGCAGGCAGCCGACCTGCATCCCGGGCTGACCACCGATACCCGGCTGCTGGTGCAGCGCAGCCAGCCCCCGCGTGCCGAGCTGGAGGACAGTTCCGGCGCGCCGCTGTTCGCGCCCACCGCCGTGGTCCGCGTCGGGCTGGAGAAGAAGTTGATCACTGATCTGCCGAAGCTCGCGAAGCAGCTTGCTGCGGTGACGGCGTTGCAGACCACCGCGGCCGAGGTGACCGCTGCTGTCAAGGCCGCTGCGCCCACGGACTTCGTCCCGATCATCACCCTGCGCCGACCCGCGTACGAGTCGATCAAGCGCGAGATCTACGACCTGCCGGGCACGGTGTTCCAGACCGACACCCTGTTGCTCGGGCCCACGGCCACCTTCGGCCAACCGCTGCTGGGCACCGTCGGCGCGGCCACCGCGGCGCAGATAGCGGCCTCGAAGGGGCGATTGCAGGCCGGCGACCAAGCCGGCAACGGTGGCCTGCAAGAGGCATTGGACTCCACGCTCGGCGGCCGGGCCGGCGTGTCGGTCGCGGCGGTCACCGCCGGCGGGCAGCCGGTCGCGCGCACCCTGGCCACGCTCACCCCCGCGCAACCCGGCACACCCGTCCGGCTCACCCTCGACCGCAGCGTGCAGTCGGCAGCCGAGGCTGCGCTGTCCCACGTCACTCCGGCAGCGTCGATCGTGGTGGTCTCGCGGTCGACGGGCCGCATCCTCGCCGACGCGGACAGCGCGGCCACTACCTACGACTACGGCCTGCAGGGCGCCTTCCCGGCCGGCTCGACGTTCAAGATCGTGACCTACAGCGCCGCGTTCGCGAGCCGCCCGACCCTGACGCCGACGACCCCGGTGAAGTGCCCGGCCACCGTCACGGTCGACGGCCGGCGCTTCGAGAACGAGAGCAAGTTCTCCTACCCCACGATCCCGCTCCGCAACGCGTTCGGCTACTCGTGCAACACCACGGCGATCAGCACCGCGCTGACCCTGCCCGACTCCGCGCTGCGCACAGCCGCCACCTCGCTCGGCCTCGGCGCCACCTGGACGCTGCCCGTCAAGGCGTTCTCCGGCTCGCTGCCCGCCCCCGCCGGCCAGACCGAGAAGGCCGCCGACGCGATCGGTCAGGGTCGCGTGCTCGTCTCGCCGCTGCTCATGGCGCTGATCGCCGGGAACGCCTCGACGGGCAAGCCGGTGCTGCCCTCGCTCCTGGCCGGCACGACCACCGCGGCGGGGACGCCGATCCCGGCAGCGCGAACTGCGGAGCTGAACTCGCTGATGACGGCCACCGTCGACCTGCAGCACGGCACGGCCCACGACCTTTCGTCGCTCGGCGGGGTCGAGGGCAAGACCGGCACCGCCGAGTACGGCACCGACACTCCGCCGAAGAGCCACTCGTGGTTCGCCGGCGTGCAGGGCGACTACGCGTTCGCGGTGTTCGTCTACGGCGGCGACACGGCGAAGGTCAAGGCCGTGCCCATCGCCAAGGCGCTGCTGCAGGGGATGCGCTGACTTCGTGCGGACACCTCGGCCTGGGTCGAGTACGACCGCGCCACCGGCCGCGCCGCCGACGCCCGTCTGAACGAGCTCATCACCGACGGCGAGGCGCTTGCGGTCACCGAACCGGTGATCATGGAGGTCCTGGCCGGCGCCCGCGACGATGCGCGCGAACGAGATCTGCGCCGGCTGCTGCCGCGCTTCGAGCTGTATGCCGTGGACCCGGCGGCCGACTTCGACGCGGCAGCACGGATCTGTCGGAGGTGTCGTCGGCAGGGGGTGACACCGAGCGGGCTGACCGACTGCCTGATCGCGGCCGTCGCGTTGCGTCGCGAGGCGGCTCTGCTCGCGCACGACGTCGATCTGTATCGAGTGGGTGGCGTCGTCGGCCTCGACCTGGACAGCGCGTCCCTCCGCCCATAATGGCGCGGTGGACGATCGGGCGCAGGCGTGGTTCGAGAGCCACAGTTCTGACGGCCGTTCGGAGGACGTCGAGGCGCTGATCGCCGCCAAGCGCGGCCGCCGCATCAGCGTCGTGCTGCCGGCTCGCAACGAGCAGGCCACGATCGGCTCGATCGTCGCGGGTATCCGCACCGAGCTCGTCGAGGCGCACCCCCTGGTCGACGAGCTGGTGGTGATCGACTCCGACTCCACCGACGACACGGCCACGATCGCCGCCGAGGCCGGCGCGCGGGTGCATGCCGCGCGCGGGATCCGTCCCGAGCTCGGCGGCGCGCGCGGCAAGGGCGAGGCGATCTGGAAGTCGCTGTTCGTCACCACCGGCGAACTGCTGGTCTTCATCGACGCCGACCTCACCGGTTGGGGCACGCACTTCGTGTCCGGATTGCTGGGGCCGCTGCTGCGCGACGACCGCGTCCGCCACGTCAAGGGCTTCTACGACCGGCTGCTCGACGACGGTTCGGGGTTGCACGCGCCGCAGGGCGGTCGGGTCACCGAGCTCGTGGCGCGGCCGCTGCTGAACCTGTGGCGGCCCGAGCTGTCGGCGGTGGTGCAGCCGCTGGCGGGGGAGTGGGCGGTGCGCCGCGACACCATCGAGGCACTGTCGGTGCCCACCGGCTACGGCGTCGAGATCGCGCTGCTGCTCGACGTTCACGCCCGTTGGGGGCTCGACGCGCTGGCGCAGGTCGACCTGGGTGCGCGTGCCCACTCGCACCAGGCGGTGCATGATCTCGGGGTGATGGCGACCGAGCTCATCGAGGTGACGTCCCGGCGCACCGGGCGCGGTGCCACCGCCGCCGACGCCGCCGTGCTGTGGCAGTACGACCGCAGCGCCGTCCCACCGTGGCGCGGGCGCGACGTCCCGCTGGCTGAACGCCCACCGGTGAGCGGCGTCCCGTGCTGAAGCTCGGCAACCACGACTTCGGCGACGACCGTCCCTTGATCATGGCCATCGTCAACCGGACGCCCGACTCGTTCTACGACCGCGGTGAGACGTTCGGCTTCGACACCGCGTTGCAGCGGGTCCGCGACGTCGTCCGCGACGGCGCCGAGATCGTCGACATCGGTGGCGTCAAGGCCGCCCCCGGCGACCCGGTCGACACGCAGGAGGAGATCGAGCGGACGGTGTCGTTCGTCGCGGCGGTGCGCGCCGAGTTCCCCGACATCGTGATCAGCGTCGACACCTGGCGTCATGAGGTCGGCGAGGCCGTCTGCCGCGCGGGCGCGGATCTGCTCAACGACGCCTGGGGCGGCTGGGATCCCGAGCTGGTCGAGGTCGCCGGGCAGTTCGGAGTGGGCGTGGTGTGCACACACGCCGGTGGCGCCGAGCCGCGCACCCGCCCGCACCGCGTCACCTACGACGACGTCATGGCCGACATCCTCACCCGCACGATCGGCCTGGCAGAGCGGGCCGTGGCTGCCGGCGTTCCGCCGGAACGGGTGCTGATCGACCCCGGTCACGACTTCGGCAAGAACACCCGGCACTCGCTCGAGGCCACCCGGCGGCTGTCCGAGATGGTCGCGTCCGGCTGGTCGGTGCTGGTGTCGCTGTCGAACAAGGACTTCGTGGGCGAGACCCTCGACCGCCCGCTGGACGAGCGGCTGGTCGGCACGCTGGCCGCGACCTCGGTGTCGGCGTGGTTGGGGGCTCGGGTGTTCCGGGCGCACAACGTGCCCGAGACGCGGCAGACGCTCGACATGGTCGCGAGCATCCGCGGTACCCGGCAGCCCTCGCGTGCGGTGCGCGGGCTGGCCTGAGCCGCCGTCAGCCGCCCAGCGCGCTGCGGATCATGTGCAGGGCCACGGCGACGGTGCGTTGACGCACGTCGCTGCGCGATCCGGGCAGGTTGACCGCACGCGACAGCGACTGCCCCGGCGCGACGACGCACAGGTGCACCAGACCGACAGGCTTGGCGTCGGTACCGCCGCCGGGCCCTGCGACACCGGTGATGCCGACACCGACGTCGGCGCCGAGCCGCCACCGGGCACCCGAGGCCATCGCCTCGGCGACCTCCTCGCTGACCGCCCCGACCCGGTCGATCAGCTCGAGCGGCACGCCGGCCAGCTCGTGCTTGGCGAGGTTGGAGTAGGTGACGAGACCGCCGAGCACGTAGGCCGACGAGCCGGGCAGTTCGGTGAGTCGCCCGGCCAGCAGGCCCGCGGTGCAGGACTCGGTGGTCGCGATCGTCAGGGACCGGTCGAGCAGCAGCTGCGCCACCACCCGCTCGACGGTGCGCCCGTCGGCCGAGTAGAGCGCCGGCCCGAACTCCGCGCCCAGCCTCTCGGCGAACCGGTCGTAGGTGGACTGTGCGTCCGGCCCGTAACGGGTGACGACCTCGAGGTCACCGTCGCTGAGGCAGGTGGTGATCTCCAGGCCGGCCAGCTCGCCGTCGTGCCGGCGCAGGGCGGCCGACAGCTCGGATTCGGGCGTGCCCCAGAGACGCAACGTCTCCTGCCGCAACTCCGCCCGCCCGGCCAGCGCAGCCGTGACGATCGGGTCGGCGAGCGCGGTGGCCCACATGCCCTGCAGCTCGCGCGGCGGCCCGGGAAGTACGAGCACCGGAGGCCCGACGCGCCCCGCCGCCGTCGGCACCACGAGGCCCGGTGCGGTGCCGACGGGCTCGAGCACCGACGCGCCGTCGGGCACCATGGCCTGCTTGCGTGTGGCGACGGCGGTGGCCGCCGGGTCCGCCTGCCAGCCGCGTCCGGCCATCAGCCGTTCGACGATGCCGGCGATGCGTGCCTCGAGAGCGACGTCGAGGTCCGACGAACGGCCCTGGAACCGTCCGACGACCTCGGCGGTGAGGTCGTCGGCGGTGGGGCCCAACCCGCCGCTGGTGATGATCAGGTCGACCCCAGACAGGAAGGCCAGGGCGTCGTGCAGGTCGGTCGGACGGTCGCCGACGATGACGATGTCGGCGATGTCCACCCCGATCTGCCGCAGCTGATCGGCGAGCCAGGGCCCGTTGCGGTCGGTCACCCGGCCGGTGAGCACCTCGGTGCCCGTGACGACGACTCCCGCGCGAGCTCCCACCTGATCGATCCTAGGTGGGCGCCCGCGCGGGAGCTGTCGGAGCTGCGTTCTGCAGGTGTGTCTAGATGGTGGCGGTGTCGATGACGAAGCGGTACCGGACGTCGCTGTCGACGACCCGGTCCCAGGCCTCGTCGATCTGGTCGGCGCTGATCTTCTCGATCTGCGCGCCGATGCCGTGCTCGGCGCAGAAGTCGAGCATCTCCTGCGTCTCGGGGATACCACCGATCATGGAACCGGCCCAGATCTTGGCACCGCCGAGCAGCGAGAAGGCCGGCACCTCGAGGGGCTCGGCCGGCGCACCGACGCTGACCAGGGCGCCGCGCGTCTTCAGCAAGGACAGGTACTTCTCCATCGGAAGGGACGCGGAGACGGTGTTGACAATCAGGTCGAAGCTGCCCGCGAGCTCGTCCCAGGTCTTGTCGTCGCTGGTGGCGTAGTAGTGGTCGGCGCCGAACTTCTCGCCGTCGTCCTTCTTGGACAGCGACTGCGAGAGCACGGTGACCTCGGCGCCCATGGCGTGCGCGATCTGCACCCCCATGTGTCCGAGCCCGCCCATGCCCACGATGGCGACCTTCTTGCCGGGGCCGGCGTTCCAGTGGTTCAGCGGCGAGTAGAGCGTGATGCCGGCGCACAGCAGCGGGGCTGCGACGTCGAGTTCGATGCCCTCGGGGATTCCCAGGACGTAGTTCTCGTCGACGACGATGTGCGTGCTGTAGCCGCCGGCGGTGGGCTTGCCGTCCAGGGTGCCGCCGTAGGTGCCGACCATGCCCTCGGCGCAGAACTGCTCCTCGCCGTTCTTGCAGTTCTCGCACTTGCCGCAGGAGCTGACCATGCAGCCCACGCCGACGCGGTCGCCGACCTTGTACTTCTTGACGTCGCTGCCGACCTCCTCGACAGTGCCCGCGATCTCGTGGCCGGGGACGAGGGGGTAGTTCGCCTCGCCCCACTCACCGCGACCCGTGTGGATGTCGGAGTGGCAGATGCCGGCAAAGGCAATCTTGATCAGGACGTCCTCGGGGTTGAGGTCGCGCCGTTCGATCTCGATCTTCTCGAAGGGGGCCTTGGCGGCCGGGGTTGCGTATGCGCTCACAGTCTTCATGGCCTTGTCGTACCCGCGTCCGGAGGTACCTTCCCAGCCGGAAGATCTCGTCTCATTTGTGCCCGCACCGGAATAGGGCACCGTAACGCTGAGCAGTTCCCATGAGTCTCGGCTTTTGCGTCTCTCAACGTCCTGCCAGGCGCCCGACTGGGGTACGCAGGGCTGATGACGAGAGTTCGGCCGATCTTCCTGGTCGGGTGTGCCCGATCGGGGACGACGCTGCTGAGCGTCATGATGCACGCCCACCCGCGAATCGCCATGCCGCCCGAGACACGCTTCCTGATCCCGGCCTACCGCGACCGCGCGTCTTTCGGGGACCTGGCGGACCCCGACAACCGCCGGATGCTCGCCCGGACGATCACCGGCAAGGGTTCGGGCTTCGGAGACCTCGAGCTCGATCGCAGCGCCGTCGTCGACGAGATCGTGGCTGGCCCGCCGAGTCTCGGTTCGGCGGCCGGGATCCTGTGGCGGGCATTCGCGCGCAGTCGCGACAAGGCGCGCTGGGGTGAGAAACGGCCCGCCTACTGGCAGAGCATGGACGTGATCCTGCGGCTGTTCCCGGACGCGCAGATCATTCACCTGGTACGCGACGGGCGGGCGTGCGTCGCCTCGCTGAAGCAGGTCGACTGGTACCGGGCGAGCGGCCGCACCGCGATGACATCCTGGTCCCTCGCCGAGGCTCGACTGACCCGACTCGGCCGACGACTGCCCGCCGACAGCTATCACCACCTGCGTTACGAGGATCTGCTCGCCGACCCGCGCGTCGAACTGCAGTCGCTGTGCGCCTTTCTCGGGGAGGACTTCGACGAGGGCATGCTGCGTTACGCCGACGCCGCCGCCGACATCGTGCCGACACGCAAGACCTGGCACGACCGCATCCGGGGCGGGCTCGACACGTCACGGATCGAGGCCTGGCGCACGACTCTGGACGCCGGGGAGATCGGGCTGTTCGAACGGGTACTGGGCGGGCGGTTGCGCTCGAACGGATACACCCTCAGCGGGGCCGGGACAGATCCGTCGCCGACGGCGGTGCTGGACTACGAATGGGCACGTATGCGGCGCATCCGCGCCATGCGGGCGACCGAATTGCGCGACGCGCTACAGGTACGTCGTGAGGGTGTCGTGCTGGCCGATCTGGGTTGAGACACCGCGGTGCGCCGAGGTCACGGGTTGCGTCGCCTGCGTGGTTTCCCTAGCGTGCTCGGCATGCCAGGTGCCGGTTTCGGCCGCGAATCCGAGACAACCGGGCGCTACGACGTCCCGCCGCCCGGGGCCGTGGCCTGGCTGGACATCTCGCCCGACACCCCGGACAGCTGGACGGACCGGTTGCGCACCGGCCCGCTGGGGCTGCGGATCGCACCGCTGCGGCAAGCCCGTGCGCCGTTCTTCTTCAAAGGCGCCCGGCTTCGCGGCACCCGCTGCATCTGGTCGGCGTCGACGCTCAGCGGCGCCGATCTGCACCGTGCGTCGCGGACCGTCGCGGCGCCGTCCTTCGATCGCGGGGTGCAGGTCCTGGCCCGGATGGAAGGTGGCGGGTCGGTCTTCGACCCGGTCGGCACCTCGGTCGGCACCATGCGGGTGTTCGATCCGATGGACGAGATCGCCGAACAGTTCGTGGCCAACACCCACCTGTTCACGCTCAGCATCCCGCTGGCCGCGATCGGCATCGAGCCCGGCGCGATCCGCGCGATGGGCGATCGCAGCTTCGACCTCACGCCGTTCCAGAGCCAGCTGCTGCGCACCGCGGTGGCGCTGCTGCTCGTGGGTGGCGACGAGTTGAACACCGCCTCGAGCCTGGTGGGGGTCGACCGCTACCTCGCGGCGATGGCGGCGTTGTTGCTGCGCACAGCCGTGCAGAAGGCCTCACCCGACCTGGCAGCGGTGGAACAGGTCCGGTTGCGTAGCGACGCGATCATCTTCGAGCAGGCCACCGATCCGACCCTGACCCCGGCCTCGATCGCAGCACAGCTCAACATCTCGCTGCGCCAGCTGTACCGCGCGTTCAACGGCGTCGAGAGTCCGGCAGCGCGTATCCGCCGACGCCGCCTCGAGCGGGCGGCCGAGATCCTGGCTTCGCGCAGCGGGCCCGGCCACGTCGAGCGTGTCGCACTCGAGTGCGGGTTCGCCTCGGCCGAGTACTTCTCGCGGGCCTTTCGTCGCGAGTTCGGTCTCAGCCCGCGGGCCTATCGCTCGTCGCACCGCGACGTCACCGCCCGCTGACAGTTCTCTCGGCACCAGGCTCAGCCGTCGGCGCCGGGCGCCTGTCGCTCGGCCCGTTCGAGTGCCGCGCCCGCTTTGCGTCGTCGGGCCCGCGCCGACCGGAGCTGCTGTTTGGCGCGGTCGTGCTCGCGGTGCGCGGTGTGCAAAGCGAGCTGCACGCGTTCGAGGTCGGCGCTCAGCTCATCGACGCGCGTGGACGCCGAGCGCTCGGCGTCCTCGCCGAGGTGAACCGCGGTCTCGGCGGCGGTCAGGGTCTGCGCGGCTCTGTCGACCTTGCTCGTGCGAGCAGCTGTGACAGGTGGGCCGGTTCTCGCGGCATTCTTCGCCGGCACCCGGTCGCGGCCGCCACGGATCACCGTGAGCTCGGGTGTGCCCTCCGAGGGGTCGGTCGCGACGCCGAACCCGGACCACTTCTCACTGCGCGTCAGACTTCCCAGTCGGGCCGCGATCTGCGGATCGGCGACGGCGGCGTCGAGGGTGTCTGTCACGTCGTCACGCAGGGCTGCAGGAGGGTCCGTGCGGTGGGCCCCGGCGAGCGCGGCGACGGTCAGATCGGCGACGAGACGCCGGCGCTCGGTGGACAGGTCGCGCAACGTCGTGGCGTCGAGCTGCTGATGGGCGGTACGCAACCGCGCGCCGAGGTCGCGCAGCTGCTCCGGGGCTGACGGCTGGTCGCGCACCAGTCGGTTCACCACCCACGCCGCGAGTGTGGGTTTGCGGCGGGCTCCGATCGCGCGGGCGAGTTCGGTATCGCCCGACTGTCTCGCTGCGTCGGCCAGTTCCCGGCGAACCGCCATGAACTCCTCCGGCGGCACCGTGTACAGCTTCCGCTCGTTGTCGGGTGACAGGTCGGTCATACCCTCGACCTCCAGTGGAGATCGAGGTTCGGCAACCCGGTCATTACCACTCGGCGGAACCCGTCAGGGTCTCGTCGGCGAAGCCGCCGAGCAGTGCGCCGAGTGCGGCGTCGAGGTAGACCGTAAGGTCGGCGTCGGCCAGCGCGGCCCATCGTTCGTAGGCCGCTCGACAGGTGGCCAACGTCGCCCGGCCGACGGTCATCGGGTAGAGGGAACGTACATGTCGCCCGGTGCGATCGGCGACGAAGGAGCTGATGGCAGCCTCCCAGGCGTCGTAGTGAACCGAGGCGCTGGCGCCGAGTTCGGGCACGCTGCTGAGCAGGGTCATCCGGGTCCGCAGTTCGGGGACGTCCTCGGCGCGATAGTGATTGACGTCCAGCACCGCCTGGCGCACGGCGGCCATGACAGGTTGCCCGGTGGGCATGGCGGCCAAGGTGTGACGCAGGTTGTCGACCTCGGCGTCGAAGGCATTCCAGAGCACGTCGGCCTTGGACTCGAAATAGCGGAAGAAGGTCCGCTTGCTGACGCCCGCCGTCGCCGCAATCTCCTCGATCGTCGTGTTCTCGAAGCCCTGACGGGTGAACAGGTCGAGCGCGATGAGTTCGAGCGCCCGCGCGCTGGTGCCGGGGGGTCGGCCGCGACGTGGCACGACCTCGGTCATCGGTTCGTCAACCGGCACGTCGGTGGTGATGGGGTGGGAATTCACCGCTACCTACTCTTGTGGTGTGACGCAGGCGACGTTAGCGTACCGGGTATTCGTCACTCGGTGACGAAACCGACCAGAGGAGCTCATGACATGGCTGCTGACATCACACAGGAACTCGAGTCGCCGGCGACACCCGAGGCCGAGCAGGACGTGTTGGTCGAGGACGTACTCGTCGAAGAGGTCTCCATCGACGGTATGTGCGGCGTCTACTGACGATGGACGGGTTCGATCTCGACGGCGCCTGGGCGGTCCACAACCAGGTGTCGATCCGTCCGGAACGGTTCGGCGCGCTGCTGTACCACTTCGGTACCCGTCGCCTGTCGTTCCTCAAGGACCCCAAGCTGCTGACGGTGCTCGAGGGACTGAGCGCTGCGCCGAGCGCCCGGCAGGCCTGCGGGAACGCCGGCGTCACGGACGCCGAGCTGCCCACCTACCGAGCAGCCCTCACCACGCTGGCCGGCTCGCACATGATTGAGAAGCAGTCCAGCACCGAGAGGACGTCGCGTTGACCACCACCTTGCCGCTACCGCTCGTCGACCAGTTCCAGCTCGGTCTCGACGCGCCCATCTGCCTGACGTGGGAACTCACCTACGCCTGCAACCTGTCGTGCGTGCACTGCCTGTCGAGCTCCGGGCGACGCGATCCGCGCGAGCTGTCGACACAGGAGTGCAAGGCGGTCATCGACACCCTCGAGCAGATGCAGGTGTTCTACGTCAATATCGGTGGTGGCGAGCCCACCGTGCGCAGTGACTTCTGGGAGCTCGTCGACTACGCCACGGAGCACCACGTCGGCGTCAAGTTCTCGACGAACGGCGTCAAGATCACGCCGGAGGTTGCGCAGCGATTGGCCGGCAGCGACTACGTCGACGTGCAGATCTCGCTCGACGGCGCCACCGCCGAGGTCAACGACCCGGTGCGCGGACCGGGTTCGTACGACACCGCGCTGCGCGCGATGCAGAACCTGTCCGATGCGGGCTTCCGCGGCTTCAAGATCTCGGTGGTGATGACCCGCCACAACGTCGGCCAGCTCGACGCGTTCAAGGCCATCGCCGACCGGTTCGACGCGCAGCTGCGCATCACCCGGCTGCGACCGTCCGGCCGCGGGGCCGACGTCTGGGACGACCTGCACGTCACGTCCGCCCAGCAGCGCGAGCTCTACGACTGGTTGGTCGGCCACGGCGATAACGTCCTGACCGGTGATTCGTTCTTCCACCTGGCAGGTTACGGCGACGGCGCGATGCCCGGCCTGAACCTGTGCGGCGCGGGGCGGGTCGTCTGCCTCATCGACCCGGTCGGTGACGTGTACGCCTGCCCGTTCGCGATCCACGAGAACTTCCTGGCCGGCAACGTCCGCGACACCGGCGGCTTCGCCAACGTCTGGCGGAACTCCGAGCTGTTCGCCCAGCTGCGCGAACCGCAGGGTGGGGGAGCGTGCTCGTCGTGCTCGGCATTCGACGCCTGCCGGGGCGGGTGCATGGCGGCGAAGTTCTTCACCGGCCTGCCGCTCGACGGTCCCGATCCCGAGTGTGTCAAGGGACACGGCGAACGCGCGCTGACCCTGATCGACGCCTCGGCCAACCCCAAACCGTCCCTCGACCACTCGCGCCGCGCGGCCCGCCCGCCGGTGCCGTTGACGCTCACCAGGCGCCCGCCGGTCACGGCGTGCGACGAGAACCCGCTCGCCGGGCTGGCCCCGGCCGGTCACTGACGGTGTCCTGACGTGCCTGACGGGATGGTGTGCGCCGGCGGCGGCGCGTACCTGTCCCACCTGACCACGGCGGAGGTCGGCGCCCGCGTCGCGGCCGGGGCATTCCTGGTCGTACCGCTCGGCTCCACCGAGCAGCACGGTCCGCACCTGCCGCTGACCACCGACACCGATGTCGCGCAGCACCTGTGCGAGCGGCTGCGCAGCGCACGCGAGGACGTCCTCGTCGCGCCGGCGGTGTCCTACGGCTCGAGCGGCGAACACGCCGGATTCGCCGGCACCCTGTCGATCGGGGCACCGGTGTTCGAGCGGGTGGTCCTCGAGCTCGGCCGCTCAGCCGGCGAGACGTTCGCGCGGATCGCGTTCGTCAACGGCCACGGCGGAAACAGCGAGGCTGCGGCGCGGGCGGTCGGCCGGTTGCGCGCCGAAGGTCGTGACGTCGGGCTGTTCCAGCCGCGCTACGCAGGTGACGCCCATGCCGGCCGGTCGGAGACGTCGATGATGCTCGCGCTGCGTCCGGACTCGGTGCGCCGCGAGCGGGCCGTGGCCGGTGACACCCGCCCGCTGAGCGAGCTGCTGCCGCTGCTGCAGGCCGGCGGTGTTCGGGCGGTCACCGCCACCGGCGTGCTGGGTGACCCCACCGGCGCCGATGCTGACGAGGGGCGGGCGCTGCTCGACTCGGTGAGCGTGGCGCTGATCGGCGACGTTGCCGCGTGGCTGGCGACCGCAGCCGCATGACCGACACGACTCGGGTCGCGTTGGTGACCGGTGCAGCACGGGGGATCGGTGCGGCGACGGTGCAGGCGCTCGTCGACGACGGTTGGTCGGTGGTGGCGCTCGACATCGCGGCCGACGACCCCGACCTGCCCTACGCGCTGGGCAGCAGGGCCGAACTCGACACCGTGGTGCGCGAGGCCAATGCCCGCACCGGCGACGAGCGGGTGTTGCCGTGGGTCGCCGACGTCCGCGACGACGACGCGATGACCGCGGCGGTCGCGCACGCCGAGAACCGGTTCGGCGGCCTGGACGCGGCCATCGCCGTGGCCGGGGTCATCGCCGGCGGCGCGCCGCTGTGGGAGGTTCCGCCGGCCCGTCAGCAGGTCGTCCTGGACGTCAACCTCGGGGGAGTGCTGACTCTCGCTCGCGCCGCTATACCGGCCCTGCTGCGCCGCCCGGCCCCGCGTTCGGGACGGTTCCTGGCCGTCGCGTCGGCCGCTGCGACCCGCGGACTGCCGATGCTGGCGGCGTACTGCGCGGCCAAGGCCGGGGTGGCCGGGCTCATCCGGGCGATGGGTGCCGAGCTGGCGGACTCCGGCGTCACCGCCAACGCGGTGTGTCCCGGCTCGACCCGCACCCGCGTGCTCGATGAGAGCGCGCGGCTCTACGGGTTGGCCGACGCCGAGGCGTTTGCGGGCCAGCAGCCGCAGCAGCGGTTGCTCGAACCCGCCGAGATCGCTGCCGTCCTGGCCTTCCTCGCCGGGACGGGCAGCGGCGCCATGACCGGTGCCGTCGTGCCCGTCGACGGGGGTTTGGCGCTGTGACCCGGACCGTCGCGCAGTCGTCGCCCGTCACGCCCGAGATCCAGCCGGTCCCGCCGGGCTTCCGGCTCGACCTCGACCCGAGCCTGCGGCAGCCGAAAGCCGACGTGCTGGTCGGCGGTACACCGCTGCGCTACCTACGGCTCAGTCCCGCCGGCGCCCAGGCCTGGACGCACCTGCGCGCCGCACCGGTGTCGACGCGGGCGCAGGGACTGCTCGCCCGCCGACTGTTCGACGCCGGCCTGGCCCACCCGGTGCCCCCGCCGGGGGGCGGTCCTTCGCCGGCCGACGTCACGGTCGTCATCCCGGTGTTCGACCGTTCGCCCCAGCTGGCGCGCTGCCTCGCCGCGGTCGCCGTCGCGTCGGGCGGCGAGGTTGCGGTCGTCGTGGTCGACGACGGGTCCGCCGACCCGGAAGCGATCGCGGCCGTCGCGACCGAGCACGGCGCGCGGGTGATCCGGCGCGACGTCAACGGCGGTCCGGCGGCAGCCCGCAACACCGGTCTCGCAGTCGTCGGCCACACCGACAGCCGGTTCGTGGCCTTGCTCGACAGTGACTGCGAGCCGCCGCCGGGCTGGCTCGAGCCGTTGCTCGCGCACCTCGCCGACCCGATGGTCGCGGCGGTGGCACCACGGATCGTCGGCGCGGCCTCGCGTACCGCGGCCGGGCGCTACACCGCTGCTCGCGGCAATCTCGACCTCGGCGCGGTCCCGAGCCGCGTCCGTGCCGGCGCCCGGGTTGCCTACGTGCCCACTGCGGCCCTCGTCGTGCGGGTCGCCGGCCTGCAGGACATCGCCCGCGACGGAGACGTCTTCGACCCGGGCCTGCGCTTCGGCGAGGACGTCGACCTGGTGTGGCGCCTCGACGCGGCCGGTTGGCGGGTGCGCTACCAGCCCGGGTCGTACGTGGTGCACCACGACCCGGACCGCTGGCGCGCGCTGCTGGCCCGACGACGGCGCTACGGCACGTCGGCCGTCCCGCTCGCAGCCGCGCACCCTGACTGCACCGCGCCTCTGGTCATCGCACCGTGGCCGGCGCTGGCGGTGGCCGCGGTGCTGGCCCGTCGACCGGTCGGGGCCGCGGTCGCGCTCGTCACGGGCGCTGCCCTCACCCGTCGGCGACTGCAGCGTGCCGACCTGCCCACCGACGGTGTTGGTTCGGCGAGCATTCGAGCGGCCCACGCGACCTGGCTGGGGGTCGGCCGTTACGTCACCCAGTTCGCGGCGCCGGTCGCCGTGGCCGTGGCTGCCGCGCCGGGCCCCGTCGGCCGGCGGATCGCCGCCGCGTCACTGCTGCTCGGCGGTCCGCTGACCGTCTGGTGGCCGCGTCGTCGGATGCTCGACCCGGCCCGCTTCACGGCGGGTTACCTCGCCGACGAGATCGCCTACGGCGCGGGCGTGTGGTCGGCCGCCCTGAGTCGAGGCGACCTGCGAGCCCTGCGACCGCGCGTCCTGCCGTTCGCCGCGCCGCCCCGATCAACCCGTCATACGTCGACGAAGGAGTCACGTCAGTGAACGCATGGTTCGAAACCGTTGCCGAGGCCGAACGCCGCGCCAAGAAGCGTCTGCCCAGATCCGTCTACAGCGCCCTCGTGGCCGGTTCCGAGCGGGGGCTGACGGTCGCCGACAACGTCGGGGCGTTCGACGAGCTGGGCTTCGCCCCGCACACCGCGGGGCACCACAGCACCCGCGAGCTGGGCACGTCGGTACTGGGCCAGGACATCTCGCTGCCGGTGGTGATCTCGCCGACCGGGGTGCAGGCCGTCCACCCCGATGGTGAGGTGGCCGTGGCCCGTGCCGCCGCGGCGCGCGGCACCGCCATGGGCCTGAGCTCGTTCGCGAGCAAGCCGGTCGAGGACGTCGTCGCCGCCAACCCGCAGACGTTCTTCCAGCTCTACTGGTCGGGTACCCGCGAGCAGATCACCGAGCGCATCGAGCGGGCCCGGGCGGCGGGCGCGGTCGGGCTCATCGCGACCCTCGACTGGTCGTTCTCGATGGGCCGCGACTGGGGCAGCCCGCACATCCCGGAGCGGCTGACGCTCAAGGAGGCACTGCGCTTCTCGCCGGAGGCTCTGAGCCACCCGAGGTGGCTGACCGCGTTCGCGAGGTCCGGACGCATCCCGGACCTCACCGTGCCGAACATGCAGAACCCCGGCGAGCCCGCCCCGACGTTCTTCGGCGTCTACGGCGAGTGGATGCAGACGCCGGCACCGACCTGGGACGACGTCGCGTGGATCCGCGAGACGTGGGGTGGCCCGTTCATGCTCAAGGGCGTCACCCGGGTCGACGACGCCAAGCGGGCGATCGACGCCGGCGTCCACGCGATCTCGGTGTCGAACCACGGCGGCAACAACCTCGACGGGACCCCCGCGACCATCCGCTGCCTGCCGGCGGTGGCCGACGCCGTGGGCGACCAGATCGAGGTCCTGCTCGACGGCGGCATCCGCCGCGGCTCGGACGTCGTCAAGGCCCTGGCGCTCGGTGCGCGAGCGGTGATGATCGGCCGCGCGTACCTGTGGGGTCTGGGCGCGAACGGGCAGGCCGGCGTCGAGAACGTTCTGGACGTCCTGCGCGGCGGGATCGACTCTGCCCTGCTCGGCCTCGGGCTCAGCTCGGTGCACGAACTCGACCGCAGCAGCGTGCTGATGCCGGACACCTTCGCCCGCGCACTCGGTACCTGACCTGCACCGCTGCGCTACTTTGGGCCCGTCCGGGGTGGTAGCTCAGCCGGTTAGAGCAGGGGACTCATAATCCCTGGGTCGTGGGTTCGAGTCCCACCCGCCCCACAAGGCCCGGATTCTCGTCCGTGTCGTTGCCTCGCCACGAGTACGCTTGCATACTGTAAGCCTGCCTAACGTGTTGGTCCGCGACCTGCCTGAACCGGTGCACGCCACACTGCAGCGCCGAGCTGCCTCGCAGGGGTTATCGCTGCAGCAGTACCTGACGGGGGAGTTGAGTCGGCTGGCCGAGCGGCCGACGGCGGCAGAGGTGCTCGAGCGGATCGGACGTCGTTCAGGTGGCCGGATCGGTTTGGTTCAAGCCGTCGAAGATCTGGCTGAGACCCGTCGGTGATCGTGCTCGATGCGTCTGTCCTGGTGAACGCGCTCGGCGACGATGGCGAGGACGGGGATCGTGCCCGGCAGTCTCTGGCTGGTCAAGAACTGGCCGCGCCTGAGTTGGTCGACGTTGAGGTGGCCTCAGTGCTTCGCCGACATTGGCTGTCCAAGACGATCTCCGCCCGACGCTTCGCCGCCGGGCTGCACGACCTGACCGATCTGCCGATCGCTCGCTACCCAGCACTGCCGCTGTTGGAACGCGTGTATGAGCTGCGTTCCAACGTCAGCGCCTACGACGCCGTCTACGTGGCGCTGGCCGAAGAGCTCGGCTGCCCCCTCTGTTGACCGCAGATCAGCGGCTCGCGACCGCACCGGGCCCTCGCTGCGCGATCACGATCGTCAATTGACACCCGCGCCCTATTGCCGACTATGCGTTGCCGCTTGTCACCCCGATATCGCGGTTGGCGGCAGTACTCGCCGCGATCCCGGGGTGACAAGCCAACGCCTCGCAAGAACGCGTTCAGCTGAACGCGCAGAACGAGCCCTCTTTGTTGTCAAGCGGTTCGGCGGTGGGACCTGCGGTGGGTTTTGGTTGCTGGTGCTGACGGGGTGGGGTCGGTGCTCGTAGGCTTGGTGGTGGCCCGGGAGTGGCTTGTCCGAAGAGCCGGTGTTGCGGGGTGTGAGCCGGTCGCGCTGGATGCAGAGTCGTTCCCCGTGTGCCCTCCCGGGTCCTCCGTCTTCGTTCGGGAGTCTGCGGCGAGTCGGTTGTAGATGGCGTCGGTGATCTTGCGTTTGAGCGCGCGGAGCGCGGCCTTTTTGCCCATGCCCTCGTCGAGTTTGCGGTGGTAGTAGGTGTGGCCGGTGGTGCCGGGGTTGCGTATCTGGGTGACTGCGGCCATGTGCACGGCGTGGTTGAGCTGGCGGTTGCCGCGGCGGGAGAGCCGATGGATCCGTCGGTTGCCGGAGGAGACCTCGATCGGGGCGGTGCCGGCGTAGGCGGCGAAGTGGTCGCGGCTGGCGAAGCGGTTGATGTCGCCGACGAAGCCGAGCACGGTCGCGGCGACGACCGGGCCGACGCCGTGGATGTCGGTGAGGCTGGTCTTGGACGCCGCGACGATTACGGCCAGACGCCGTTTCACCTCACGACGTTGGCCGTCGATGCGCCGAAGATCGTCGACGAGATCCCGGGCGAGGTCCAGACGTGCGGTGTCGGCCGGGGTGCGGGCCTCGATGGTCTCGAGTAGCTGAATCGCCTGTGGCACCGAGATTCTGCGGGCGAAGCCGCCGGGGACGAGGTCGCAGAGCACGGCGTGCAGCCGGCAGACGGTCTGGGTCCAGGAGCTGCCCAGATCGCGGTAGCGGCGCGCCCACATCTTCATCGCCGCGGTCTCGTCCTCGAGCGTGATCGACGGCGATGACGGGGCTCGTAGTGCGGCGACGGCGACTGAGCGGGCGTCGTTGGGGTCGTTCTTGTTCACTTGTCCGGTGTTGAGCAGCCGGACCCGGGCGGCGAGTTTGGGTTGCACGTCGACGACGTTCTCGCCGGCCGCGACGAGCTGCTGGGCCAGCAACCGACCCAGCCCGCGAGCACCTTCGACAGCCCAGGTGCGGTGCGGCCACGGCTGAGCCCACGCGCGCAGCTGCTCGACCTGGGCAACGGTTGCTTTGACCCGCAGCTTGGCCAGCGTGTGCTCGTCACGGTCGAGCGCGACCGCGGTGTGCGAGCCCTTGTGCGGATCGATCCCGATGATCACTTCAGCCACGACATCCTCCATCTCGAACAAGGGATGACCGCGGCGGGCATGTCTGATTTCAGATCGATCGCGTCCGCGCCTCTTTGGAGCCACACCGCGGCGAGATGCGACGGGCCAGCACCTCGTTCACAAGCCAAACCCGCAGGTCGGCAGACGGTTCGCGAGCCGACCCATCGCACCTCTGGACGCTACGACCGAGACCGTAGGCCCGTCATGAAGTCTCAATCAGACGG
>CAZZVT010000032.1:0-6237 GCA_964657545.1 uncultured Jatrophihabitantaceae bacterium
CCCGACCGCCCGATCGAGACCAACGTCGAGTTCTGGGCCGCGGTCATCCTGGACTTCGCCGAGGTCCCGCCGCACATGATGCCGGCGATGTTCACCTGCGCCCGCACGGCCGGCTGGTCGGCGCACATCATGGAGCAGAAGAAGACCGGCCGCCTCGTGCGCCCGTCCGCCCGCTACATCGGCCCCGACCCGCGCAAGCCGTCGGACGTCGAGGGCTGGGACGACATCGCCCACGCCTGATCCGTCCGCTTGGCACCCTGGGATCGCGCCTGCGCAGGTATTTCGGCGCGATCTCGGGGTGACAAGCCGTGGTCCCGTCCGGCCACAATGACGCCATGACCACCTGGACGAACTGGGCCGGCACCGTATCGGCCGACGTCACCGTCTCTACGCCCGCGACGATCACCGAGTTGCAGCGGGTCGTCGCCGGGGCGGCCGAGCGCGGACAGCGGGTCAAGGCGATCGGCGCGGGGCACTCGTTCACGGCCATCGGCGCCACCGACGGCCTGCAGTTGCGCCTCGACCGGCTCAGCGGCATCGTGCACGCCGACCGGGCATCGGGGCTCGTGACCGTGCTCGCCGGCACCCGCTTGCACGAACTCAACGACGCGCTCTGGCAGCTCGGCCTGTCGCTGTCGAACCTTGGCGACATCGACGTACAGACGGTCAGCGGAGCGATCTCGACCGGCACCCACGGCACCGGCGCCAAGCTCGGCGGCCTGGCCACCCAGGTACGGGCGCTCGAACTCGTGCTTGCCGACGGGTCGTTGCGCCGCTGTGCCCCCGACGACGACCCGGATCTGTTCGCTGCGGCGTGCGTCGGGCTCGGAGCGCTCGGCGTCATCGCCACCGTCACCCTGCAGTGCGAGCCGGCCTTCGCCCTCGCCGCATCCGAGGCGCCGTCGATCCTGGACGCCGTGCTGACCGGCCTCGACGACGAGCTGGCCGGAAACGATCACTTCGAGTTCTACTGGTTCCCGCATACGCGGCGGGTCCTGACCAAGCGCAACAATCGGGTTCCGTCCGGCACGGAACTGCAGCCGGTGGGTCGCGCCCGTTACTGGTTCGACGACCGGTTCCTGTCGAACACCGTCTTCGACGGCGTCAACCGCCTGACGACCCGACGCCCGTCCCTCATTCCCCGGGCGAACGAGATCGCCTCGCGCGCACTGTCTGCCCGCTCCTACGTCGACCGGTCCTATCGCGTCTTCGCCTCACCACGCACGGTTCGGTTCCGCGAGATGGAGTACGCGGTGCCCCGCGCCGCCGTACCACAGGTCATCGCCGAGATCGAGCGCTGGCTGGCCCGCAGCGGCGAGCGGATCGGCTTCCCCGTCGAGGTGCGCTTCGCCGCGGCCGACGCCCTCTGGCTCTCGACGGCCACCGGCCGCGACACCGGTTACCTGGCCGTGCACCAGTACCACCGTCGCGATCACGAGGCGTATTTCCGGGCGGTGGAAGCCATCGCCCGCGACGTCGACGGGCGGCCGCACTGGGGCAAGCTGCACTACCGCGACGCCGAGTCTCTCGCGGCGACCTACCCGTGCCTCGCCGACTTCGTCGCCCTGCGTGACAAGCTCGACCCGCAGCGGATCTTCGGCAACGACTACCTCGCCCGCGTGCTTGGTTAGTCGCGCGGGCTGAGCACGCAGAACTCGTTGCCCTCGGGGTCGGCAAGCACCACCCACGTGACCTCGTCGCCCTGCCCGACGTCGGTACGGATCGCGCCCATACCCAGGAGGCGCTCGACGGCCGCGGCCTGGTCCTCGCCGGCCAGCGGCGCGAGGTCGAGGTGCAGCCGGTTCTTCACGGTTTTGCCCTCGGACACCGGCACGAAGACCAAACCGGGCCCGCGCTGCATGACCGGCACGGATTCCCCGTCGCTCAGCGCGTGCGGCGCGATGATCACGACCTCGTCGGGCGCCTCGTAGACCTTGGGCCATTCGAGCACACGCGACCACCAGTCGGCCTGGGCAGCGACATCGAGGCAGTCGACGACGACGGTGTACCAACGAAGCGGCATCCCGTGACGATAGAGCCGACCGTCGGTGCAGCGCACCCCTCCTGACAGGATCGAGGGGTGGAGACGCTGCGCATCACGATCCCGGACGCCATGAAGCCCGCCGACGGCCGCTTCGGTTCGGGGCCGTCGAAGGTGCCGTCGTCGGTGGTGCGCGCGCTGGGTGACACCGGCGGCGAGCTGCTGGGCACGAGCCATCGGCAGGCGCCGGTGAAGGAGCTGGTCGCGCGCATCAAAGCCGGCCTCGCCACCCTGTTCGACGCCCCTGACGGGTATGAGGTGCTGCTCGCCAACGGCGGCTCGACGTCGTTCTGGGACGCCGCAGCGTTCGGGCTCGTCCGCGAACGGTCGTCGCATCTGGTGTGCGGCGAGTTCTCCAACAAGTTCGCCTCGGTCACAAAGGGGGCGCCGTTCCTCGCCGATCCGATCGTGCATACCAGCGAGTACGGCAGCGCGCCGGTGCTGACGGCCGAGCCGGACGTCGACGCCTACGCCTGGCCGCAGAACGAGACGTCCACCGGTGTCGTCCTACCTGTACAGCGGCTGGCGGACCCGGAAGCCCTGATGCTCGTCGACGCGACCTCGGCCGCGGGCGCCGTACCGGTGGACCTGGGGCAGGCCGACGTCTACTACTTCGCACCGCAGAAGGTCTTTGCGGCCGAGGCGGGCATCTGGCTCGCGCTCTGCTCCCCCGCTGCGATCGAGCGGATCGCCGAGGTCCGCGCGACCCGCTGGGCCCCGCCGACGCTCGACCTGACGCTGGCGCTGGACAGCTCCCGCAAGGATCAGACCTACAACACCCCGGCCCTCGCGACGTTGTGGCTGCTGGCGCACCAGGTCGACTGGCTGCTGTCCGAGGGCGGCGTGCCCTGGGCTGCGGGACGCAGCGCGGATTCCGCGAGCCGGCTCTACCGCTGGGCCGACGAGTCGTCCTACGCCACGCCCTTCGTGCGCGATACGGCACTGCGCAGCCCCGTTGTCGGCACCGTCGACCTCGACCCGTCGATCGACGCCGCCACGGTGATCGCCGTGCTGCGCGCGAACGGCATCGTCGACACCGACTCCTACCGGGCGCTCAAGCGCAACCAGCTGCGGATCGGGATGTTCCCGGCCGTCGACCCCGACGACGTCGAGGCTCTCACCCGCTGCGTCGACCACGTCGTCGAACGCCTGTAGCGCGCGCCGCACCGCGTCGGCGTGTGCTCCCGGGCGGGTCGGGGTCGGCGACCTATCGTCAGCGCATGCGTCAACTGCGTCTCGTAGGGATCGCCGACGACCACTCCCACGTCGTGCTCGCGACCGACGAGGGCCTGGAGCATTTTGCGTTGCTCCCGGACCCCGAACTCGACGCCGCCCTGCGCACGGTCGCCCAACCCGTGGCGGACGTCGCACCCGAGGCCGCGGCCCCCGCACCGGGTCGCGAGCTGACGGTCGGGCCGCGCGACATCCAGATCCGCGTCCGGGCCGGTGAGTCGCCCGAGGAGGTCGCGCAGTTCTTCGGCGTCGACGTCGAGCGCGTCATGCGTTTCGCCGCCCCGGTGCTCGACGAGCGCATCCGCATCGCCGAGGAGGCCCGACGGGCCCGCGCCCGCCGCAGCAGGGGCGACGCCGGCGAGGGCACGCTCGTGGTCTTCGGTGAGGCCGTCGACGACCGCTTCGCCGCCCACGGCATCGACCCGACGACGGTGACCTGGTCGTCCCGCCGCCGCGAGGACGGCGAGTGGATCGTGCGCGCCGACTGGCTGGGTGGTGAGGGAACGCACGGTGCCGAATGGACGTTCCGTCGCTCGTCGCGATCGGTGACCGCGCTGGACGACACCGCCGCCGACCTGCTCAGCGACCGCCCGATCCGCCCCGTCGCCCCGCCGGTGCCCGAGCGGCCCACGCTCGTGAGCGCGCCGCCGTTGCTGCCGGGGGTCGTCGCCTTCCCGCCGATGGCGGAGGCATTGACCGGCCCGCTCCCGCCGGTGGAGACGGTCGTCGAGCACGTCTACGACCAGGACGCCCCGCCCACGGGGCGCAGCGAGCTGGGGTTCCTGTCCGACGGCAACTCCGGCCTCGGATTCGAGGAGCCCCCTCTGCCGCTGGGCATCACCGACCCCACGACCCGTCCGCTGAGCCGCCTGTCCTCGGTGCGCAACCTCGGCAGGCGCGAGGAGTCCGAGGACGAGCGCGCCGAGCGGGTCAAGGTCCCCTCCTGGGACGACATCCTGCTCGGGGTGCGCCGCAAGCAGGACTGAATCCCGACCCGACGGTTCGCCCGACGCGAAACTGAGTCGCGTGTTGTCGGGGGGTCGTCGTAGCGTGGGTCAATGTGACGACACCGGACGCCTACGCATCCTCTGGATCGTCCACCGACGGCTCCGGCAGTGCTTCCACCACCGAGAGCACCCTGCGCACCGTCCTGCGGCTCAGGCGCTGGGCGCGTCCCCACCGGGCGGCCGTGCTGATCATGATCGTCACCGCCACCGCGGCCATGCTCGTCCAATCGCTGATCCCGCTCGTCGTGGGCTCGGTGGTCGACGGCCCCATCCGGCACCATGACGTCGGGGGGCTGTGGTCGCTGACGGCGCTCGCGCTGGCGTTCGGGGTGGCCGAGGCGGCGCTGTTCTGGGCCCGGCGCCAGTCGATGGCCACCGCCGCCCTCGGCATCGAGACCGACCTGCGCCGCGATCTGTTCGCGCACCTGCAGCGCCTGCCCGTCGCGTTCCACGACCGGTGGCCGTCGGGGCAGCTGCTGTCGCGGATGACGACTGATCTGTCGACGTTGCGTCGCTTCGTCGGCTTCGCGGCGGTGTTCCTGATCGCGAACACGGTGGCCTCGCTCGTCGTCGTCCTGCTGCTGATCCGCATCGAGTTCTGGCTCGGGCTGTTCGTCGTGGTGGCGATGATCCCGCTCATCGTGCTGACCCGCCGCTTCGAGCTGCGGTACAGCCGCGAGGCGCGGCGCGTCCAGGACCTCACCGGCGACATCGCGACCTCGGTCGAGGAATCCGCGCTCGGCATCCGGGTGATCAAGTCCTACGGGCGCCGCCCGCACATGCTGGCCGGTTTCAGCTCCGACGCGCGGCGCCTGCGTCAGGCCGAACTCGTCAAGCTGCGCACGCTCGGGTTGTTCTGGGCACTGCTCGAGGGCCATCCGCAGCTCGTGCTGGCCGGGGCCACCGTCGGCGGCGTGCTCGCCGTCAGCCACGGGGCGATGAGCCTGGGTTCGCTCGTCGCGTTCGTGGCCCTCTACCTGCGGCTCATCTGGCCGATCATCTCGCTGGGCTGGCTGCTGGCCCTCGCCGAGGAGGCCGCCAGCGCGGCTCGACGCATCTTCGAGGTGCTCGACGCCGTGCCCACCGTGCTCGACCCGTCCGAACCGGCGGCCGCCGAGACCGGCACCGGCCTGGTCTTCCAGAACGTCCGCTTCGGCTATCCGGGTAGCGAGCGGGAGGTCCTGCGCGGCGTCGACCTCACCCTCGAACCGGGTGAGACGATGGCGCTCGTCGGCGCCGTCGGCTCGGGCAAGACCACACTGACCGCGCTGGTCCCGAGGCTCTACGACGTCACCGGCGGGCGGGTGCTCATCGGCGGCGTCGACGTCCGCGACCTGCGCCTGGACCAGCTACGGCACGCCGTCACGACCGCCTTCGAGGACGCCACCCTGTTCTCGGCCAGTGTGCGCGAGAACCTCACCCTCGGGCGCTCGGGCATCGACGACGCCGACCTCGCCGAGGCGATCGAGGTCGCGCAGGCCGGGTTCGTGTACCGGCTGCCGTTCGGCCTCGACACCCGCATCGGCGAGCAGGGCCTGTCACTGTCCGGCGGGCAGCGGCAGCGCCTCGCGCTCGCCCGGGCGGTGCTCGGTCGGCCGCGGGTGCTCGTGCTCGACGACCCGCTCTCGGCACTCGACGTCCACACCGAGGCGCAGGTCGAGGCCGCACTGCGCCGGGTGCTCGCCCACACCACCGCCCTGGTGGTCGCGCACCGGCCCTCGACGGTGCTGCTCGCCGACCGGGTCGCGATGCTCGCCGATGGCCGGATCACCGCCGTCGGAACCCACAGCGAGCTGCTTGCCGGGGTGCCCGCCTACCGCGAGCTGCTGGCCCAGACCCCCGAGATGCAGACCACCGAGTTCGAGGATGCGCCGTCATGACCGCCCTCCGCTGCGCTCCGGCCGCCGAAGGCCATTCCCACGGGTCATCCGCTCACGGAGTTCGCCCATGACCGCC
>CAZZVT010000032.1:6337-25803 GCA_964657545.1 uncultured Jatrophihabitantaceae bacterium
TTCGCCCATGACCGCCGACTCCGGCTGGCAGGGCGAGCTCACCGAGGAGGCGCGAGCCGAACGCGCGGTCGACACCGCCGATCCCGGGGGGCGGGCGAAGCTGGGCGGCGCCGGTCGTGACCTGCTGCGCGAGCTCCTGCAGCCGTACCGCGCGAAGGTGTGGGGCGTGCTGGGCATCGCGCTCGTGCAGGTGCTGTTCAGCATGGCCGCACCGTGGCTGGTCGGCGTGGCCATCGACGACTCGCTGCCCGACGCCCGGCGCGGCGACTACACCTCCCTCACCATCGTCGGCGTCGCCCTGGTGGTCAGCGCGCTCGCCGGGGCGTGGCTGCGGGCCGTCTTCGTCATCCGCAGCGGACGCATCGGGCAGGCCGTCATGTTCGACCTGCGCCGTCGCGGTTACGACCACATGCAGTCGCTGTCCGTCGCGTTCCACGAGCGCTTCACCTCGGGACGGGTGGTCTCCCGTCTGACCTCGGACGTCGACACCCTCAACGAGCTGCTCGAGGCCGGGTTGGACGGGCTGCTGACCGCGGTGTTCAGCATCGTCGCGATCGCGGTCATCCTGCTGTTCCTCGACCTGCCGCTGGGACTGGTGGCCATCGGCGCGCTGGTGCCGCTCTACGCGCTCTACCGCTGGTTCTCGACCCGCGCCGCGGAAGCCTTCCGCCGCACCCGCGAGAACGTGGCAACCATGATCGTCAACATCGTCGAGACGTTCAACGGCATCCGCGCGGTGCAGGCCTTCCGCCGCGAGAAGCGCAACGACGCGATCTTCGCCGATCTCAACGACACCTATCGCGAGGCCAACCGGCGCACCTTCGTCCTGCAGGCCTGGTTCATCCCGGGTACCGCCCTGATCGGCAACCTGGCCACCGTCGCCGTGCTGCTGATCGGTGGCCGGCGGGTCATCGAGGGCGGCCTCGAGCTCGGTGTGCTCACCTCGTTCCTGCTCTACCTGCGTCAGTTCTACGACCCGATGCAGGACCTCGGCGTCTTCTACAACTCGCTGCAGTCGGCCACCGCGGCCCTGGAGAAGATCGCCGGTGTACTCGCCGTGCGCCCCGACGTCCCCGAGCCCGAGAATCCGCGCGAGCTGCCGACACCGGTCGGCGGGGCGCTCGATCTCGACGACGTCTCGTTCGCCTACACCGACGACCAGGTCGTGCTACCTCGGTTGTCGTTGCACGTGCCGGCCGGGCAGACGGTCGCCCTCGTCGGCGCGACCGGCGCGGGCAAGACCACGATCGCCAAGCTGCTGGCCCGCTTCTACGACCCCACCTCCGGAACCGTGCGTCTCGACGGCGTCGACCTGCGCGACGTACGCGACGGGCAGCTGCGCAATGCCGTCGTCATGATCACGCAGGACGGGTTCCTGTTCTCCGGATCCGTCGCCGACAACATCGGCTTCGGCCGCCTGGGCGCCGCCCGCGAGGAGATCGAGCAGGCCGCGCGGGCGGTGGGAGCGCACGACTTCATCACGGCCCTGCCGGAGGGCTACGACACCGACGTCCGCAAACGCGGTGGACGGCTGTCGGCCGGGCAACGCCAGCTCGTCGCCTTCGCCCGGGCCTTCCTGGCCGACCCGGCCGTCCTGATCCTCGACGAGGCGACATCGTCTCTCGACGTCCCGGCCGAACGCGCCGTGCAGCGAGCCCTGCGCACGGTGCTGGCCAAGCGCACGGCGTTGATCATCGCCCACCGGCTGAGCACCGTCGAGATCGCCGACCGGGTGCTGGTGCTGGCCGACGGGCAGATCATCGAGGACGGCGCACCCGCCGAGCTGGTCGACGCCGGCGGCGGGCACTTCGCCGAGCTGCACTCGTCCTGGGCCGACTCGCTCGTCTGAACGGCGGGATCGGGCGTCAGACGGCAGCGGCCAGAGCGTCGTGCGCCAGGGCGGCCTCGCTGCGGTGCTGCCACGTCAGCCCCGGCCACGCCCGGCCGCGCAGCACCCAGTACGTGACGGCGGACTGAACGGCTCCGGCGGCCATGGTGCGGGTCAGGTACTGCCGGCTCGGCCCGCCGTCGTGCAGTTCGAGGGCCCAACCCTCGCGCGCGCGCCGGGCAAGCAGGGAACTCCCGCCCGCACCCGCGCGCCGCTCCACGATCAGGAACGCATCTCGGCCGCTGCGCGCGACCTCGGCCACGAGAGCGCCGAGCTCGACCACGGTGGGCGCGTCCACGACGGCCCCCGTCGACGTCGTGACCCGATGACGAGACATGTCCCCATGCTTCCCCCTGCATGGACGTTTTGTCCCCAGGTGTCGGCAATGAGTTTCGCGCGAGACCGACAGCCGCCCTCACCGTCGGATGAGCTGGACGACCCCCGCGTCGGTGCCGGTGATCCACAGCCGGTGACTGCCCGGGTCGACGGCCACCGTGTTGGGCTGGCGGACGGTCGCGTAGCGCGCGATCACCGACATCCGGTTGCCCGACACCCGGACGCCGACCACCTGGTTCCGCGCGGTCAGGGTGACCCACACGGTTGAGGTGCTTGCATCGACGGCGAGCCCGTACGGAGTGCCCGGCAGCGCCAGGCGACTCACCTGGTGCAATGGGGAGACGGTGTCGAGCAGCAGCGCGTCGCCCCGGGTGTCGCTGACCAGCACCTGGTTCGAGCCGACGAGCACACCGTGCGTCGGGCCCTTGCCGGCCGGGATACGCCCGGTCCGCGTCAGCGTCGTGAGGTCGTAGGTGCTGAGCGTGAACGCGCCGACGTCGACCACCGCCACGCTGCCACCGACCGCGACGACGCCGCCCGGCTGGGTGAGGTCGCGGATCGTCCTGCGCACCCGCCCGTCACGCAACACCGAGATCGACTTGCCGAACTCGTTGCCGACGATCACGTCGCCGTCGGCCGCGCGCGCCGCGTCGTGCGGCTGCTTGCCGACCGCGGTCGCGCGCACCGCGCCGGTCGGCAACGGCACCTCGAGGATCTGGCGGGCGCTCTCGGCCGGTACCAGCACCTCATTGCCCGTGACGGACACCTGCAGGTGCCGGACGTCGCCGGGCAACGGGACACTGCGCCGCACCGCGAGCGTGTCCGGGTCGAGCAGCTGGAGGCGGTCGGGGTCGCGGACGGCCACGGCGACAAGCTGCGAGCCCGAGTCGTAGACGATGCCCTCGGGCGTGGCGCCGACCGCGGCGACGGTGCCGACGGGCGCCGCCGACGTCGCCGGGGCGGTCGCCGGCTCGGCAGCGCCGGGTTTGCCCGATCCGCTCGAGCAGGCGGCGGTCGCGGCGAGCGTCAGAGCCGACACGGCCAGCAGACGACGTACGCGCACGGCACCCATGATCGCCAGTGTGCCTGCCGCACCCGACCGGGAAACCCGACGGGTCAGCAGAGCTGCGCGAAGGCGACCGCGGCCGCGGTGGCCACGTTCAACGAGTCGACGCCGTCGGCCATCGGGATGCGCACCCGCGCGTCGGCCGCAGCGAGCGTGGCCGGGGTGAGACCCGGGCCCTCGGCGCCGAGCAGCAGCGCCCACCGCGCCGGGACGTCGAGCCCGCGCAGGTCCTGCTCACCGCGCGGGGTCAGGGCCAGCAGCCGGTGCCCGTGCGCCCGCACCCGGTCGAGCGCGCCGGGCCACCGGCCGGGGAGCACCGCGAACGGCACCCGCAGCACGTTGCCCATCGACACCCGCACGCTGCGCCGGTACAGCGGGTCGGCGCAGTGCGGGTCGAGCAGCACGCCGTCGACGCCGAACGCGGCCGCGTTGCGGAACAGTGCGCCCAGATTCTCGAAGTCGTTCAGCGATTCCAGCACCGCGAGCCGCGCAGACGTGCGGATCAGCTCGTCGGGGTCACGAGGCGCCGGCCGGTCGGCGGACGCCAGGATGCCGCGGGTGACCCGGAACCCGACGACCTGCGACAGCAGCCATTTGTCGAGCGACAGCACCGGTACGTCGAGCCCGGCCAACTGCGGGGCCAGGGCCTCGAGACGCGCCGGCACCCCGACGACGGCCCGGACCCGGTAGGACGAGGCGAGCAGCCGCTCGACGACGTTGACACCCTCGGCGACAACGATCCCGCGGCGGTCGGGGCGGACGTCGGCGTCCATGAGGTCACGGAAGTCGTCCAGGTCGGTGTCTGCAGCGTCGTCGACGACCCGCAGGGGCATCAGGCGTGCCGCAGCCGCGCCGCGGCCCGGGCCGGCAGCTCGAGGGCGGCGATGCCACGGTGCCCGGCGTGCACCACGCCGAGCACGAGCGCGCTCAGCACACAGACCAGGCCACCGCCGACGATCGCCCAGCGCGGGCCCGCCCACTCGCCGACCCAGCCGGCGATCGGCGCGCCAACCGGCGTTCCGCCCAGGAAGCAGACGAGGTACAGCGCCATGACCCGTCCACGCATCACCGGGCTGACGCCGAGCTGCACGTAACTGTTGCCCGCGGTGGTGACCGTCAACATGGCCAGACCGGTGGGGATCAACACGAGCGCGCTGAGCAGGAACGTCGGCATCAGGCCGCTGGCCATCTCGGCGCTGCCGAACCCGACGACCGCGATCAGCAGGAATCCCGGCGACGGTCGGCGCAGACGCCGCGCGGCCAGCACCGCGCCCACCACGGCGCCGACGGCCAGCGACGTGGACAGCCAGCCGTAGCCGCTCGCCCCGTGGTGGAACACATTCTTGGCCAGCAGTGCCGAGGTGATCTGGAAGTTCAGCCCGAACGTGCCCACGACGAAGATCAACACCATGGTCAGGACGAGGTCCGGGCGGGCGCGGACGTAGGCGAACCCCTCGCGCAGCTGTCCGGGCCCACGCTGCAGGGTCGGCGAGGGGTGCAGCTCGGCGCGGCGCATCAGGGCAAGCCCCGCCAGCACCGCGACGCTCGAGGCGGCGTTGGCGATGAAGGCCCAGCCCGTACCGACGGCGCTGATCATGACGCCGGCGACCGCCGGGCCGAGGATGCGCCCGGTGTTGAAGATCGTGGAGTTGATGGCGACGGCGTTCGCGAGGTCGTCGCGGCCGACCATCTCGACCACGAACGACTGTCGCACCGGCGTGTCGATCGCGGTGACCAGGCCGAGCACAAGGGCCAGCACCAGCACCTGCCAGTAGGCCACCACCCCGGCGACGTCGAGCACGCCGAGTGCGAGCGCGAGCAGCGCCAGGCCGGACTGGGTCGCCAGCAGGATGCGACGCTTGTCGCCGCGGTCGGCGATGACACCGCCCCACATCCCGAGCGCCAGCTGCGGGCCGAACTGCAGGGCGGTGACGATGCCCAGCGCGGTGCCGGAGTTGGTGAGCTCCAGGACCAACCAGTCCTGGGCGACGCGCTGCATCCAGGTGCCGGTCAGCGACACGAGCTGCCCGCCGGCGTAGAGCCGGAAGTTGCGCGTGCGCAGGGCCCGGAAGACGCTGCGGTCGGGGGCGTCCAGTGCCACGACGTCGGCGGGCGGGGGCGTCGGGCGCGACGCCACCGACGTCACTGGTCGGCCAGCTTGTCCAGGATCGGCACGACGCGCTCGAGCAGGGCCCGCTCCTCGGCAGTGAGGCATTCGAGCTGGCGTGACAGCCAGCGGTCGCGCGAGCGCTGCTCCTCCTCGAGCAGCGTCACGCCGGCAGGGGTGATGGCGATGATCGCCTGACGCTTGTCGCTGGGATGCGGCTCGCGGCTGACCAGGCCGTGGTCCTCGAGCGTCGCGAGCACCTTGGTCATCGACGGTGGTTGAACCTTTTCGCAGGTGGCGAGGTCACCGGCGCTCATGGCGCCGAACTTGTAGAGCGTGGCCATGGCCGACAGGTGGGTCAACGTCACGGAGGTGTCGACGCGCTGGTTGCGAACGATCCGGGTGAGCCGTAGCAGCGAGGGACGCAGCTGGGAGGCAAGCTCCGCCGCCGGGGTCCTCATCACTGCTGCCACGATCGTTAGTCTAGCTAACGACCAGCTGTGAACCAAGACAGCGTGCCCGGCAGACGTAGGCTCGGCCGGTGCCCGCCGACCGTCACCTCGTGCAACCGCCCGCGGTGCAGATGAACACCCGCCGGCTCGTGGCCGTCGGCACCACGCTGTGGTTCGTGGCGGTGGTCGTGCAGCTGCCGTTCTACGACTGGCTGGGCGAACACGGGCACCGCATCACGCTGTGGTCGTCAGTCGCCGGATTCCTGCTCGGGCTCTGCGGCTACGCCATCATGCTCCGGCACAAGCACGTCGGCCGCACCATCTGATTCCTCGGGCACGACGACGTCGGCAATCTCGTTGGCGGTGATCTCGTCGCCGTCGTCCCACACGGCCTCGAGCGCGTCGGTGCCTCGGGGCGCCTCGGCGACCACCTCCGAGTGCGCGCCGCAGCCGTACTCGACGCTGACGACCTCGCCGTCGCTGTCGGTGACCTCGTTGCCGCAGACGCCGAAGCCCGCGGCCAGCGCGCCCGCGAGCGGCAGGAAGAAACCGCACGTCCCGCAGGGCGCCGGGGCCTGGCGGGCCATCGGCGAGTCCGGCCCGCGGTCGCCTGCGTACCAGCGCTCGGCGGTGTCGAGACGCCCGTCGCGCGACATCACCTGCTCGCGACCGAGGCCCAGTTCGAAGGCGACGGTCTCGACGGCCGGGTCGTCGGACAGGACGTAGGCGGGCACCAGCCGCGGATCGTCGACGCGGGCGGGCAGCAGATCGCCCGGGCTGAGGTCGCCGGGGCGTACCCGCTCCTCCCACGGCACCCAGGCCGGCGCCAGCAGTGCGGCGTCGCCGGGCAGCAGCACGACCTCGTCGACGGTGACCCCGTCGTCGCCGTCGATCCGACCGAGCGTGATCGCCCAGTGCCAGCCGACGTACCCGGGCAGCGTGGCGGCGAAGGCATGGGTGAGGACGTGCGCGCCCTCGCTGGCCGGTTCGGCGCGCAGCCCGACGTGCTCGCCGACGTGCTCGCCGCCGACCTCGCGCGCGGCGTCACGGGCGAACTCGACCGCAGCGCCCAGGACGGCGTCGGGCTCGGGTCCGGCCGGCTCGGACTGCACGGCCGATGTCGCCGTGAGCACGGTCGAGTTGCCGTCGGTGTCTTCGGTGCTCGTCACGACCTCATTCTTGCCGACGTTCGTGTCCCGCGCTCCCACCCCCCGGCGAACCTGCTTTCGGTGGGGCAGGATGGTCGCGTGGGCAAGCGCACCGACGACCGACCGCACGGGCGGTTCGGCCGGTCTGCCCACACGACACACCACGCGCCCGGCGAGCGCGTCGACGACCCGCCCGCCCGCGAGCCGTACCCGCCGCTCGGCGACCGGTACAGCTCGTCGACCTATCACACCGGCACCGCCGTCCACGCCGAACCGCTGACGCCACCCGAGCCGCCGAAGGTGGGCAGGGCCGCGGCGCAGCTCGGCAAGGCCACTGTCACCAGCACGAACCGGGCTGCCCGGGTGGTCACTCGCAAGGTCATCTCGCTCAGCGAGGCCGACGGCGCGAAGGAATCCGGCCTCACCGCACTGATCTGGAACCAGGTGCTGAGCTACGGCACCGACGCCATGATCACCGTTGCGCTGGCGGGCACCGTGTTCTTCGGCGCGTCGTCCAGCGCGCAGCGCGGCAACGTCCTGCTCTACCTGCTCGTCACCATGGCGCCGTTCGCGGTGGTGGCACCGGTGATCGGCCCGGCCCTCGACCGGCTGCAGCACGGCCGCCGCTGGACGATGGCCGGCACCGCGATCGGCCGGGCCGTCCTGGCGTTGATCATGGCCGGGCATCCCACCGACCTGCTCGTGCTCTATCCCTGCGCCCTGGGGTCGCTGGTGCTGTCCAAGGCCTACGGGGTGCTGCGGGCGGCGGCCGCGCCACGACTGGTACCCCCCACGATGTCGCTCACCGCGGCCAACGCCAAGCTGACGATCTTCGGGCTGGGCTCGACGCTCGTACTGGGGTCGGCGGTCGGCACGATCATCAAGGTCACCGGCTCCTACAGTGCCGGGCTGATCGTCACCGCCGTCGGCTTCTCGGCATGCGCGTTCTTCGCCTTCCAGCTGCCGAAGCAGGTCGACTCCGCGCAGCCCGCGCCGCGCCACCCCGAGGAACCGGCCCGGCCCCGCTCGCAGGTGAAGGTGCCGCCGCTGTCGCGCATCAACCAGTGGGCCCGACGCGGGTTCGCCGCGCACCTCGTGATCGCGCTGCAGGGCCAGTCGGTGCTGCGCCTGCTCTCGGGCATGTTGACGATCTACCTGGCGTTCTACGTCGAGTCGACGAAGCACGGTCTGGGCGGCGTGATCGAGCTCGGCGGTGTGGTCGGGGCAGCCGGCTTCGGCAACTTCCTGGGCACGGCGATCGGCACCCGCCTGCGGATGGCAAAACCCGAATCGCTGATCGTCGTCTGCACCGTGATCGGGTTCGTGACCCTGCTCCTCGCCGCACTGACCTTCAGCGTCGTGGTGGCCATCGTGGCCATGCTCATCGTGTCGGCCCTGAACGCGCTGTCGAAGATCGCGCTCGACTCGCTGATCCAGAACGACGTCGTCGAGACGCTGCGCTCGAGCGCGTTCGGCAAGTCCGAGACGTTCCTGCAGCTGGCGTGGGTCATCGGTGCCGGGCTCGGCGTCGCCCTGCCGAGCTCGAGCACGGGCGACGGGATGATCGCGTTCCTCGTCGCCACCGTGATCACCGCGGGCGTCGCGACGGTCGTCGTGCTGCGCCTGCGCGCCCTGCGGTCCAGCGCCGTCGCGTCGCAGCCGGGCGCGATCGTGCGCAGCCTCGACTGATGCAGATCCTGGTGGTCACCGCCGTCGACGCCGAGCGGCAGGCGATCGCCGCCGCCGTGGGACCCGACGTTCGCGTCGTCGCCGTCGGGGTCGGGCCGGCGGCAGCCGCGGCCGGCACTGCTCGGGCGCTGGCCGAGCGGCCGGCCGACCTGGTGATCTGCGCCGGCATCGGCGGCGGCTTCGACCCCCTGACGACCGGCGAGATCGCGGTGGCGAGCACGATCGCGCACGCCGACCTGGGCGCCGAGAGCGCCGACGGCTTCATCCCCGCGTCCGACCTGGGTTTCGGCACCGACGCCTACGAGGTCGCTCCCGCGCTCGCCGTCGAGCTGGCCGACCGCACCGGTGGACATCTGGGCACGATCGTCACCGTCAGCACCGTCACCGGATCGACCGCCACCGCCGACGCGCTCGCCCGCCGCTACCCCGACCTCCGTGCCGAGGGCATGGAGGGTGCAGGCGTCGCGGCTGCGGCCGTCGCCCACGGCGTCGCGTTCGCGGAGATCCGGGCGGTGTCGAACGCCGTCGGCCCCCGTGACCGCTCGGCCTGGCGCATCCCCGACGCGCTGCGCGCACTCGGCACCGCGGTGGCCGCCGTCGTCGCCGCCGAGAGGACGATGGAGTCGTGAAGCTCGCGCACTCGCCCTGTCCCAACGACACCTTCGTCTTCCATGCGTGGTCGCACGGTCTGCTCGAGGGCACCCCGCCCGTCGACGTCACGTTCGCCGACATCGACGTCACCAACACCGCCGCCGAACGCGGTGAGTTCGACGTCGTCAAGGTGTCCTACGGGGCGTTGCCGTGGCTGCTCGACGACTACACACTGCTGCCCAGCGGTGGCGCGCTCGGCCGGGGCTGCGGCCCGCTCGTGCTGACCCGCGGCGACGTCGGGTCCCTCGACGGGCGCACGGTCGCGGTGCCCAGCGAGCGCTCGACGGCCTACCTGCTCTTCCGCCTCTGGGCCGCCGGGCAACGCCCCGCGCGCATCGACGTCGTGCCGTTCACCTCGATCATGCCGGCGGTGCACGACGGTACCTACGACGCCGGCCTGGTGATCCACGAGGCGCGCTTCACCTACCCCTCCTTCGGGCTGACCTCGCTCGTCGACCTCGGGGCGTGGTGGGAGTCCGACACCGGCCTGCCCATCCCGCTCGGCGCGATCCTGGCCCGGCGCTCGCTCGACGCCGCCGCGCTGACCCGCGCCGCGCGGGCGTCGGTGGAACATGCCTGGTCCGACCCGTCGGCGTCGGCGGCCTACGTCGCCGCGCATGCCGACGAGATGTCACCCGAGGTGCAGGCGCAGCACATCGCGCTCTACGTCAACGAGTTCACCCGCGACCTCGGCGACGAGGGCTACGCCGCGATCTCGGCCCTGCTCGACCGCGCCCACGCGGCCGGCCTCACACCCTCGAGCCCACAACTGCGTTGAGCGGCCAAGCTCGAATCCCAACCACCAACGCGATGAGCGCTCGCGCGAAGAGGCCCTGACCCGCGCGAGCGACAGCGAGCTTGCGGACCGAGCGACAGCGAGGTGCGGCGGGAGGCACGCTCTCCGAGCGGAGCGAGGGGGAGCTGCCGGAGCGACGCGGTCAGGCTTCTAAGTTGTCGGCGAAGCGGCGAAGCAGACCGGCGATCTTGCGGGCCTCGGGGCGATCGGGGTAGCGACCCCGGTGCAGGGAGTTCGACGTGCTGTCGAGCAGCTTGATCAGGTCCTCGACGAGCGGGGCCATCTCCTCGGCGGGCATGCGGACGTTGCGGGTCACCGACGGCACCGGGTCCAGGACACGCACCTGCATGGCCTGGCTTCCTTTACGCCCGGACACCACGCCGTACTCGACGCGCTGCCCGGCCTTGAGCTCGGTCATCCCGTCGGGCAGGGCATCCTTGTGGACGAAGACGTCGTCGCCCTCGTCGTTGGACAGGAAGCCGAAGCCCTTGTCCGTGTTGAAGAATTTGACCTTGCCGGAAGGCACCGGGGACTCCTCGATCGACTGACGCGCGCGGGGGAAGAAGACAGCGTGGGTCAATCTACTGGTCGTGCGCCACCGAGCTTCACCATTGCGGCGCCCGTGGCACACTGAATTGCCCAGCGGGGTGCCCCAGCAGCGGCTGTTCGCACCCACCGCACCATCTCGCCCGAGAGGTTCCGAGCATGAGCACGCCTCGTCTTCCCGAGCAGTTCCGCGACAATTCCCCGCACGACGAGGGCGATGATTTCAACGTCTCCGAGCTCGTCTCCGAGGCGGCGGGCGCGCACTCGCCGTTCGGCAACATCGAGTACCCGCTCCCGGCCGACCAGCTGGCCTTCTACAAGCACCCGCGCCCGCAGGACCGACCGAACCTGGCCGGCGATCACAACGCCGAACCGCCCACGCTCTGACCGCTGACGTCGAACCATCCGTGCCCACTCGCGCGAGCTCGCTGACGGACTGGTTGCGGCGACGCGACGACCGCCAGCTCGCCGCACTGCTGCGGCTCCGTCCCGACCTCGCGCTGCCCGCGGCGCCGGACCTCACGTCGTTGGCCGCCCGGCTCGGGGTGCGTACGTCCACCCAGCGCAGTGTCGACGGCCTCGACGCGCTGACGCTGCGGGTCCTGGAGAACCTCGTCCTGGCCGCCGACTCCGGCGACACGATCACCGACGGCGTGCCCGGCGCCGACCTCGACGCCCTCGAGGCGTTGTTCGACCGTGCGCTCGTGTGGGGCGACGCAGAGCTGATCCACCTCACCCCGGCCGTGCGCGACGCGGTCGGCCCTTACCCGGCGGGGCTCGGGCGGCCCGCCGCGCGGCTCTTCGCCGGCGTGCCGGACCTCCAGCTCGTACCGGTGCTCCGCCGGCTCGACATCGCCCCGGCGGCGCAACCCCGCGGCGGTCAGGATGCGGCCGCCCGGCTCGGCGACCGCGAGTGGCTCGACAAGCAACTCGTCGGCCTGGCCGACGACGAGCGCGAGATCCTCGACCGGCTCGCGAGCGGGCCACCGGTGGGCACCGTGCGCCCTGCGCAGGCCGACGCCGGCGAGCAGACCGCGGCGCACCGCCTGATCGAGCGCGGGCTGCTGGTGCCGATCGACGGGCAACGGGTCGAACTGCCGCGCGAGGTCGGCCTCGCGGTGCGGGCGCAGAGATCACCGAGTGCACCGCTCACGATTCTCGAACGTCCCGAGGCGCCGCCGCTGCGACTGGTCGAACGCGAGCCGCTGGCGCTCGACCAGATCGGGACGACCGCCGTCCTCGAGCTGCTGCGACTCGTCGACGCCGTGGGCGAGTCCTGGTCGGTGCAGTCCCCGGCCACCCTGCGCTCCGGCGGGCTGGGGGTGCGCGAGCTGCGCCGAACGGCGAAGGATCTCGGCACCGACGAAGCGGCCGCCGCCCTGGTCGTCGAGACGATGTACGCCGCCGGCCTGCTGAACGCCACCACCGGCGCCGAGCCCGTCTACCTGCCGAGCGTCGACTTCGACGCCTTCCGCGCCCGCGACACGGCCGCCCGGTGGATCACGCTCGGAGCGGCCTGGTTGGGCATGACCCGTCAGCCCGGTCTCATCGGCCGGCGCGGCGAGCGCGACCGGGTCATCACCGCGCTGGGTCCGGACGTCGAGCGCGGGACGCTGCCGACACTGCGCCGCCAGGTGTTGGGCCTGCTCGCCGACCAGCCCCCCGGCTCGGCACCGGCCGACCGCGACGAGGTGCTGGCGCTGTTCGCGTGGCACCAGCCACGCCGAGCCGCGGGCCAGGTACCGGTCGTCGACGCGATCCTGGCCGAGGCTGATCTGCTCGGCGTCACCGCCGCCGGCGGGATCACCGGCTACACCCGCACGCTGCTCGCCGGGTCGCCCGAGGCGGCCGAACGGGCGCTGGATCTAGCGCTGCCCGAGCCCGTCGACCACTTCCTCGTGCAGCCCGACCTCACCGTCGTCGTGCCCGGGCCGCCGGTCGCCGAACTCGGCATCGAACTCGGGCTCGTCGCCGACCTCGAATCGACGGGCGGCGCCAGCGTCTACCGGATCACCGAGCGCTCGGTGCGCCGAGCCCTGGACGCCGGGCGGACCGGCGATCAGCTGGCCGCGTTCGTCGCGTCCCGCTCCCGCACACCCGTGCCGCAGGCGCTGAGCTACCTGATCGACGACGCGGCGCGCCGGCACGGAGTCCTGCGCTCGGGCGTGGCCGGTGCCTACCTGCGCTGCGAGGACACCGCGCTGCTCGACCGCGTACTCGCCGAACGCGACGTCGCCGGCCTGCACCTGCGGCGCCTCGCCCCCACCGTCGTGGTGACCACGTCGTCGGTGACCGAACTGCTCGACTCGCTGCGCGCGGCCGGTTTCGCGCCGGCGGCCGAGTCGCCGCAGGGCGAGATCATCACCCTGAGCGTCGAACCGCCGCGTGCGCCGCCGCGTCCCGCCTCGCGCAGCGTTGCCGTGCGCGCTGCCGTCGACCTCGACGCGCAGGCCGGCGAGCTGGTGCGCCGGTTGCGTTCCGGCGACGCCCTCGCCGGGGCCGACAGCCGGGTGCAGACCATCGCGCGCGACATTCCCGGTGTCACGTCGGCGGCCACCATGGAGACGCTGCGGCGCGCGGTTCGCGAGGCACAGGTCGTCTGGTTCGGCGCCGCCGAGGCCAACGGCACCACCACCGCGCACACCATGCAGCCGATCTCGCTCGCCGCCGGCACGCTGCGCGGGTACGAGCGCGGCCGCTCGGGCCTGGCCTCCTACCCCGTCCACCGCATCACCGCCATTCGCATCCTCGATGAGGACGAGTCACCGAGTCTCGACGACGAGTCATGACGCTCCTGCCGGCGACCCGGCTGTCCGCGCTGCACCCGCTGTGGTGGCGGGTGCCGATCTGGGCGCTGATCACTGCGGCGAGCGTCAGCCAGACGCACGGGTCGGGCGCGCGCATCGCCACGGCCGCCCTGATGGCGGGCTCGGTGATAGCCCTGCAGTTCGTGCGCTCCGAACCGCTGCTGCTGCGCCGCGCAGCCCTGCTCGTCACCACGGTCGCCGCGCTGGCCGCCTGCTTCACCGCACCGAACGGCCTGGCCTACATCCTGGTCGTGGTCGCTGCGGCGCGAGCGACGTACGCCTTCGACGGGCGCCCGCTGCTCGCGTTCGTCGTGCTCGACGCGGTGGCCTTCGGCGCCACCGTCGGCGTCATCTCGCACAGCTACCCGGGGCTGCTGGCCGGCATCGCGATCCCGACGCTCGTGCAGCGCGGCGTCGAACACCGCGAACTCGTGCGCGAACGCGACCGGGCCACGGCGCTGCTCGCCGATGTCCAGCGCGGCCAGGAGTCCGAGGCCCGGGCGGCCGCGCTGCAGGAGCGCGGCCGCATCGCCCGCGAGATGCACGACGTGCTGGCCCACAGCCTGGCCGGGCTGTCCGTCCAGCTGCAGGCAGTCCGTGCAGTCGCGGCCCGCGAACAGGTCGGCCCGGCGGTACTGGAACCGCTCGAGCGTGCCGCGACGCTGGCCCGCGACGGGCTGGCCGAGGCGCGGGCCACGGTCAGCACGCTGCGCGACCCGGTCGGGCTCGGCCTCGACGCGCTGCCCGCGCTGATCGAGCGGCACCCCGGCGACGCGAGGCTGGCCGCCGATGGCACTCCGAGCGCGGTCAGCGGCGACGCCGGGCACGCCGTCTACCGGGCGGTGCAGGAATCGCTGACCAACGCCGCGCGGTACGCGCCGGGTGGTTGCGCGACGGTGCGGCTCGCCTGGCAGCCGGCCCGGTTGATCGTCACGATCACCGACACCGGGCCGGGGGCCGACCGGCTGCCGGTTCACGGCATCGGCAGCGGGCTGGGCCTCGACGGTATGGGCGAGCGGGTCACGTCGGTGGGCGGCACGCTGCACGCCGGACCGTCCGGCGCCGGGTGGTGCGTCGAGATCGCCGTACCCACGACGTCGGTACCGGTGGGCTCGTGATCCGGCTCGTGCTGGCCGACGACCAACCCGTCATCCGCGACGGCCTGGCGCTGCTGCTCTCGGCCGGCGGCGAGATCGACGTCGTGGCCAGTGTGGGTGACGGCGCACAGGCAGTCGAGCAGGTGATCGCGCTGTGCCCGGACGTCGCGCTGCTCGACCTGCGGATGCCGGTGATGGACGGCGCCGAGGCCACCGCGGCGATCACCCGCCAGTGCCCGGACGTCGGCGTCCTGATCCTGACCACCTTCGCCGACGACGACGCCGTGCTGCCCGCGCTGCGGGCCGGGGCGGTCGGTTACCTGACCAAGGACACCTCCGGTGAGGATCTGCTGGCCGCGATCCACGAGGTCGCCGCGGGCCGAACGGTGCTCGATCCCGGCGTGCAGCGCCGGCTCGTCGAGCTGCTGCGGGCCGCGCCGCCGCCGCCGAACACCGCGCCGCCGGAACTGTCGCCCAGCGCGCCGTCACCCGAGGCCGAGGGACTGACCCGCCGGGAGGTCGACGTCGTGCGCCTCGTGGCCGAGGGGCTGTCGAACCAGCAGATCGCCCGGCGGCTGGTGGTCAGCGAGGCCACGGTCAAGACCCACCTCAACCACGTGCTGTCCAAACTCGCCCTCGACGGACGTCCCGGACTCGTCGCCTGGGCCTGGCGCAACGGCTTCGGCGGTTCCTGACCGGTCAGGCCGTGACGAGCGCCGCAGGTGCCGTCCGAACCGTGCGGCGTGCGCGCAGCGCGAGGACGCCGGTCCGCACGAACACCTCACCGAACGCCATCAGGACGAGCGCGTCCGTCCACGCCGAGTCGGAGGTGATGCTGTGGCCCGCGCTGAACCGGGCGAGCGCGTCACCGCCGCCGTGCGACGCCCACACCGCGAACCCGAGGCGAAAGCCCATACCGAGCACCCAGGCGCCGGCCGCGATCCACCCGGCCCTGATCAGGACCCGGCCGGAGTCGTCGCGCCGCAGCCGGGTGGCCCAGCCGCTGAGCAGACCCAGGGCGATGCCCACCCCCGCGAAGCCGACGATCAGGCTCAGGTCGCTCCCGGCGGTCGGCAGGCTGTGCAGGTAGTGCAGGCCGACCCAGCCGCAGATGCCCACGGGCAGCGCGATCATGTGCCAGCCGAAGTGGCTCTCGCGGATCTGCCGGAAGACGATGGCCAGGAGGGTGATGTCCAGGACGTAGTCGGTGATTGTCATAGCGACCACGTTCGTCGGATCGCCGCCGGGAATCGTCCACCCGTGGGTGGAGACGGGGTGGAACTTCTCACCTCGCGACGGCGCATTCGTCGCCGGTGTTTGCGACAATGGAGAGTCGCTAAGAATCCTTGGAGAAACGTTGACCGACGGACCGCTGATCGTCCAGTCCGACAAGACCCTGCTGCTCGAGGTCGACCACCCGCAGGCCGCCGAGTGTCGGGGTGCCATCGCGCCCTTCGCCGAGCTCGAGCGCTCTCCCGAGCACGTGCACACCTATCGTCTGACGCCGCTCGGGCTCTGGAACGCGCGCGCGGCGGGCCACGACGCCGAGCAGGTCGTCGACGCGCTGGTGCGCTTCTCGCGCTACCCCGTGCCGCACGCCCTTCTGGTCGATGTCGCCGACACCATGGACCGCTACGGCCGGCTGCAACTGGTCAAGCACCCCGTGCACGGGCTGGCGCTCGTCAGCCTCGACCGGGCCGTGCTCGAGGAGATCCTGCGGCAGAAGAAGATCGCGCCGATGCTCGGCGCGCGGGTCGAGGACGACATCGTCCTGGTGCACCCGTCCGAGCGCGGGCACCTGAAGCAGGCTCTGCTCAAGGTGGGCTGGCCGGCCGAGGACCTCGCGGGTTACGTCGACGGCGAGGCGCACCAGATCGACCTCGACGAGGAGAACTGGCACCTGCGCGACTACCAGCAGCAGGCCGCCGACATGTTCTGGGCCGGTGGCTCGGGCGTCGTCGTGCTGCCCTGCGGTGCGGGCAAGACGCTGGTGGGCGCGGCGGCCATGGCCAAGGCGAAGGCCACCACGCTCATCCTCGTCACCAACACCGTCAGCGGACGGCAGTGGAAGCGCGAGCTGATCGCACGCACCTCGCTCACCGAGGAGGAGATCGGCGAGTACAGCGGCGAGAAGAAGGAGATCCGGCCCGTCACCATCGCCACCTACCAGGTCATGACGACCCGCCGGAAGGGCGAGTACCGCCACCTCGAGCTGTTCGACTCGCGCGACTGGGGCCTGATCGTCTACGACGAGGTGCACCTGCTGCCCGCGCCGATCTTCCGGCTCACCGCCGACCTGCAGTCGCGACGACGGCTCGGCCTGACGGCCACGCTCATCCGCGAGGACGGCCGCGAGGGCGACGTCTTCTCGCTCATCGGGCCGAAGCGCTACGACGCGCCGTGGAAGGACATCGAGAACCAGGGCTACATCGCGCCGGCCGACTGCACCGAGGTGCGCGTCACGCTCACCGACGCCGAGCGGATGGCCTACGCCACCGCCGAGCCCGAGGACCGGTACAAGCTGGCTGCCACCGCGCGCACCAAGCTGCCGGTGATCAAGGCGATCGTCGACAAGCACCCCGACGACCAGGTTCTGGTGATCGGTGCCTACCTCGACCAACTCGACGACGCCGCTGCGGCCCTCGACGGCGCGCCGATCATCCAGGGTTCGACGACCACCAAGGAGCGCGAGCGGCTCTACGACGAGTTCCGCCGCGGCGAGTCGCGCGTGCTCGTCGTCAGCAAGGTCGCCAACTTCTCCATCGACCTGCCCGAGGCCGCCGTCGCCGTCCAGATGTCGGGCACGTTCGGCTCGCGGCAGGAGGAGGCCCAGCGGCTCGGGCGGGTGCTGCGACCCAAGGCCGACGGCCGGCAGGCGCACTTCTACACCGTCGTCGCCCGCGACACCCTCGACGCCGAGTACGCCGCGCACCGCCAGCGGTTCCTCGCCGAGCAGGGTTACGCCTACACGATCGTCGACGCCGACGACCTGCTGCGGCCGCTGTAGGGCGGGCGGCAGGACTGTCCTGTCCGGCTGAACTCTCGAGCTGCGGTCAGCGGCATTCGTCGTCGTCCATGCGGGCGACGATGAGTCTGCTGATCTCACCGAGTCGCACCAGATCCTCCGGCTCCAGGGTGTCCACGACGAGCTCCCTCACCCGGGCGACGTGTCGAGGGGCGGTCGCGACGAGGTGCGCGTACCCCGCGTCGGTCAGCGAGACGACAGTGCCGCGGCCGTCGCACGGGTCGGGCTCTCGGCGCACCAACCCCCGCGCCTCCAGACGTCGGATCATGTGGGACATCCGGGACTGCTCGGCGTTGGTGAGGAAGGCGAGCTGGCTGATGCGCATGGCGCGAGCGGGTTGGTCCGACAGCCCGGCCAGGACGTAGTACTCGACGTAGCTCAGCCCGGCGTCGGCCTGCAACTGCCCCTCCAGCGCCGACGGCAGCCGGGCGAGCAGCAGCGTGAACGACATCCACGACTCCAGTTCGGCAGGCGAGAGCCATTGCGGTGAAGGCATCACCGGAGCTTATCCGATCTTTCCTTGAACGTTCATGAAAAGCGGGCTACCGTCCAAGGTGCAGACCAACTCTCGCGTACCACCTCGAAGGGAACACCCATGAGCGACCTGAAGATCGCGATCATCATCGGCAGCACCCGCCCGGGCCGTAACGGCAAGGGCGTGGCCGACTGGGTGCTGGCGCAGGCCGCCGGCCGCGACAGCGCCGACTACGAGCTCGTGGACCTGGCGGACTACCCGCTGCCGCACCTGGACGAGGCGATGCCGCCGTCGTTCGGCGCCTATGCCAACGAGCACACCAAGGCGTGGGCCGCAAAGATCGCCTCGTACGACGGGTACATCTTCGTCACCCCGGAGTACAACCACTCGACGTCCGGCGTCCTGAAGAACGCCATCGACTACCTGTACGGCGAGTGGAACAACAAGGCCGCGGCCTTCGTGTCCTACGGCTCGCTCGGTGGCGCCCGGGCGATCGAGCACCTGCGCGGCATCGCCAGCGAGCTGCAGATCGCCCACGTCCGCACGCAGCTGTCGTTCTCGCTGTTCACCGACTTCGAGAACTTCTCGACCTTCAAGCCCGGCCCCCAGCACCTCGACGGCGCCACCGCACTGTTCGATCAGCTCGAGAGCTGGGCCGGCGCGATGAAGACCGTGCGGGCCTGATCGTTCCCGCCGGCGGCGTGAGCCCCCGCGTGCCAAGCCGTTCCGTGAGCCCGGAGGCCCGGTGAAGTTCCAAGTCCTGGACATCATGCCGCAGTTGGCCAACCCGGTCACCGGTCGTCTGGTGCGGACGGACGAGCGCTTCTCGCAGGCGCTCACCTCGGCGCGGTACGCGGAGGAGTTCGGCTACGACGCCGTTGCGGTGGGTGAGCGGCACGCGGGTCCGTTCCTCAGCGCCGGGGTGGGCGTGCTGCTGGGGGCGATCGCGGCCAGCACGAGCCGGGTGCGGATCCAGACCGGGGTCTCGGTGTTGTCCGTCCACGACCCGCTGCGGGTCGCCGAGGATTACGCGACCGTCGACCAGATCTCGCGCGGGCGCCTGGAGCTGGTCATCGGCAAGGGCAACGAGATGCGTCAGCTGCCGATGTTCGGCATCACGCCGGGCGAGCAGTGGGACGCCCTGGCCGAGAAGTACGAGCTGCTGCGGCGGCTGTGGCGCGAGGAGGGGGTCACCTGGCAGGGCAGGTTCCGAGGTCCGCTGGACGCGGTCACGAGCCTGCCGCGGCCGTTCGCCGGCCCGCCGCGCGTGTGGCACGGGTCGGCCACCACGCTGACATCGGCCGAGCTCGCCGCGAAGTGGGGCGATCCGCTGTTCAGCGCCAACGCGATCCAGCCCCGCGACAACTACACGGTGCTGATCGA
>CAZZVT010000033.1:0-25517 GCA_964657545.1 uncultured Jatrophihabitantaceae bacterium
CCGAGATGCCGACGTTGATGGCCGGGCGGACGCCGGCGTTGAACAGGTCGGTCTCGAGGAAGCACTGGCCGTCGGTGATCGAGATGACGTTGGTCGGGATGTAGGCCGACACGTCGTTGCCCTTGGTCTCGATGATCGGAAGGCCGGTCATCGAACCGCCGCCGAGTTCGTCGGACAGCTTCGCGCAGCGCTCGAGCAGCCGGCTGTGCAAGTAGAAGACGTCGCCGGGGTAGGCCTCGCGGCCCGGCGGGCGGCGCAGCAGCAGCGACACCGCGCGGTAGGCCTCGGCCTGCTTGGTCAGGTCGTCGAACACGATCAGGACGTGCTTGCCGTCGTACATCCAGTGCTGGCCGATAGCCGAGCCGGTGTAGGGCGCGAGGTACTTGAACCCGGCGGAGTTCGACGCCGGGGCCGCGACGATGGTCGTGTACTCCATCGCGCCGGCCTCGTCGAGGGTGTTGCGCGCCGCAGCGATCGTCGAGCCCTTCTGCCCGATGGCCACATAGATGCAGCGCACCTGCTTGGCCGGATCGCCGGTCTTCCAGTTGTCGCGCTGGTTGATGATCGCGTCGAGGCAGACCGTCGACTTGCCGGTCTGCCGGTCGCCGATGATCAGCTGACGCTGCCCACGACCGATCGCGGTCATCGAGTCGATGGCCTTGATACCGGTGAGCAGCGGCTCCTTGACCTCTTTGCGCTGCACGACGGTGGGCGCCTGCAGCTCGAGGGCGCGACGCTCGGTGGTCTCGATCTCGCCGTTGCCGTCGATCGGCTGGCCCAGCGGGTTCACCACGCGGCCCAGGTAGGCGTCGCCGACCGGCACGGAGAGGATGTCGCCGGTGCGCTTGACTGCCTGGCCCTCCTGGATCGCGTCGGCGTTGCCGAGCACGACCACGCCGATGTCGCGGACGTCGAGGTTCAGGGCGATGCCCAGCGTGCCGTCCTCGAACTCGAGCAGCTCGTTGGTCATCGCGCTCGGCAGTCCCTCGACGCGGGCGATGCCGTCGCCGGTCTCGGCGACGACGCCCACCTCCTCGCGGGTCGCCTCGGGCGTGTACGACGACACGTAGCTCTCGATAGCGCTACGGATCTCGTCTGCGGAGATCGTCAGCTCGGCCATGAAATTTCCTCTTCTATGTCATCTGTCGTCGAACAGGTAAGCGGTGGTGGTCAGCCGGCGATCGAGGCCCGGGCCGAGGCGAAGCGGGACGCGATGCTGCCGTCGATGACCTCGTCACCGACGCGGATCACGAGCCCACCCTGCACGGAGGCATCGAGCGCCATGCGCAGGGTGATCTGCCGGCCGTACATCGAGCTCAGGAGCTCGGCCAGCTTGCGCTGCTGGGCGTCGGACAGCGGGGCGGCCGACACGACGCGCGCGATCGAGCGCTCCTGTCGTTCAGCAGCCAGCTGGAGCAGGTCGTCGATGGCGGACAGCAGGCTGCGCCTGCGGCTGCTGGCGACCGCGTGCCGCAGCAGCGCCAGCGTGGTGTCGCAGACCTTGCCGTCGAGCAGCGAGCCGAGCAGCGTCTGACGCCTCGCGACGTCGACCGCCGGCTCGTCGAGCAGGGACACGACATCGCCGTCGCCCTGGATGATGCGCTCGAAGCGGAACAGTTCGTCCTCGACGGTGTCGAGCTGGTTGTCCTTCTCGGCCGCCGCGAACAGCGCGTCGTCGCCGGCCGACTCGAGGGCGTCGCAGAGATCCCACGGTGTCGACCAGCGCTGGCGCACGGCGACGCGAACGATCTGCTGGGCGAGCTCGCCGATCTGCGAGCCGATGAGACCCTCGATGATGGTCACCCGCGCCGGCGCGGGCGTGGCCGGATCGCCGACCGTACGCCGCAGCGGCGGTGAGCCGACCAGCAGGCCGGCCACGGCGTAGAGCTCCTGCGCGAGGGTGACGAGGTCGCCGGCGGCTGCGGTGGCCTCCAGCGCCGAGCGCTGCTCCTCCTGCAGGGTCTCCAGCGCCTCGCGGCTGGCCGAGTGCATCATGCCCGCGACTCCTCCGACGCGCTTGCCTGATCGCTCGCTTCCAGCCCGGCGAGGAACGCATCGACCGTCGCCGACACCTGGGCGTCGTCAGCCAGACGTTGCGCGACGATCTTCTCCGACAGCTCGACGGCCAGCGTGCCGATCTCGGCCCGCAGCTCGCGGATGACGGACTGCCGCTGGTTGGCGAGCTGTTCCTCACCGCGGGCGACGATGCGGGCCGACTCCTCCTGCGCCTCGGCGCGCAGCTCCTCGAGCGTGCGCTGGGCCTCGGCCCGCGCGTTCTCGCGGATCTGCGCTGCTTCCGAGCGTGCCTCGGCGAGCTGCTGCTGGTACTTCTCGAGCGTGGCCTGTGCCTCGGCCTGAGCCTTCTCGGCACGTTCCAGGCCGCCCTCGATGGCATCACGTCGGGCATCGAAGTTCTTCTCGAAGTTCGGAACGACGTACTTGCGCACCAGGAAGAACAGGATGCCGAAGATGATCAGGACGAGAATGAACTCGGACCACACGAAGTTCAGGGGTGAGGGCTCACTCGCTGCAAGCTGCGTCGCGCTCATCGCCACTCTCCTTTCCGGGCTTCAGTACTGCGGATCAGCTGGTGTTGCCGGCCTTGAGGACGAACGCCAAAGCGATACCGATGATCGCCAGCGCTTCGGAGAGCGCGAAGCCCAGGAAGGCGATGGTCTGCAACCGGCTCTGCAGCTCCGGCTGGCGGGCCGTGCCGTTGATGTAGGCGGCGAAGACGATGCCGACGCCGATACCGGGGCCGATCGCGGCAAGGCCGTAACCAACCATGTTGAGCGTGCCGCCGATTGCCATTCTGTGTCCTCTCGTTGCGGTCGTGGTGACCGATGTTGGTGGTCTAGCGGGGTGGTGAAGGTCAGTGTTCCTTGGCCTGTGAGCCGGCGATGTAGCTCGCGGTCAGCAGGGTGAAGACGTAGGCCTGCAGGGTGGCCACGATGAGCTCGAGGAAGCCGATAGCCACACCCAGGACGAAGGCCAGCACGCCGGCCGGTTTGTTGACGACCGGGTTCGATGCGTGCAGCAGCAGGTACGCGCCGCCCGTCGAGAACAGGATGATCAGCAGGTGACCGGCGAACATGTTCGCGAACAGTCGCAGGGACAGCGTGATCGGCCGGACGATGACGTTGGACAGGAACTCCAACGGGATGATGAGCGGCAGCAGCAACCAGGGCACGCCGGACGGCGTGGTGACGAACTTCAGGTAGCCCAGCGGCCCCTTGTCGATGATGCCCACTGCGTTGTAGATGATCCACACCATGGCGGCCAGGCCGTAGGCGTAGTTGACCCGCGAGAACGTGGGGAACTGCAGTCCCGGGACGATGCCGAACAGGTTGTTGATGATGACGAAGAAGAACAGCGACACCAGCAGCGGCACCCAGCGCAGGAAGTCCGCGCCGATGACGTCGCGGCCGATGCTGTCGCGCACGAGGTTGTAGGCCGTCTCACCCAGGAACTGACGCTTGCCGGGTACGAGCTGCGCGCGGCGCGAGGTGAACCAGAGGAAGCCGAAAGCCAGGATGGCGCCCAGCACGAGCAGCGCTGCGGGCTTGGTCAGGACCGCCTGGTAGCCGCTCTCATTCCACTTCGTCCCCGTGAAGAAATCGGGTAGGAAGAAATCGATCGGGCCGGGAGGCTCGAAACTCACTGCATCTCTCCTCGGTCATCGCGATGGTCGCGCCGGTCGGCGGGCGGATCGTGGTCGATCGGGGGACGTGCGGGCGTGTCCGGGCGCTCATCGCCGGTGTCACGGAAGCGATACCGGGCGAAAACCATGAACATGCCGAACAACATTCCGACGACGATGCCGACCGGGACCAGGTAATCGGCGTGCAGCCATCTACCCAGAAGCCATCCCAGGACACCGTAGAAGGCAACCCCGGCAACGAGATAACCGAACGCAGCCCACGGGTCGCCCTGCCCCTGGTCGTATCCTTCGGGGCCGGGTGACGCCTGCTTCGACATTGTCATGCGCACTCTAACAAGTGATTTCTCAGGCTCGGGTGGCGGGTGGGCGGGCGTCGCGGATCTGCAGGGCCACTCCGACGACGACCCCGACGACCAGCCCCAGCGCGAATGCCGGTGCGTCCAGGACGTGCGGATCGGACACCGCGAACACGGCGAGCAGGACGAACGCGACGGTGGTGTAACTGCTCAGCGCCATGACGGTGGCCAGCATCGGCGACAGCGCGGCGCCGGCTCGGACGGCCAGGATGCCGCCGATGAGCAGCAGCCCGGTGAGGCCCACACCGCCGGCATAGCTGAGCGCTGCGCGGCCGGTTTTGGCGGACAGCCAGTAGTAGCCGGCTGCGCCGACGACCATGGGGATCGCGAAGGCGATCATCCGCACCCGCACGGCGATCATGGCCGGTCCACGGCGACCCATCGCCGACGGCGGCGTCAGGTGCCGCTGCAGCGATTCCCGGACGGCGGTCACGGGCGAACCGTACCCATGCCGGGCCCGTTGCCCTAACTCACACGAGATGGTCGTGGTGGCGAGCGGCGCCGACCACCGCCGGAGCGGGAGCGCGTCGACGACGAAGAGTCGGCACCAGCGACACGAGCAGGCCGACCACGACGAAGGCGAGCAGTAGCCACAGCACCAACGATTGGCTGCCCGCGAAGGACACCCCGACACCGGCGAACGCCACCACGGCGGACCAGAAGTACAGCAGCAGCACGGCCCGGCGGTGGCTGTGACCGATCTCGAGCAGCCGGTGGTGCAGGTGCTGCTTGTCCGGCGCGAACGGCGAACGTCCCCGGGCCACCCTGCGCACCACCGCGAGCAGAAGATCGAGGAACGGCAGCGCCAGCACCGACGCCGGCACGATGAGCGGCAGGAAGATGGCGAGGGACGTGCCGCTGAAGACCTGGGAGTCGGTCGTCGTGGTCGACGTCGTCGCCGCCGCCGACAGCATCAGGCCGACGAGCATCGATCCGGAGTCGCCCATGAAGATCTTGGCCGGGAAGAAGTTGTGCGGCAGGAATCCGATGCAGGTGCCGGCCAGGGCCGCGGCCAGCAGGGTGGGCGGCGAGGCCGACTGGGTGAACCCGTCCTGGGCCAGGTGATAGGAGAACACGAAGAAGGCGACGGCGCTGATCGTGCTGACGCCGGCGGCGAGGCCGTCCAGACCGTCGATGAAGTTCAGGGCATTGATGATCAACAGCGTCAGCAGCACCGTGACGGGCACCCCGAAACTGCCGGTGAAGGACAGGGTCGTACCCACCAGCGGCACCAGGCCCAGCTGGACGCCGCCCTGGGTGACCATCACGCCGGTGGCCAGGGCCTGGCCCGCGAGCTTGGTGAGGGAGTCCAGCTCGTAGATGTCGTCGAGCACGCCGATGCCGCAGATGATCGCGCCTGCCCCGACGATCCACGGGATCTCCGGCCCGAACTTGAAGCCCTCCCCCAGCGTCGGCAGGCGGGATGCGACGAACAGGGCCAGCGCGAACCCGGCCAACATCGCGACGCCGCCCATGCGTGGGATGGCGACGGCGTGCACGTCGCGGTCGCGGGGTTTGGCCACCGCGCCGACCCGGATCGCCACCCGGCGGGCCACCGGGGTCAGCAGCAGCGTGACGATGGCACCCACGCAGGCCACGAGCAGGTACTCGAGACTCGGATGTCTCACGGCCGGTGCCTCACGGGCGGGGCCGCGGGGTGGGCCTGACCGGGCCCAGGCCGATGATGTCCGGGACGACCTCGCGCAGCGCCCGCTCGGTCACTGCACCGGTGCGCAGGACCCTCGGATGCGCGCCGGTGACGTCGACGATCGTCGAGGCCACGCCGGCCGCGACGGGCCCGTCCTCGAGGTAGACCGCGACGTCCTCACCCAGCTGCACCTGCGCCTCCGCGGCCGTCTGGGCGGCCGGCTGCCCGGACTTGTTGGCGCTGGACACCGCCATCGGGCCGGTCTTCTCCAGCAGCTCGATGGCGACGGGGTGCAGTGGCATCCGGACCGCGACGGTGCCGTCGGCGTCGCCGAGGTCCCAGTTGAGCGACTGCGCGTGCCGCACGACGATGGTCAGGCCGCCCGGCCAGAAGGCCTCGATGAGCAGGCGCGTCCGGGCGTCGACCGCACTGACCAGGCCCTCGATCGTCGTCCAGGAACCGACCAGGACGGGAACCGGCATGTCGCGGCCGCGCCCCTTGGCCCGCAGCAGGTCGGTGACCGCAACGGCGTCGAAGGCGTCGGCCCCCACGCCGTAGACGGTGTCGGTGGGCAGCACCACGAGTTCGCCGGAGGTCACGCTGTGTGCCGCGGTCTGGATCGCGTCGTCGCGAACATCCGGATCGCCGCACTCGAAGAACAGGGCCACGGCGGACATCTTGCCCTAGCGCGCTGTTGATGGCCGCACGCTCGCGAGACAGCTCAGACCCGGCGAGCGGTGACGAACCGGGGTCGTCCGGTCAGGTCGTCGTGCTCGACGACCTCCGTCCAGCGCTCATCCACACTGAGCAGAGCAGGGACGGACGTCGCGTGGGTGTCGTCGTGTTCCAGGGCGAGCACCCCGCCCGAGCGCAGCAACGACGCGGCTCGCGACACGACCGTCGACATGAGGTCGAGCCCGTCGATGCCGGCGAAGACTGCTTCTCGCGGATCGGCCAGCACCTCGGGCGCGACGTCGGTCGGCAGCGGGACGTAGGGCGGGTTGCACAGCACGACGTCCAGGCGGCCGTAGAGCGGTTGCAGCAACTCGGGATCGCGGACGTCGCCCACCAGCACCCGCACCGAGGTGCCGGACGCGTTGCGGGTCAGCCACCGGGCCGCCGACTGCGCGGACTCGACGGCAACCACCGTTGCGCCCGGCACCTCGTCGGCGATGGCCAGGCCCAGCGCGCCCGACCCGGCGCACAGGTCGGCGACGCGGGGCGCCGCGAGCGAGCGCAGGTGCGGGAGCACGGCGTCGACGAGCAGTTCCGTCTCGGGCCGCGGCACGAACACCCCGGGCCCGACGGCCAGCAGCAGGTGCCGGAACGGTGCGGTGCCGGTGATGTACTGCAGCGGTTCACGGGCCACCCGGCGCCCCACCCACCCGGTGAACGTGGCGGCCACGCTGTCGGGCACCGAGTCGAGCGTCACCAGCGCGCTGCGGGGCCGGTCGAGCACGGCGGCCAGCAGCAGTTCGGCGTCGACCCGGGGGCTGTCGACGCCGGCGGCGCGCAACCGCTCGGCGGCGTCCTGCAGCAGCGGCCGAACCGCTGCGCTCACGAGCTGTCGGAGCCGGCCAGCAGCGCGTCGGTGTCGGCCTGCTGCAGGGCCGCGATGACGTCGTCGAGCGCGCCGTCGATGACCTGGTCGAGGTTGTAGGCCTTGAACCCGACCCGGTGATCACTGATCCGGTTCTCGGGGAAGTTGTAGGTGCGCACCCGCTCGGAGCGGTCGACCGTGCGCACCTGCGAGCGGCGCGCGTCGGACGACGCGGCCGCGGCCTGCTCCTGGGCGGCGGCCAGCAGCCGGGCCCGCAGCACCCGCATACCGGCCTCGCGGTTCTGCAGCTGGCTCTTCTCGTTCTGCATGCTGACGACGGTGCCGGTGGGGATGTGCGTGATGCGCACGGCCGAGTCGGTCGTGTTCACGCTCTGCCCGCCGGGCCCGGACGACCGGTAGACGTCGATGCGCAGGTCGTTGGGGTCGATCTCGACGTCGACCTCCTCGGCCTCAGGCAGGGTGACGACGCCGGCGGCCGAGGTGTGGATGCGGCCCTGGGATTCGGTGGCCGGCACGCGCTGCACCCGGTGCACCCCGCCCTCGTACTTCAGGTGCGCCCACACGGCCTGATCGGCCTTGCGCGAACGCACCGCGATGGTCACCGACTTGATGCCGCCGAGGTCGGTGGACTCCTCGTCGAGCACGTCGACCGCCCAGCCCTGACGCTCCGCGTAGCGCAGATACATCCGCAACAGGTCGCCGGCGAACAGCGCCGACTCGTCGCCGCCCTCGCCGGCCTTGACCTCGAGGATGACGTCCTTGCTGTCGTTCGGGTCCTTGGGCAGCAGCAGGTGCGTGAGCTGGGCCTCGAGCTCGCCGATGCGTGCGGTCAGCGAGTCGACCTCGGCGGCGAAGGACGGATCCTCGGCCGCGAGTTCGCGGGCCGCGGCGAGATCACCACGGGCGGCGTCGAGCTCGCCGGCCACGGCCACGAGCGGGGCCAGCTCGGCGAACCGACGGCCCAGCGTCCGGGCCCGGCCGGCATCGTTGTGCACGGCCGGGTCGCTGAGGTCCTTACCGACCTGGGCGTACTCGGCGATGAGCTCGGGCAGCCGCCCGGGTGACTCGCTCAGCGGACGCGCTTGCCGTAGCGCTTCTCGAACTTGTCGACGCGACCGCCGATGTCCATGATCTTCTGCTTGCCCGTGTAGAACGGGTGGCACGCCGAGCAGACCTCGGCGCGGATGGCGCCGGACTTGGCCGTGCTGTGCGTGGTGAACGTGTTCCCGCAGGAGCAGGTGACCTCGGTGGTCACGTACTCGGGGTGGATGCCTTCGCGCATTGTTCTGGATCCCTTGTGTGTCTGGCCCCGGGTCCCTCGTGGATGGCGAGGGTGAACCGCAGCCGGGTGGTGACAGATCAGTGTGCCAGGGGTTCCCCCGGCAAATCCAATCGCGGCAGGAACGCCGCCGACCGCGGCATTTGTTCCGTACCGGCCCTGACCGGTTGAATCACCCGATGGGCGACACGGCATTCGACGCACTGTCGCCCGAGCGGCGCGAGCAGTTCGACGCGCGGGTCCGGCGCTGGCTGCCCGATCTGCGGATCGGTCTGCGCGAGGTGTACTCCCCCGCCCAGGCCGAGGCCCTCGAGCAACGCCTGCTCGACACCGCCGCCGCTGCCTACGCCCGCCGCCCGGCCGACCTACACCGCCTCGACCTGGAACGCATCCTGGCGCCCGACTGGTTCCAGTCGCCGTCGATGCTCGGCTACGCGGCCTACACCGAGCGGTTCGCCGGATCGCTCGCCGGCGTGCGTGAGCAACTGCCCTATCTGCGTGAGCTCGGCGTCACCTACCTGCACCTCATGCCGTTGCTGCAACCGCGCGACGGCGACAGTGACGGCGGGTACGCGGTGGCCGACTACCGCGACGTCCGCGCCGACCTCGGGACCGTCGAGGATCTGGTCGCGCTGGCCGGCGAGCTCCGCGCGCAGGGCATCAGCCTGGTCGTCGACCTCGTGCTCAACCACGTCGCCCGCGAGCACGCGTGGGCCACGTCGGCCCGGTCCGGCGACGCTCGCCATCGCGGCTACTTCCATGTCTTTGCCGACCGTTCGGAGCCCGACGCCTACGAGGCCACGCTGCCGGAGGTCTTCCCGGACTTCGCGCCGGGCAACTTCACCTGGGACGACGAGCTGGCGGGCTGGGTCTGGACGACCTTCAACAGCTTCCAGTGGGACGTAAACTGGGCCAACCCGGACGTCTTCGCCGAGTACGCCGACATCGTCTGCTGGCTGGCGAACCTGGGCGTCGAGGTGCTGCGCCTCGACGCGATCGCCTTCCTGTGGAAGCGGAAGGGCACGAACAGCCAGAACCAGCCCGAGGTGCATGCGATCGCCCACGCCCTGCGGGCTCTGACCCGCATCGCGTGCCCCGCTGTCGCGCTCAAGGCCGAGGCGATCGTGGCCCCCGCCGACCTGGTGCAGTATCTCGGTCAGGGCCGCCACCACGGCAAGGTCAGCGATCTGGCTTACCACAACACCCTGATGGTCCAGATCTGGTCGATGCTCGCCACCCGTGACGTCCGGCTCGCCGTACGGGCCCTGCAGCGGTTGCCGCCCAGCCCGCCGAACACGGCGTGGATCTGTTACCTGCGCTGCCACGACGACATCGGCTGGGCGATCGACGACGCCGACGCGCAGCGCGTCGGGCTGTCGGGTTTCGGCCATCGGGCGTTCCTGTCGGACTACTACACCGGACGCTTCCCCGGCTCGCACGCCCGCGGGCTGACGTTCCAGGCGAACCCAGCGACCGGTGATCGACGGGTCAGCGGGATGACCGCCGACCTCGTCGGCCTGCGAGAGCCCGCCTCGCCTGAGCAGGCCGACCACGCGGTGCGGCGGGTGCTGCTGGCCTACGCCGTCGTGCTCGGCTGGGGCGGGATCCCGGTGCTCTGGATGGGCGACGAGCTCGGGCTGGTCGGCGACGCCGACTGGGCGCTCGACCCGGCGCACACCGGCGACAACCGCTGGTACCACCGGCCGCGGATGGACGAGGCGCTGCGTTCCTCGCGAAACGACCCGACAACCGTGGCCGGGCGCGTTTTCGCCGGGATACGTCAACTGATCGAGCGTCGGGCCGCGCTGCCGATGCTGCACGCCGGCACGCCGTCGCAGGTGCTCGACCCGACCGACCCCGGGGTGCTGGCCGTCCTGCGCACGCATCCGGAGGGCCGGCTGCTCGAGCTGTTCAACGTCACCGAGAGCTGGCGGCCGTTCCCGGTCGCCCGACTTGCCGAGCTCGGCCTGGTCGGAGCGCGCGATGTCCTCTCCGGTGCCACGGCATCGGACGGGGACTTCTGGCTCGCTCCGTACCAAGCCAGCTGGCTCGTCGGACCCTGATACCTCAGACCACGATTCTCAGACCTTGAGCGGTTCCTTCTCCTGGGCGTGCGCCAGCTCGCGCTGGCGGTCCTGCTCGGACTCGGCCGCGATCTGCTGGGCCTTGGCCTCGCTGCGCGTCAGGTTGGCGCCGGACTCGGCGTCGAACACGTGGATCGAGGACGGGTTGACCCAGAGCTCGGCGTCGTCGCCCTGCCGGATCTTGCTCGAGCCGTCGAGGGACACCACGAGCTGGGTGCGCAGCGCCTCACCGTCGAGCTCGCGGTCGAGTTCGTTGAGGGCCTCCTGCACGTCCTTGTGCGGCTCGAAGGGCAGATAGGCGTACTTCTCGTTGCCCAGCCACTCGGTGACGTCGACGCTGGCCTTGAAGGTCACCCCCTCGTGCCGGTGCGCCTCCTCGACCAGGCCGGCGTCCTCGAACGCCTCCGGCCGCACCCCGACGATGACGAGGTCGCCGCGCTTCTTCTCGCGGGCCACCGCCTCGGGCAGCGGCAGGTTGACGAACGGCATCTCGAGCACGCCGTCGCCCACCGAGGCCGGCAGGAAGTTCATCGGCGGTGACCCGATGAAACCCGCCACGAACAGGTTGACGGGCTGCTCGTAGAGCTCGCGCGGACTGGCCACCTGCTGCAGCACACCGCGGCGCAGCACGGCTACCCGGTCGCCGAGGGTCATCGCCTCGGTCTGGTCGTGGGTGACGTAGACGGTGGTGATGCCGAGACGCCGCTGCAGCCGCGAGATCTCGGTGCGCATCTGACCACGCAGCTTGGCGTCGAGGTTCGACAGCGGCTCGTCGAACAGGAAGCCGTTGGCCGAGCGGATGATCGCCCGACCCATCGCCACCCGCTGGCGCTGCCCGCCGGACAGGTTCGCCGGCTTGCGCTCGAGGTGTTCGCGCAGCTCGAGGGAATCGGCGATGGCGCCGACCATTTCCTTGATCTTGTCCTCGGAGGTCTTGTTCTTGCCCAGCCGCAACGGGAACGCGATGTTCTCGTAGACGGTGAGGTGCGGGTACAGCGCGTAGTTCTGGAACACCATGGACAGGTTACGGTCGCGGGGGGCCTTGTCGTTCATCCGCGTGCCGTCGATGGTGAGGTCACCGCTGGTGATGTCCTCGAGCCCGACGATCATGCGCAGCAGCGTCGACTTACCCGAACCCGACGGCCCGACGAGGATCAGGAACTCCCCGTCGGCAACGTCGATGTTGACGTCGGTGACAGCTTTGAATCCGTCGCCGTAGACCTTGGTGATGTGCTTCATCTCGATGGTTGACACGATTCGCTCCTTTGACCGCTGACTAACCCTTGACCGCGCCGGCGGTGAGGCCGGAGACGATGCGCTTCTGGAAGACGAGCACGAGAACGACGACAGGGATGGTCACGATCACGGCAGCCGCCGCGACGTACCCCGTCGCCGGGATGAACTGGGACGGGCCCTGGAAGGTGCTCAGTACGGCCGGGACGGTCTGGGCGCCGTTGAAGTGGCCGGCCTGGCCCGGTGTCGAGCTCAGTCCTTCGGCGAACACGAAGTCGTTCCACGCGTTGAAGAACGCGATGATGGCCGTGGTGAACACGCCCGGTGCCGCCAGCGGGAACACCACCTTGCGGAACGCCTGCCAGCTGGTGGCGCCGTCGACCTGGGCAGCCTGCTCCATCTCCCAGGGGATCTGCCGGAAGAACGCGGTCATGGTCCAGATCGACAGCGGCAGGGTCAGTGACAGGTACGGGATGATCAGGCCGGGCCAGGTGTTGTAGAGCCCGATCGAACGCCACAGGTTGAACAGCGGCGTCACGATGCTGATCGAGGGGAAGAACGCGGTCAGCAGCGCTGCGTTCAGCACCAGCTTCTTGCCCGGGAAGTCGAGCCGGGCGATCCCGTAGGCGCAGAAGGCCGCCAGGATCACCGAGATGAACGTGGCGATCAGGCAGATGCCTATCGAGTTGATGAGCGCCGGCACGAACAGGTCGTGTGCGCCCCCGGTGAAGATGTACTTGTAACTGGCCCAGGTCCAGTGCTTCGGAACGTAGTTGCGGTCGTTGACCGACGATCCGGTCTTCAACGACAACGACAGGATCCAGCCGATCGGCAGCAGGGTGTACAGGATGATCGGTATCGCGGCGACACCCATCCACACCTTGGCGCGGTGCGAGACTTCGGCACTCATGGTCAGCCCCCCGTTGCCCGTGACAGGTCTGTCTTGAACAGCTTGATGAAGATCGCGCTGATGACGACGACGAACAGGAACAGCATGATCGAGATCGCCGAACCGAGGCCGATCTCGCTGCGGGTGATCGTCTGGTCGAAGGCCAGGATGGCGACCGAACCGGTGTTCTGCGAACCCTTCGTCATGATGTAGATGTTGTCGAAGATCCGGAACGCGTCGAGTGCCCGGAACAGCACGGCCACCATGATGGCCGCCTTCATCGACGGCAGGGTGACCCGTCGCAGGCGCTCCCAGAAGGTGGCACCGTCGACCTCGGCCGCCTCCTGCAACTCACCCGGCACCTGGGCCAGACCGGCCAGCAGCAGCAGTGACATGAACGGCGTCGTCTTCCACACCTCCGACACCATGATCGCGATCAGGGCCGACCAGTGGTGGCCGAAGAAGTCGTAGTTGCGGTTGAAGCTGCCGAAGGTGATGTAGTGCAACCAGACGCTGAGGTAGCCACTGGTGGGTGCGAAGGCGTACTGGAAGCCGTACGCCGACACCACGGTGATGATCGAGTACGGGATCAGCACGATCGTGCGCAGCGTCTTGCGCGGGATGACGATCTTGTTCATCACCATGGCCAGCGCCATGCCGAGGACGAACTCCACCGCCACGGTGATCACCATGATCAACGTGCTGATCTCGACCGCGTGCCACCAGGTCGAGTCCGACAGGATGACCTTGTAGTTCTTGAACCAGATGAACGCGCGGCCGTTGGGGTCGGTGAGCCGGTAGTTGAAGAACGACAGGTAGATCGCGTTCAGGATCGGGTACGCGACCACGACCATCATCACGAGGAACGCCGGCGCCGCCAGCTTCCACCCCAGGTTGCGTTCCTGTCGCGCGCGGTCCGACAGGACCGTCTTCTTCCGCTTGACGGGTGCCGGCAACGTGTCGCCCGGTTCTTTGTGCAGCGTCGCTGTCATAGCAGCTTGTCCCCCTTGAGGACGGCCAGGATGAATTTCTGCGCCTTCTTCGGCGTCGACGAGCTCACCGAGTTCGGCGGGCTGAACGACTGCTGCAACGCCGTCGACAGGTCGCCGTAGTACTGGGTCTGCGGCCGGGGTGCGGCCTGCTCGAGCGAGGTGCGGATGGTGTCGGCCATCGGGTACGCCTTACGGATCGAGGGCGCGTTGTAGACCTGGGTGTTGGCCGCCGGGTTACCGGTCGTGTTCATGTACTCGAGCTGGTGCTGCTCGTTGCGGATGCACTCGATCGCCTTGAAGGCGAGGGTCTTGTGCGAGCTGTATGCGCCGGTGCCGATCTCGATCCCGCCGAACGGGGGCTTGGACTGCTTGCCCGCCACGGTCTCGGGGTAGGAGGTCCAGCCGACGTCGCTGTCGCGGAACTTGACGCCGTCGGACTTCATGGCCGCCCAGACGTAGGGCCAGATCGTCATGAACCCGCTGGTGCTGTTGTTCTCGAAGACGGCGAGCGACTGCGCCTCCTCGCTGGTGGACAGCGACGGGCCGCCGATGCCCTTGCGGGCGACCTGACCGATGATGCTCGCGGCGTCCTTGCCGGCCGCGGTGTCCAGGCCGAGCTTGAGGTTCTTGGCGATCGCGCCGGGGTTCTCGACGATCTTGCCGCCGGCACCCTCGACCAGTGCGTTGATCCAGACCGTGTAGCCCTCGTACAGGTCGGCCTGCACCCCGATGGTCTTCTTCGTCTTGACCGCGGCGTCGATGATCTGCTGCCAGGTGACAGGTTTGGTCATGTCCAGCCCGGCGGCCTTGGCGATCGACTTGCGGTACCAGAGCAGCTGGGTGTTGGCCCAGAACGGCGCGGCGACGAGCTTGCCCTTCCAGGTCGACGCGGTGACCGCGGGCTTGACGATGTCCTTGGTGTACTCGGCCTGGTACTGCGCGGGGACGTCGGCCAGGAATCCGGCCTCGGCGAACTCGGCGACGAACACCGGGTCGAGGCTCATCATGTCGATCGAGGAGTCCTTGGCCGCGAGGCGGGTGACCAGCTGCTGGCGCTGCTGGCTGGCGTCGCTGGGCAGCGTCTGGATGGTGATCTTGTAGGCACCGCCCGACGCGGCCGAGCACTCTTTGGCCAGCGTGGCCTGGCCACCGCTGTCGGGGTTGATGTACCAGTTCAACGTGGGCGTACCGCCGGAACTGCTGCAGGCGCTGACCGTGCCGAGGACGAGCGCCGCACTCACCCCCGCCCGCGCCACGTTGCGCGTCCATCGCCGCATGTGTTCTCCCCTCAGGCCGATCGGCCGCGTGTCGCGGACCCGACCGGCGTCATATCCGCTGTTGTGCCCTGTTTCACACTCAGCAGAACCTAACCGTGCACCCCACCGACAGCAAGCGTTTCCACCGATCGCTACCGGGCCGTGTCCTGACGGCTGGACACGCAACGACCCGGTGCGCCACGCAGGCGTACCGGGTCGTCGAGGGTGCAGGTCGTCAGTCCTGGCCGGGCGTGGTCTTGGCGATCTGCATGAGGAACTCGGTGTTGGTGCGCGTCTTGCGCAGCCGGTCGAGCACCAGCTCGATGGCCTGCTGGGATTCCAGGGCATGCAGCACCCGGCGCAGCTTGATCGTCACGGCCAGCTCGTCGGGCGAGAGCAGGATCTCCTCCTTGCGGGTGGAGGACTGGTCGACGTCGATGGCCGGGAAGATCCGCTTGTCGGCGATCTTGCGATCGAGCTTGAGCTCGGCGTTGCCGGTGCCCTTGTATTCCTCGAAGAACACGGTGTCACCGGCCGAACCGGTCTCGACGAGCGCGGTGGCGATGATGGTGAGCGAGCCGCCGTTCTCGATGTTGCGGGCCGCACCGAGGAATCGCTTGGGCTGGTACAGCGCGGTCGAGTCGACACCACCTGACAGGATGCGTCCGCTGGCCGGTGCGCCGAGGTTGTAGGCGCGACCGAGGCGGGTGATGGAGTCCAGCAGCACGACGACGTCGTGGCCCATCTCGACGAGCCGCTTGGCCCGCTCGATGGACAGCTCGGCGACGGTGATGTGGTCCTGCGGGCGTCGGTCGAAGGTCGAGGCGATGACCTCGCCCTTCACCGAGCGCTGCATGTCGGTGACCTCTTCGGGCCGCTCGTCGACGAGGACGACCATCAGGTGGGCCTCGGGGTTGTTCGTCGCGATGGCGTTCGCGATGGCCTGCAGCACCATGGTCTTGCCGGCCTTCGGCGGCGAGACGATCAGGGCGCGCTGGCCCTTGCCGATCGGCATGACCAGGTCGATGACGCGGGTCGTCAGGATGTGCGGCTCGGTCTCGAGGCGCAGCCGCTCCTGCGGGTAGAGCGGGGTGAGCTTGGTGAACTCGACGCGGTTCTTGGCCTTGTCGGGGGCGTCGCCGTTGACGGTGTCCAGGCGCACGAGCGGGTTGTACTTCTCGCGACGCTCGCCCTCGCGCAGCGCCTTCACCTGGCCGGTGACGGCGTCACCACGGCGCAGACCGAAGCGGCGCACCATCGCATTGGCGATGTAGACGTCGTCGCTCGTGGCGAAGTAGCCGCCGACCCGGATGAACCAGTTGCCCTTCTCCTCCTGCGCATCGACGATGCCGGCGATGGGGACCAGGACGTCGTCGTCGGTGACGGTGGGCTCGCTGTCGTTGCTGCTCTGGCCACCGACCTGGCCGGCGCCGCCCTGACGCTCGCGGTTGCGGCCCCGACGGTCGCGGTAGCGACGCCCGCGGCGCCGACCACCGTCGAAGTCGTCGTCGTCGTTCGGGGTGCTGTTCGGGGCACTCCCGTTCGAGACGTTCGGGGCACCGCCGTTCGCGCCGCTGCCGTTGGCGCCGGTGCGGTCGGGGTTCTCGGTGCGGTTCTGGCGGTTCGGATCGCGGGTGTCGGTGCGATTGTCGCCGCGGTTGTTCTGCTGGCTGCGGTTCTGCTCGCGCTGCTCGGTGTTGCCGTTGCGCCGGCCGTTGTCGGCGACCGCGGGCTCCACGGCGGGGGCGGCGCTCTCGACCCGGGTCTGCGATGCCTGCGGGTTCTCTGCGTTGACTGCGGCCTGCGGGGCCTCGGCGTTCCGGGCTGCCCGCGGGGCGCGGGTGCGGCGCTGTGCCGAATCGCCCGAGACGGCGGCTGCAGGCGCGGGTGCGGGTGCGTCACCCGACGACGACCCGGCGCGGGCGGCCTGGATCGCGGCGACGAGTTCGCTCTTCTTCTTCTTGGCAGTGCTGATGCCGAGGCCACCGGCAACCTGCTGCAACTCCGGCAGCAGCATCGTCGACAATGAGCCTCGTCTGGCAGCCGGGCGGGACGCCTTCGTGCTGCCGGCAGCCCCGTCCTTGACCGCCTCGGCGGCGGCGGACAGGGTCTGCTCCTGGGTGTCTGTCACGTAATCGGGTCCTTTTCGGAAGGTGTCGCTGCGCTCGAAACGGGCGCGCGACGGTGTGCTGCGGACCAAGGCCGAAGCGTTTGACCGGTGACGACCGGGAACCACGGCGATGAGCCGAATCGGTGGAAGTCAGTGCCTGTCCGAGAATCGGGTGGCTGGGCCTGCGGCGTGAACCTGACTGACGGGACGAGCGTAGACGCTGTCCCTGGTAGCGGCAACATCAGGGGCCCCCGGCGTGTTCCGCGGTGCCGACCTCAGTCGGCGCCGACGATGCGCGCACCCGCGACGTCGACCGCGGGCTGCTCGGCCCGCCACCCGAGCGGCGCCATCGCCCGGACCGCCTCGGCCTCGACCTGATCTCGAGCCGGAACGAGGATCGTCGGTCCGGCGCCGGACACCACCGCGGGATGTCCGGCTGCACGCAGTTCGGTGAGCAGCTGCCAGCTGTCCGGCATGGCAGGCGCCCGGAAAGCCTGGTGCAGGCGGTCCTCGGTTGCCGCGAACAGGGCCTCGGGGCTGCCGGTCAACGCGGCCACCAGCAGCGCCGCGCGCCCGGCGGCGAAGGCAGCTTCCGCATGCGGCACGGTGGCCGGCAGCAGTCCGCGCGCAAGCTCCGTCGAGGCGGTGAACGGGGGAATCAGGACGACGGGCAGCACCGTCGGGTCCAGGGTGCGGCGGATCGCGCGGGCGGCACCGTGCTCGAGCCACGCGATCGTGAGCCCACCCAGCAGGCAGGGCGCCACGTTGTCGGGGTGGCCCTCGATCTCACCGGCCGAACGGAGCAGGGCGGCGTCGTCGAGCTGCTCGGCGCCGTCGATCACCAGTGCGCGGGCCAGCACCAGCCCGGCGACGATCGCGGCGGCCGACGAGCCGAGCCCGCGGCTGTGCGGGATGGCGTTGTGGCACTGGATCGACAGCCCGGGGGGCGAGACGTCCATCGCGGCGAAAGCGGAGCGCATGGTTCGGGCGACCAGATGCGATTCGTCGCGAGCCACCGCCCGGCCGCCGGAACCACCTTCGCCCGCGACGTGGACGTCGAACCCGTCGTCGGTGATCCGACCCGAGACGTCGTCGTAGATGCCGAGCGCGAGCCCCAGGGCGTCGAACCCCGGACCCAGGTTGGCGCTGCTGGCCGGGACCCGGACCCGCACCTCGCCGTCGACGAACCGCCTGCTCAAGCAAGCCCCAGATGGACGGCGGCGGCGAGCCCGTCGACCGGGACGGTGATCGGTTTCGGGGCGCCCGAGATCGCCCACTCAGGGTCCTTGAGTCCGTTGCCGGTGACCGTGCAGACGACCGTCGACCCGCGGGGCAGGCGCCCGTCGGCCACGGTGGCGAGCAGGCCGGCGATGCTGGCCGCCGACGCCGGTTCGACGAACACCGCCTCGCTGCGCGCGACCAGCCGGTAGGCCTGCAGGATCTGTCGGTCGGTGACGGCATCGATCAGGCCCGCGGACTCGTCGCGCGCGGCTTCGGCCTGCGTCCACGATGCCGGGTTGCCGATGCGGATGGCGGTCGCGATCGTCGTCGGCGAGGTGACGGGCGCGCCCAGCACGATCGGGGCCGCTCCGGCCGCCTGGAAGCCGAACATCCGAGGCTGCGAGTCGATGACGCCGTCGGCGGCGTACTCGCGATAACCCTTCCAGTAGGCGGTGATGTTGCCCGCGTTGCCCACCGGGATGCAGTGGACGTCGGGCGCGCGGCCGAGCACGTCGCAGACCTCGAAGGCCGCGGTCTTCTGCCCCTGGATGCGGTACTGGTTCACCGAGTTGACCAGCGAGACCGGGTAGTCGACGGCCAGCTTCTGCGCGAGTTCGAGGCAGTCGTCGAAGTTGCCGTCGACCTGCAGCAGCTTTGCCCCGTGCGCCAGCGCCTGGGCCATCTTGCCGAGCGCGATCTTGCCCTGCGGCACGAGCACCGCACAGGTCATCCCGGCCCGCACCGCGTACGCGGCGGCGCTGGCCGAGGTGTTGCCGGTGGAGGCGCAGATGACCGCCTGGGCGCCGTCCTCGGCGGCCTTGGAGATGGCCATCGTCATGCCACGGTCCTTGAACGACCCCGTGGGGTTCGCGCCCTCAACCTTGAGGTAGACCTCGCAGCCGGTCATCTCCGACAGCACCCGCGCCGGGACGAGCGGCGTGTTGCCCTCGAAGAGAGTGACGACCGGGGTGGCGTCGGTGACCGGCAGGCGATCGCGGTAGGCCTCGATCAAGCCCGGCCAACCGGTTCGGGTCATGGCACTCATTCCCCTGCTACCCCCTCGACGCGCATCACGCTTGCAGCCCGCCCCACCAGGGCCATACCTTCCAGCTTCTCGACCGTCCGGGCCAGCGCGGCGTCGGTGGCGGCGTGCGTGACGAGCACGAGGGTCGCCGCGTCGCCGCGTCCCTCCTGCCGGACCGTCTTGATGCTGACACCCTCGGCCGCGAACGCGCTGGCGACCCCGGCGAGCACGCCGGGCTGGTCGGAGACGTCGAGCGCGACGTGATAGCGGGTGGTGGCCTCGCCCATCGGCTGGATCGGCAGGTCGGCGTACGCGCTCTCGCCGGCACCCCGGCTGCCACTGACCCGGTTGCGGGCCACGGCGACGAGGTCGCCCAACACCGCGCTGGCCGTCGGCGCGCCACCGGCGCCACGGCCGTAGAACATCAGCGAGCCGGCGGCCTCGGCCTCGACGAACACGGCGTTGTAGGCGTCGCCCACCCCGGCCAGCGGGTGCGATCGCGGGATCATGGCCGGGTGCGCGCGCACGGAGACGTGCTCGCGGCCGTCGGCGTCGACCGCCCGCTCGCAGATCGCGAGCAGCTTCACCGTGCAGTCCATCGCCTGGGCGCTGGCGATGTCGGCCGCGCTGACGTCGCCGATGCCCTCGCGGTAGACGTCGGACATCGTGACGCGGGTGTGGAAGGCCAGCCCGGCCAGGATCGCGGCCTTTGCGGCGGCGTCGTAACCGTCGACGTCGGCGGTGGGGTCGGCCTCGGCGTACCCGAGCGCGGTGGCCTCGGCCAGCGCCTCGTCGAAACCGGCGCCGGTGGCGTCCATACGCGACAGGATGTAGTTGGTGGTGCCGTTGACGATGCCCATGACGCGCGTGATGCGGTCGCCGGCCAGCGACTCGCGCAGCGGGCGCAGCAGCGGGATCGCGCCGGCCACCGCGGCCTCGTAGTACAGGTCGACCCCGGCCTTGGTCGCCGCGTCGTGCAGGGTGGCGCCGTCGTCGGCCAGCAGCGCCTTGTTCGCGCTGACCACGCTCTTGCCGCCGGCCAGAGCGGCGAGCAGCAGGCTGCGCACGGGCTCGATGCCGCCGATGACCTCGACCACGACGTCGATGTCGTCGCGGGTCACCAGCGAGTCGGCGTCGGTGGTGAGCAGCTCCGCCGGGATGTCGGGATGCCGCGCCGGTCGCCGGACGGCAACAGCCGCCAGTTCGAGAGGTGCACCGATGCGTTGGGCGAGGTCGTCGGCCTGCTCGTTGATCAACCGGGCGACCTGCGAGCCGACGACACCGCAGCCGAGCAGCCCGACCCGCACCGGCTTCATGCGGGCACCGCCGTGACGCCGGTATCGAGCGCCAGCAGGTCGTCCTCGGTCTCGCGGCGCACGATGACGGTGGCCGTACCGTCGACGACCGAGACGACCGGCGGCCGCGGCACGTGGTTGTAGTTGCTGGCCATGCTGCGGCAGTACGCGCCGGTGGCCGCGACGGCCAGCAGGTCGCCGGGACGGACGTCGCCGGGCAGCCAGGTGTCGCGCACGACGACATCGCCGCTCTCGCAGTGCTTGCCGACGATGCGGGTGCGGACCGGCGTCTCGGTCGACGCGCGATTGGCCAGCGTGCAGGTGTACTGCGCGTCGTACAGCGCGGTGCGGATGTTGTCGCTCATGCCGCCGTCGACGGAGACGTAGCGCCGGGTGGTGCCGCCGTCGAGCGTGACGTCCTTGACCGTGCCGATCTCGTAGACGGTGATCATGCTCGGGCCGATGATCGCGCGTCCCGGCTCGACCGACAGCTTCGGTACCCGCATGCCGACCGACGCGCACTCGAGTTCGACGATGCCGTTGAGCCGCTCGAGGGTCTGCTTGGGCGATTCGGGGTCGTCGCCGCTCACGTAGGCGATGCCGAGCCCGCCGCCGAGGTTGAGCTCGTCGACGACGATGCCGTGCTTGTCGCGGATCGCCGCAGCGAGGGCGACCACGCGGTGGGCGGCGACCTCGAAGCCGGCGGTCTCGAAGATCTGCGAGCCGATGTGCGAGTGCAGGCCGGCGAAGTGCAGCGACGGCGCAGCCAGCACGGCCTCGACCGCCCGCAGCGCCGAGCCGTCGCGCAGCGAGAACCCGAACTTCTGGTCCTCGTGGGCGGTGGCGATGAACTCGTGGGTGTGGGCCTCGACGCCGACGGTCACGCGAACCAGCACCCGCTGCTGGACGCCGTGCGTCGCCGCGACCGTGGCCAGGCGGGCGATCTCGTCGAAGGAGTCGACGATGATCGATCCGACCCCTGCCTCGACCGCGCGGGTCAGCTCGGCGACCGACTTGTTGTTGCCGTGCACCTCGATGCGCTCGGGCGGGAACTGCGCGGCGAGCGCCACCGCCAGCTCGCCGCCGGTGCACACGTCGAGCCCGAGCCCTTCGTCGGCGACGATTCGGGCCAGCGTGGTGCACAGGAACGCCTTGCCGGCGTAGAACACGTCGAAGCCGGCGAGGGCCTGGGTGTAGGAGCGGGCGCGGGCGCGGACGTCGACCTCGTCGAGGAACAACGTCGGCGTGCCGTGCTCGCGCGCCAGCTCGGTGACCGCGGCGCCCCCGAGCTGCAGCACGCCGGCCTCGCGGGTGGCGGTGGACGGCCAGATCGCCGGATCGAGCGCGTTGACGTCGTCGGGCAGGTCGGACTGCTGGGCCGAGGACAGCACGTCGCCGTGCCGTGGCCCGGCCGGGTGGGCATTTCGGCTCATTACAGGCGCTCCGGCGCGCTGACGCCCAGCAGACCGAGCCCGTTGGCCAGCACGACCCGGGTCGCCTCGTTGACCCAGTTCCGGGTTCGATTGGCGTCGCTGATCGGCTCGTCGCCGACGGGCATCACCCGGCACTCGCGGGTGTCGTACCAGCGGTGGTACGTCCCGGCCAGGCTCTCGAGGTAGTGCGCGATGCGGTGCGGGGCGCGCAGCTGGGCCGCGGTGGTGACGATGCGCGGGTACTCGCCCAGTGCCGTGAGCAACGCGGCGTCGGCCGGTGTACTGAGCAACTCGGGGGTGAACGTGTCGAGCCCGATACCCACCGAGTCGGCGTTACGCCGCACGTTCGACGTCCGCGCATGGGCGTACTGCACGTAGTACACGGGATTGTCGTTCGTGCGCTTGACCAGCAGGTCGAGGTCGATGTCCAGGGTGGTCTCGATGGCCGAGCGCTCGAGGGCGTATCGGGCGGCGTCGACCCCGACGGCGTCGACGAGGTCGGCCATGGTCAGCACGGTGCCGGCGCGCTTGCTCATCCGCACCGGCTTGCCGTCGCGGACGAGATTCACGAGCTGACCGATCAGCACCTCGACGGTGGCCGGGTCGTCGCCGAACGCCGCGGCCGCTGCCTTGAGCCGGGCGATGTAGCCGTGGTGGTCGGCGCCGAGCAGATAGATGCACAGGTCGGCGCCGCGGGCACGCTTGTCGCGCAGGTAGGCGAGGTCACCGGCGATGTAGGCGGCGTTGCCGTCGCTCTTGATGACGACGCGGTCCTTGTCGTCGCCGAACTCCGTCGAGCGCAGCCACCAGGCCTGGTCGGCGAAGTAGAGGCTCCCCGACTGCTTGAGCGTCTCGACGGCCTTCTCGACCGCGCCCGATTCGTGCAGCGAGTTCTCGTGGAAGTACACGTCGAAGTCGACGCCGAAGTCGTGCAGCGACTGCTTGACCTCGGTGAACATCAGCTCGACGCCCTCGCGGCGGAAGAGCTCCTGCGCGTCGTCGTCGGGCAGTCCGATCACCTCGGGGTGGGCGCCGCGGATCTGCTCGGCGATCTCGCCGATGTACGCGCCGCCGTAGCCGTCCTCGGGGGCCGGCCGGCCTTGCGCGGCGGCGAGCAGCGAGCGGGCGAACTTGTCGATCTGTCCGCCGTGGTCGTTGAAGTAGTACTCGCGGGTGACCTTCGCGCCGGTCGCTTCCAGGACGCGGGCCAGCGAGTCACCGACAGCGGCCCACCGCGTGCCGCCGAGGTGGACCGGGCCGGTCGGGTTCGCCGACACGAACTCGAGGTTGACGTGCAACCCCTGGCTGGCGTCCGTTCGGCCGAAATCCACTCCGGCCGCGACGATCTGCTGGGCGACGGCGCCCAGGCTGTCGGCGTCGAGGGTGATGTTGAGGAAGCCCGGTCCGGCGACGTCGACCCTCGCGACTCCGTCGGCCGCAGCGAGCCGGCTGGCAAGGAGTTCTGCTACCGCCCGCGGGGCCTTGCCGGCGGGCTTGGCCAGCCGCAGGGCGATGTTGGTGGTGTAGTCGCCGTGGTCGCGGTTCTTGGGGCGCTCGACGACAACCTCGGCCGGCACCTCGCCGACGAGGTCGCCGGCGTCGACGGCCGACCGCACGGCGGCCTGCACGAGCGCGGCGAGATCGGCGGGTGTCACCATGCGATCGTAGTGGCCGCAGCGGCGCGAGTTCCTCCGCGGCTCGGGCCACACAGCGCGGCTCAGCGGTCCCATACGGGCCGGGCACCTAGACTCGGCGTTCGGACCAGGTGTCCGCTGTCCGTGACCGCGACCAGGAAGCAGGCTCATGCCCGAGCGCAAGTCCCCCGCCTCGAAGCCGCCGGGATCCGGCCGCGGCCCCGCCGGCACGCGGGCCGGCGCCGGCAAACCGGGCAGCAAGCCGGGCAACCGCGGCCCGGCGCAGAAGCCGCCCGCCCGCAAGGCCAAGAAGAAGAAGTCGATCGTCAACCAGAAGCAGACCCCGTGGGGCCTGATCATCACGACGCTCGTCATCGTCGCCTTCGCCGCCGGCGTCCTGGGCGTCGTCATCGCCACGACGAAGTCCGGCAGCTCCGCGCACGTCAGCAAGGGCGGCCAGGCCGTCCTGGCCAGCGATTCCTACCGCCACCCGGAGGCTGCGGCAGCGGCGAAGATCAAGGGCGTCACGTACCGGGTCGAGGGCTCGCACAACCACGTCGACGGCAACATCAAGTACGACGCCACTCCCCCGGTCGGCGGCGACCACAGCGCCTACTGGGCCGACTGCACCGGCACGGTGTACCCGAAGGCGATCGCCAACGAGAACGCCGTCCACATGCTCGAGCACGGCGCCGTGTGGATCACCTACAACAAGGACAAGCTGTCCAGCGCGCAGGTTAAGACGCTGGCCAAGAACGTCTCGGGTATCGACCACATGGCGATGTCGCCGTACCCGAACCTCAAGACCGCGATCTCGCTGCAGGCGTGGGGTTACCAGCTGTTCGTCAGCAGCCCCACCGACCCACGCATCGCCCAGTTCATCGCCGCGCTGAAGTACAACCAGAACACCACCCCGGAGAATGCGACGTGCTCGCAGCCGACCTTCAAGAGCCACCCGAGCACGTTCGGGCACCCGCTGTCGGACGCGGCAGGTAGCGCCACGGGCAACACGAGCGGCCAGTGATGAGCGCCGACACCGCCACCCATTCGGACGTCCAGTTCGACGGCGACGATCTTGACGAGGCTGCGGCACCGGGTCGCGGCCTGCGGCTGGTGCTCCTCACCGTCATCGCTGTCGCGGTGCTCGTGATCGCGGGCGCCGCCGGGTATCTCATCAGGGGCGACGGGTCGTCCGGCACGTCGTCGGCCGCGCCGACCTCGATCGACGTCGGCTTTGCGCAGGACATGGCCACGCACCACGTCCAGGCCGTCACGATGGCCGGCTACGAGCGCGACACCAGTACGAACTCGACGCTGAAGACGCTCGCGTTCGACATCGAGACCTCCCAGGAGATGCAGGTCGGCGAGATGCAGGGCTGGCTCGACCAGTGGGGCAAGTCGCGCAACAATCCGAACCAGATGGCCTGGATGGGTACCGGGATGGGCATCGGCCCCACCGCGCTCATGCCCGGCATGGCCACGGAAGCGCAGATGACGAAACTCGAGACGCTGCACGGCAAGGCGCTCGACATCTTCTTCCTGCAGTTGATGATCCACCACCACCAGGGCGGCCTGCGGATGGAGACCTACGCCCGCGATCACGCGACCAATGCCTCCGTCGTGCGGCTGGCCGCGAACATGTACTCCACGCAGAGCAACGAGCTGGTGCAGATGGAACAGCTCTTGCGCCAGCTCGGTGGCACCCCGCTTCCAGCGCCGAGTCACTGAGCGCGTCGCTGCTAGTCTGACTCGGGCCTGATCGGCCCCCGTAGCTCAGGGGATAGAGCACCGCCCTCCGGAGGCGGTGGCGCAGGTTCGAATCCTGCCGGGGGCACCACGCT
>CAZZVT010000034.1:0-9414 GCA_964657545.1 uncultured Jatrophihabitantaceae bacterium
GGGGCCTGGGTGTCCTGCGGGGCTTCGGTGCCGCCGTCCGGATCCGGGTCGGGGTCCGGCTCACTGTTCCCACGCTCGAGCGCCTCGTCGAGCGCGTCGGTGTCGAGCCCCGGCTCGTCGAAGGGGTTGCGGCGGCGGCGGTGCGGCAGGGCCAGCAGCGCGGCCGCCCGGACGTCCTCGGCCGTGACGACCGTGCGGCCCGACCACGCAGCGTGCGCAGCCGCGGTGCGGGCCGTCACGATGTCGGCGCGCATGCCGTCGACGTCGAAGGCCGCGCACACCTCGGCGATCTGGCGCAGCGCGGCGTCCGGCAGCTCGACGTGCTCGAGCTGGTTGCGGGCCGTGGCGATGCGCTTGGTCAACGACGTCTCGGCCTCGCGCCACGCGTCGGCGAACCCGGCCGGGTCGGCGTCGGCGGCGAGCCGGCGGCGCACGACCTCGACCCGCACCTGCGGGTCGCGACTTGCGCTCACGTCGACCGTCAGACCGAAGCGGTCGAGCAGCTGCGGGCGCAGCTCGCCCTCCTCGGGGTTCATCGAGCCGATGAGCACGAACCGGGCCGCGTGCGTGACCGACACGGCGTCGCGCTCGACGTGGTTGCGGCCCATCGCCGCGGCGTCCAGCAGCACGTCGACGAGGTGGTCGGCGAGCAGGTTGACCTCGTCGACGTAGAGCACGCCGCGGTGGGCGGCGGCCAGCAGCCCGGGTTCGAAGGCCCGCACGCCCTCGCCGAGCGCCCGCTCGAGGTCGAGTGAGCCGACGACGCGGTCTTCCGACGCCCCGATCGGCAGCTCGACGAGCCGGGTCGGCTGCGACACCGTGAGCGGATCGTCGTGCGGGCCGTCCGGGCAGCTCGGGTCGGCCGCAGCCGGATCGCAGCCGAAGCGGCAGCCCGGAACCGTGTCGATGGACGGCATGACCCTGGCCAGGCCCCGCACCGCGGTGGACTTCGCCGTGCCCTTCTCACCACGCACCAGCACCCCGCCGATCGCGGGCGACACCGCGTTCAGGATCAGCGCCAACTGCATGTCGTCCGCCCCGACGACGGCGGTGAACGGGTAGGTCATGAGCGGCCCTCCAGGTCGTCCTCGCCCGCGAGGTACACCGCGCGCAGCTCGTCGAGGGTCTGCTGCTCCGGCTTCTCCCACATGCCCCGGTCAGCCGCCTCGAGCAGCCGCTCGGCGATGCCTCGCAGGGCCCAGGGGTTCGACTTCTCCATGAATTCGCGCACGCCATCGTCGAAGACGTAGGACTTCGCGAGCTGCTCGTACATCCAGTCCTGCACGACCCCGGCCGTGGCGTCGTAGCCGAACAGGTAGTCGACGGTGGCAGCCAGCTCGAACGCGCCCTTGTAACCGTGCCGCTGCATCGCCCCGATCCACTTGGGGTTGACGACCCGCGAGCGGAACACCCGCTGGGTCTCCTCGGCGAGCGTGCGCGTCTTCACCGTCGCCGGGACCGCAGAGTCGCCGATGTAGGCCGCCGGCGACTGCCCGGTCAGCTGCCGCACGGTCGCGATCATGCCGCCGTGGTACTGGAAGTAGTCGTCGGAATCCATGATGTCGTGCTCGCGGGTGTCGACGTTCTTCGCCGCGACCACGATCCGCTTGAAGCTGTGCTCCATGTCCGCACGGGCGGCGGTGCCGGCCACTCCACGACCGTATGCATAGCCGCCCCAGACGGCGAAGACCTCGGCCAGGTCGGCGTCGCTGTGCCAGTTGTGCGCGTCGATGAGCGGCAGGAGACCGGCGCCGTAGGCGCCCGGCTTCGACCCGAAGATGCGCAGGGTCGCCTTGCGCCGGTCGCCGTGCTCTGCGACGTCGGCCTCGACGTGACGGCGGACGAAGTTCTGGTCGTCCGGTTCGTCGAGCGCAGCGACGGCGGCCACCGCGTCGTCGAGCAGGTCGATGACGTGGCTGAACGCGTCGCGGAAGAATCCCGAGATGCGCACGGTGACGTCGATGCGCGGCCGCCCCAGCTCGGTGAGCGGCAACACCTCGAAGCCGGTGACGCGCCGCGAGGCGTCGTCCCAGACCGGGCGGCAGCCGAGCAGCGCGAGCACTTCGGCGATGTCGTCACCCTGCGTCCGCATCGCCGACGTCCCCCACACCGTCAACCCGACCGACGCCGGGTACTTGCCGGTGTCGGCCAGGTAGCGCGCGACGAGCGAGTCGGCGAGCGCGACTCCGACGTCGTAGGCGTTGCGGGAGGGGATGGCCTTCGGGTCGACGCTGTAGAAGTTGCGCCCGGTCGGCAGCACCGACACGAGGCCACGGGTCGGCGAGCCGGACGGCCCCGGGGGCACGAAACGCCCGTCGAGCGCGCCGACCGTGCGGGTCAGCTCGTCGGTGGTCGCGGCCAGCCGGGGCACGACCTCGTCCACCGCGAAGCGCAGCACGGCCGCACTGTCGTCGTCCGTACCATGCAGTACGGCATCCAGCACATCGGGTATGGCGTCGGCGGTCCAGCCGCGTTCCTCGAGACCCAGGCACAGCGACCGCGCCAGCTGCTCGATGAGGTCGACGAGGTCGGATGCGGTTGCGGCCGGGCCGTCGGCCAGCATCGGCAGATCGCCGCACGGAGGGGCCGGCGCGCCGGGGGCGGCCAACAGGTCGGCCTCGACGAGTCCGAAGTGGGCGGCGAGCGCGGCGCGAAGCCCGACCACCGAGTAGGAGCCGCCGAAGATCTGGGGCGACCGCAGGATGGCCAGCACCAGGTTGACCCGCGGCATGCCGACAGGGGCGTCACCGAGGATGTGCAGGCCGTCGCGGATCTGCACGTCCTTGATCTCGCAGAGGTAGCCGTCGAGGTGCAGCACGAAGTCGTCGAAGATGTCGTCGTCCGGCATCTCGTCGGTGTGCAGGTCGTGGTGCAGCTGGGCGGCCTGGACGACCTCCCAGATCTGCGCGCGCACTGTCGCGATCTTGTCCGGGTCGAGGGCCGCCACCGTCGCGTACTCGTCGAGCAGCTGCTCGAGCTTGGCGAGGTCGCCGTAGGTGTCGGCCCGGGCCATCGGCGGGATCAGGTGATCGATGACGACGGCGTGCGCGCGGCGCTTGGCCTGGGTGCCCTCGCCCGGATCGTTGACGATGAACGGGTAGACGAGCGGCAGGTCGCCGAGCACGGCGTCCGGCGCGCAGCCGGCGGAGTTGCCCAATCCCTTGCCGGGCAGCCATTCCAGCGTTCCGTGCTTGCCCAGGTGCACCACGGCGTCGGCCCCGAACCCGTTCGTCAGCCAGCGGTACGCGGCCAGGTAGTGGTGGCTCGGCGGCAGCTCGGGATCGTGGTAGATCGCAATCGGATTCTCGCCGAAGCCGCGCGGCGGCTGGATCATGAGGGCGACGTTGCCCAGCAGCAGACCGGCCAGCACGATGTCGGTGCCGTCGACGTAGAGGCTGCCGGGCGGTTCGCCCCAGTGCTCGCGCATGGCGGTGCGCAGCTGCTCGGGCAGCGCGTCGAACTCGCGCTGGTAGTCGGCCAGCGAGATGCGCGCGGGAGCCGCGCGGAGCTGGGCCTCGGTGAGCCACTCGACGTCGTGGCCACCGGCGGCGATCAGCGCGTGGATCAGCGCGTCGGAATCGGTCGGGGCGGGTCCGCCGACGTCCACCCCGACCTGCTGGAGCGCGCCGAACAACCGGACCGCCGACGCAGGCGTGTCGAGGCCGACGGCGTTGCCGACCCGGGCGTGCTTGGTGGGGTACGACGACAGCATGATGCCGAGCCGCTTCTGCGCGGCCGGCACGTGCCGCAGCCGGGCCTGCCGCAGCGCGATGCCGGCCAGGCGCCGGACCCGCTCGGGGTCGGCCACGTAGCGCGGCAGGCCGTCGGCGCCGAACTGCTTGAACGAGAACGGCACGGTGATGACGCGGCCGTCGAACTCCGGGATGGCCACCTGCATCGCGGCGTCCATCGGTGACATGGTGGCGGCGTCGGCCCACTCCTCACGGCTGCTGGTGAGGCAGATGCCCTGCAGCACGGGCACGTCGAGGTCGGCGAGGGCGCCGATGCTCCAGGCGTCCTCGTCGCCCCCTGCCGAGGCGGCCGACGGCACCACCCCGCCGGCGGCGAGCACCGTCACGACGAGTGCATCGCAGCCGGTGAGTAGCTGCAGCAGCGGATGCTCGAGGCTGTCCAGGCCGCGCAGTGAGGCGCAGTACACCGGCACCGGCTGCGCGCCGGCTTCCTCGAGGCCGGTCGCCAGCGCGTCGACGAAGGCGGTGTTGCCCGACAGTTCGTGAGCGCGGTAGTACACGATCCCGACCCGCGGACGCCCGTCCGGTTCGGGCCGACCCGCTCCGCCGCGGACACCGACCTGCGGCATCGGCGTAGCCGCGCCGAAGCCGTACCCGGTGCGCAACACAGTGTCGGACAGGAAGGCCGCAAGCTCGCGCAGGTTCGCCGGCCCGCCCTCGACCAGGTAGCTCAGCGCGGTGTTCGCGACGCCGGCCGGGACGGTCGACGACGCCATCAGCTCGGCATCGGGAGCGGTCTCGCCGCCGAGCACGACAGTGGGAACGCCGGACGCAAGGACCGCCTGCAGCCCGGCCGACCAGGTCGCGGCGCCGCCGAGCAGGCGGACGACAACGAGCTCGACTCCGTCGAGCAGACCCGCGACGCCGTCCGGCGCCACCCGGGAGGGGTTCGCGCACCGGAAGGTCAACGCCTCGTCGCCCGGCGCCAGGTGCGCCGCGGTCGCGGCGAGCAGGTCGGTGTCCGAGGTCGAGAGCAGCAGGATCATGTGAGCACTCCGGGATGGTGCATCGAGTTCGTGAGCACGGGGAGACCGGGCGGTGGGCCACCGCTGATCAGCAGGTCGAGGGCGGCCGCATCGAGGTGCGCGGCGACCGCGTCACCGAGCAGGTCGAGCTGACGGGTCTTCACCGCGGCGACGTCGGTGCGGCGGTCGACCGTGAACGCGCGGCCGCTCGCGGCCGCGACCTCGGTGAGGAACGCGCGGCGGAACTCGTTGCTGTCGAGCGAGCCGTGCCACGACGTGCCCCAGACGCAGCCGGAGCGGACGCCGTCGAGGAAGGGCTCGGCGTCGGCGAGCAGCTCGGGGACACCGTGGTGGATCTCGTATGCGGTATCGATGACCGCGCCGTAGGCGGTGCCGATCGGGCGCCCGAGAATCTTGTCAGCGGCGAACCGGATGTCGACCGGCAGCAGACCGAGACCGGGAACCGGACCGCTGCGGGCCTCGATCTCGTCGTCGATCGTGCGCGCGAGCATCTGAAAACCACCGCAGACCCCGAGGATCGGCCGTCCGAGGCGGGCCCGCTCGAGCAGCGCGTCGGCGATCCCCTGTGCCCGCAGCCAGGCCAGGTCGTGGACGGTGGCCCGGCTGCCCGGCACCACGACCAGGTCCGCCGACGCCACCGCGGCCGGCGAGGTGGTCCAGGTGACCACGACGCCGGGTTCGCAGCCGAGCGCATCGAGATCGGTCGAGTTGGACGTCCGCGGTAGGCGCACCGCGGCCACGCTCAGCGCCTCGTCGCCGACGGGCGGACCGCCGCTGACCACGGACGCCAACGACAGCGAGTCCTCGGTGTCCAGCACGAGGTCGGGCAACCAGGGAAGGACGCCGAGCACGGGACGACCGGTGAGCCCGGTGATCATCTCGAGTCCGGGTCGCAGCAGCTGCGGGTCGCCCCTGAACTTGTTGATCACGAAGCCGGCGATCAGTGACTGGTCGCGCTCGTCGAGCAGGGCCAGGGTGCCGAAGAGGGCAGCGAAGACCCCGCCACGATCGATGTCGCCGATGACGATGGTCGGCAGGTCGCGCTGGTCGGCCAGCCACATGTTGGCCACATCGGTGTCGCGCAGGTTGATCTCGGCCGGGCTGCCCGCACCCTCGCAGATCACGACGTCGTACTTCTCGCGCAGCCGGTCGTAGCTGTCGAGGACGGCCTGGCGCAGTGTCGTCTTCAGGGTCCGGTAGCTCATCGCGCTTGCCTCAGAGTGCGCGCGTCCGTTGACGATCACGTGAGTCTGCCGGTCGCTGCCGGGTTTCAGCAGCACCGGGTTCATGTCGGTCGTCGGGTCGAGCCCGCATGCCTGAGCCTGCATCGCCTGCGCGCGGCCGATCTCCCCGCCGTCGATCGTGACGGCAGAGTTGTTCGACATGTTCTGGGCCTTGAACGGTGCGACCGACACGCCCTCGCGGTGCAGCCGGCGGCAGATTCCAGCGGTGAGCAGGCTCTTGCCCGCGTCCGAGCTGGCCCCGGCGACCAGCAGCGACCCTCTCACCGGCTCCGCCTGACGAGCAGCGCGACGGCGACCGCGACGGCGACGGCGAGCCGCTGCACGACGCGGCTCAGCCGGGTCGCGCGGGTGATGTCCTCGACCGTGGGAACCCGACCCGAACCCAGGTGCGGACGGGTCTCGACGCGCCCCGCGTAGACCGTGGCGCCGCCCAGTCGCACGCCGAGGACGCCGGCCGCCGCGGCCTCGCAGTGCCCCGCGTTCGGGCTCGGGTGCGCGGCGGCGTCGCGCCGCCAGGCCGTCCAGCCCTCGCGCATCGACCCGTGCACCGACGGTGCGCCGAGCAGCGTGAGCCCCGCGGTGAGCCGGGCGGGCAGCAGGTTGGCGATGTCATCGGCCCGGGCGGCCACCGTGCCGAACCGCGCGTAGCGCGGCGATCGGTGCCCGACCATCGCGTCGAGGGTGTTCACCGCGCGGTAGCCGAGCAACCCGGGCAGGCCCGCCAGCGCGCCCCACACCAGCGGGGCCACCACGGCGTCGGAGGTGTTCTCGGCCACCGACTCGACGGTGGCCCGGGCGAGCCCGGCCGCGTCCAGCGATTCGGGGTCACGTCCACACAGGCTCGGCAGCAGCTCGCGCGCGTCGTCCATCCGGCCGTCGGCCAGCAGGCCCGCCATCCGGTCACCGACCCGAGCCAGGCTGGTACCGCCCAGCACGCACCAGGTCGCCACGGCGACCGCGGCGGCGTGGGACGCGGGCCGCCGACGCAGATCGCGCTCGAGGGCGATGCTCAACCCGAGCAGCGGCAGGGTCACTGCACCGAGGAACAGGCCCCCGCGCCCGAGGTCGTCGGCGTACATCCGCCGCTCGACCGCGGACACAACACGGCCGTAGCAGGCCACCGGATGCCCGCGTCGCGGGTCGCCCAAGCACTCATCGACGGCGGCACCGATCATCAGACCGAGGGCCACCGGCACGACCATCACCTACCGGTGTCGTCGTGGCTCGGGTCGGCTGCGTGGTCGCAGGTGGGGTCGGTGCATCGGGTTCCTCCGTCGGGTGTCCACGCCCTGGATGGGTTGAAACAGCCGAAGTTCCTGGCTCCCGAGCCCGTCGTGACGGTGCTCGGTCACAGTGGCGGGACCGCGCCGGATTCGCACCGGACTTCCTTCGTGGCTGTCGCGACGTACCTTGCCACACGTCGGCACGCAACGCCGCCACCAGGTGCGGCCCGCACCCGAGCGACCGAGGGGACGGCCACGTGCACGGACCGGATCGCCTGAGCTCCTTCGGCCCGTTCTTCGCGGCGCAGACGCACGCTGCGCCACCCGAACCGCCCTGGCGCCGGATGAGCGAGCTGATCACCGATCGCACGGCACTGGCTGCCCGGATCTCGCAGATAAGGACGGCTCTGGCCGCGTCGGGTCCGGCCGGCGGGATCGAGGACCGCGTGGTTGCATCCGTGACCCAGCTCGGGGTCGTATCCCGGCTCGCCGCACCTGTGCTCGGCCTCGCCGTCCTGGGCGCACCGAACCCGGAGGTCGACCTCGACGACGTCTTCTGGCAGGACGAGGTGGGCGGTCCGTTCCCGCTCTCACTACCTGCGCAGCTGGTGCGCGTCGGCCCGCCAGCGGAGCCCGTCGACGCAGCGCTGCACGCGTTCCTCGAGGGTCCTGCCCGCGCCCTCGTCGAGGCGGTGATCACGATGGTCCCGGTGGCGCCGCAGGTGCTCTGGGGCAATGTCGCGTCGACCGTCCACGCCGCCGCGCAGATGATCCGTGGTGCCCGCCCGGGCCTCGCCGCCCGTGTCGATGCGCTCACCGACGGCGCGCTCGCCCATCCCCTGCTGCGCGGCGGTTACGAGCGCCGTCAGGGCAGCTTCCGACGACGCACATGCTGCTTGATCTACCGCGTCGCCCCGCCGACGCGACCGCGCAGCGTCTGCGCCGACTGCGTGCTGGACCCGTGATCGGGGCGCGCACCGATCACATTGACCGGCGACGGAACGAGCCCCTATGGTCAGGGCTGCGTGACGGCGTGAGGAACCCGGTGGGACTCCGGGACGGTCGCGCCACTGTGAGCCCGCCACCGGCGGGGCGAGTCAGATACTCAGCCGTCGCGACGCCCATCCGCTAGAGGGACGCAGAAATCCCTGAAGGAGGCTTCACCCATGACGTCGATTCCGGCTCCCGGCCGCACCGCCGCCCCCAAGATCACCGTCTCGCCCGAGGCGCTGTCCCGCGGCCGCGTCACGCTCATCCTGAGCATCACCCTGTTCCTGGCACTCGCCGGGTACTACGTCATCGGCGTCGACGAGGGCATGACGTCGGTCTTCGGCAAGACGCTGATGATTCACGAATGGGTGCACGACTCGCGGCACTTCCTCGGCTTCCCCTGCCACTGACGCGCACCAGCTTCCACGGTGGAAATCCGCCTCATTCTTCGTGGCGCGCTGTCCGGGTTCATCGCCGGCGTGCTCGCCTTCGTCGTCGCCAAGATCTTCGCCGAACCGCAGATCAACAAGGCAATCGCCTACGAATCCGGACGTGACGCCGTCCTCGAGCGGCTCAACAGGGCCGCAGGTCGCACCGTCGCGCCCGAGGGGCCCGAGATCGTCAGCCGGCACGTGCAGTCGACCGTCGGGCTCGCCACCGGACTGATCGGCTTCGGCACCGCAATGGGCGCGCTGATCGCGGTTGCCTACGTGGTTCTGCACGGTCGCTTCGACCTGCGCCCACGTACTCTCGCCCTCCTGATCACCGCGTTCGGCTTCCTCGGCGTGTTCCTGCTGCCGTTCGTGAAATATCCGGCCAGCCCCCCGGCGATCGGGCACGAGTTCACGATCGTCACCCGCGGGCACCTGTACCTGACGATGGTCGCAAGCTCGCTGGTGCTGCTCGGTCTGGCCACCTACCTCGGGCACCGTCTGCACCGACGCTTCGGGGTGTTCAACGCCTCGCTTCTCGCCGCCGGTGCCTTCCTGGTTCCGTTCTGCGTACTCCTAGGCGTGCTGCCCTCACTCGGCCACCTGGCCGCGAACGTCGCGCATCAGCATCAGTTCGGGTACGCGCGGGCCGGGACCGAGACGCCGCAACCGATCACCGACGCGAAGGGCACGATCGTGTACCCGGGCTTCCCGGCCGACGTGCTGTGGAAGTTCCGCTGGTACTCGATCATCAACCAACTGCTCATCTGGTCAGCGACGGGTCTGAT
>CAZZVT010000034.1:9514-24716 GCA_964657545.1 uncultured Jatrophihabitantaceae bacterium
GTCACCGACGCCGTGCTCATCGATGAAGCCCTCGCGGCTCTGCTCGCACGACACCGCGCGGCGGAGGTCGATGCCAGCTACGCCGCCTACGACGACCACCCGCTCGACGAACCTGACGAGTGGGGCGACCTGGCCTCGTTCCGCCAAGCCGCCGCGGCGTCGTGACAGCACTTCCCGCACGCGGCGAAGTCTGGTGGTGCGAAATGCCCGAGATCGGGCGACGCCCGGTCGTCGTACTCTCACGCAACGCAGTAATCCCGCGTCACCGACGCGCGCTGATCGCCCCCTGCACTACGACGATCCGGGGCCTGGTCAGCGAGGTCGCCCTCGAACCAGGCGACGACCCGGTACCGCGACGGTCAGCGATCAACCTGGACTCGGTCGAAAGCGTTTCGCTTGCAATCCTGGTCGACCGTCTCGGCCGTCTCAGCGACGCCCGGATGCGCCAGGTATGCAGCGCCCTCGCGGTAGCAGTCGACTGCACGAGCTGAGCACCCGAACGCTGCCTGCGAGGGCCGCGATACTCACCACGACATCGCAGAGTTACTCCCGTATCCGTCGTTCGGCGCGTTCAGCTGAACGCGACCCCGGGCGTGTCGCTGCGCGATACCCGTCGATAGGCGCGTTCGCCCTTGCTGGACTTGGTCGCGCCGGCTGGACGATATGTGGCAGCGCAGGTCGCCGTTCGATCACGACGCGATGCGACCACGCGAACGGTCGACGGCGACCCAGCTTGCATTCGATCCGTTGCCAAAGACGTCCCCCTAAAACCATGAGTGCTTCGCCCGGCTAGCCATGGACGGCAGCACCCCGCCCCCTTGATTGCCTCATTTGAGCTTTGCCGCAGGTGACGCAACCCAGCCAGAGACGCGGGACGGATGCCTAGTCCGAGTCTGCATCGATGTCAGCACGGACGTCCTCGCGGCGTGCCTCGCGCTCATAATCGTCGGCGAGCACACGCAAAATTCGTGCAGTGCGTGGTGATTTGTGCTTCACGGTCGAACTCCAGTCCCGATACTTTTGGGCGAGTTTCCGCTCTTGTCCGCCGCCTTCATAAGCGCTTCGGGTGGTCACGCCGCGGCTGTTGTACCTGCCTAGAATCACGCCGTTCTCGAGCTCTTTACTACCTATAATCTCGATCAGACTTCGCATTGGCTCCGGGGGCCAAATATCATCCTGGCCGAGCTGGGCGTGCGCAAACGTCTGGCCGATCAATTCGTCGCCTATGTCGGCTCGATCAGATTCCGAGAACAAGAGTCTGGCCGTCTTCACCCACTCGACAAGCACTTCCTCATCTATTCCGCCATCTGCCGTGCGCCCCGGGAAGCCCGTCCAGCCGTTCAACACCCACCAAGCCTGGTTCGCGAGCTGCGCCGAATTGTCATCCTGTTCCCGCGCCGGCTCGTTCTTTCCGCGGTAGACCCGCTTTGCAAGGTCCACGAACAAGTTCGGATCATTGGCGAGGGCTGTGTCGAGCACCTTTGGCTGCCGCGTGTGCTCGAGCAACCGGTAGAACGCAAATTCGAATCGCGCCATCGTCTGCTCATCGGTGCCAGCCTCATCAAGAACGTCCAGAAGTTGCCCGATGTAGTAGCTGGTCATGTTGGATACGTCGGCCGCGCCCGACTCACTGGTGATCGCTGCTTCGAGAGCCGCGATGATCAGAGCAGTAGGCGTTGTCTGCTTGACGCCTTCCTGCTGGTCATGCGTGACGTACGACAGCACCTCGACCGCGGCCCACGGTCGACCATGGCCAATGAACTTGGCTACGACGTCCTCGATGTCGGTCGCTACCACGAACCTCGGGTACACGTTGGACCACCAGAAGTCGCCGTCCTCGTCGCGCTGTTCGATGATCTGCCAGAAGTCGCGAGCAACGGGCACGCTGCGGAGAAAACGTCCACGCGCCGGGCCGTTCAGTGACGGGTTCGCGAGACAATCTTTGAGCCACACCTTGGCTTGATCGCTCTGCAGCTTTCGCGCTACCCATGCACTCGCCGCACTAGTTAGAGCCGACTCATCGGATCCGAGCCAAGGCATCACCTCCTCGAACGTCACCGATGGCAGGACGACCATCGTGAATCCCAGGTGCGAAGGCTCTGGTGCTTGTCGAGCGATCTCGGCGAGGACGTCCATGTCCTCGCCGGTGGTGACGAGATTGCGCAGTGCTTCGTTGCGGAGGTCTTGTAGTTTGCGATCCCGGGCAGCGTAGTCATCGTCAGGTAGGCCGGGAACGTCAGGATGCCAACCGAAGAGATAGGCGAGGCGCTTCGGATCATCAGTCGGTTCCAGTCTGATTGCTACTGCCTCCAGCTTCGCCAGCGTGTCCGCGTCAAACGACCATTGAGCGTCCGGGAAGCGCGAGTGGCGACCGATTGTCTTCCGAAGCTGATCCCATAGGTCGAGGCGACTCTCACGCGTCAGCTCGCCGTCGTCAAAAGCGATCCGATCTAGCTCGTCCAAGATCTTGTTTCTGTCAGACGGAGCTACGTGACCCATCTCTTCGACCAGCTTGCCAATGCGGCTCGGAACCTGCGCAACCAGCTGTAAGCCAATGTCGACCATGTTGCTGGTGAAGTCCGCCCAGTCGGGCATCATGACGCCGTGTGCTGCTGGCATCCATCGCCTGGCATACGGGTGATGCGGAGGGAACGAGACCCCGTGATTCGTGGGCAAGAGCCCAAGAACGAGCTGCCAACAGATGTCAGGTGCAAGGTCACGAACAAGTTCGACGGCGGCAACACGTTGCGCAGATGTCGCGGCCGTATTGTTGACCCACCCGCAGAGGATGGTCGACAAACTTGCAGCTGGACGATTTGCAGTGCGGCCGCCAGGATCAATTTCGGTAAGCCGGACAAGCGCACGCACGCCGTCGAGCAGGTGGTCGGCTGACCAGCACACGTTTTCCACCGCCCACAACAGGTGTGTATGCAGCGAAAAGCGGCCGAGCAGGGATGCGGCACTGTCGGCCGGCTCCTCGAACAATGTCTCCACGAGCGGCGACTGACGTCCAAGGTCGAATTGCAGCGCGTCGAGAAACTCTTGAGGAGCCGCTTCAGCAAGAAGCGGCAACACGTCGCACAGCTCGTGCCAACCACGCCCACTGGTATCGGCGTTGGCAGCGTCAAGTAGCTGCCGTACAAGCGTCGCGGCTGACTGGGCAAGGCTGGTCCCATTGGGCAGCGTAAAGTCACCCCCGAGTGCACCCAGCAAGGCGACGCCCTGGGCAATACCCTTCCGCAGCGTTGAAGCGAACCCTCGACGCACGTCGCGTATGCCCGCGTAATGGCGCTCGTCTGACGGCAAATCCAGGACCGGGTCTGGTTCCGAAAGTACCTCCTGTGCCGCTGCCATCCACCGATCGAGCACCTTTGGCCGAGCCGCCATTGTCGGCGCCAGCATGTCGAACGCTTCCCGCGGCGATGTGACCGCCCAGTGCTCACCAGTTCGCCGAAAGACCGGATCGCTTCCAGATACCTGCTCGAGAAGCGCGTCGATATCGTCCGCGGACATGTCCAGCAGCTTGCTCAACAGCGCCATGTCGGTCTCGGTTGCTGTCCAAGTTCCCACGAGCAGTAGACGTACCAATTGATCAGCGAGCGGCGGCGCTGCCCAATCCGGCCTTGCAAACCTGGAGTCCTTGGATATTGATCGTACGAACGCCTGGAGGTTTCGACGCGCGTGCGCAGCGAATCGCTGCGCGTCACGGAACTCGACCTGCGCAGCTTGGAATGCATCAGCACTGGCACTTCTATCAAGCCGAGGGAGGTCTACATCCGGTCGGCTGCTGGACCCCAACGAATCGTCAACCACGAGAATGACGTGATGGCCGTTAGCCGTCGCTAGAGCTACGTCGGCCTTCTCGAAAGTCGGGACCAACGTGACACGTCCCGGTTCTTGCGCGATTCGCGCGAACACCTCCTCGCTATCGACAAGGATGAGGGGCGCCGTTTCAGCGTCCTCCGATAGGACATTCGCATTGACGGCATGAACAAAGCCGAGGACATCATCCCGCCACTCCGAGCGCACAGACAGTGCTCGTGGCGACTCCTTCAGGAGTCGTCTAAGGGTGGTTACTTGTTCGTCCCTGCCAGCCAGGAACAGGTCCAGTGGCAGCTGCGGCGCGGTCGTTGCGCTGAATCTGCTCCACCACGACTCCGAGGTCCTCGCCTGGTCTGGACGTCGGCCGAGCTGTTCGGAGATCCAGTGGTGCACAGCGGGTGTCTGCTGTAACCAGCCTTCGAGCGTATCGCCGTCGATCACTCGCACGTCGGCAAACTTCTTCTCGGCCCTGCGATCTTCGGCCCACTTCTGACCATCCGACCAGCGACGGGGCGTCGCGAACATGAACTTCGTCGACTGTCGTTTGCCCGTCACACGTTTGGCCCAGTCGTCCGAGGCCTTGGTCTTGTACTGCTTGTTGACTCCAAACTCGAAGCGAAGGGAGCCCTTCGGGAGGAAGGACGAGCCGTCCGATTCGGCAGTCCCATCCCAGCCGGGAAGGTCGATGCCGTCGCCGGCCCGCACGTCAATGGCCGTGACTCCGGGAGTTGCGGCTAACAGACGCCGGATTAGTTCCGGGAACAAAGGGCGAGAAGCCACGGTGTTGGCCCACGCAGCGAGCTGTGAAGCGTTGACCAGCTCTGGGCCCACCATCTGGCGCTCTGCCTTGAGCGACAGTGTCGAGGCGCCGCGGTTGTCCCGTAGCCGCTCGACGTCACTCCTGCGGAAGCGCAGGAACTTCGTACCTGTCACGCGAGCATCAGGCAAGACGCCCGTCTTAGCCCAGTTGCGCACCGTGTTCTCGTGCACGCTGAGAAGCTTCGCCGTCTCACGAACGTTGAACGTCTCGGCCTGATCTCTATCCATGCACTCAGACTAGCATTTTGTTGACTTTGTGTACTAAGGAGACCAGTCGTCTAAGCTCGTCCTGAAGGGGTTCGAGCCCCTAACCCCCTCGATGCCAGACGAGATGGTCTGAGGCCGATCTACGCATAACGATCGGCTGGACGCGCTGATCTCGCCGCGCATAGTCGGCGTTATCGAACTGGTCTCCAGCCGTCTCTGACGGTGACCGGCCGCCGCGGACTGTCCCAGCCGGTGGGTGAGTTTTCGTGCGATCCGGGTGGCAGTCTTAGACGGCCTCGTCTCGACACGACGCCCCGGCTCCGGGGCTGAGGCCCGCAGAAACCGGGGTTTAGACTTGCCCGCTCCGGACATGCGTGCGTGTAATCAGTTTTCTGACCGGATTTTTCTGTTGTTACCGATTGATCTTGCCAAGGCCTCGTACCCCAGCAAATACGGGGGCTTCAGCGAGCGGGCGACGAGAATCGAACTCGCGTAATCAGTTTGGAAGACTGAGGCTCTACCATTGAGCTACGCCCGCGGGGCCCGGATCTGTGGGCCTGCCAGCAGATTACCCGCTAACCGAACAACGTCCCGCAAGGCATCCGACGGCGCTGGCAGGATGGCGACGTGAACCTGTCCCGCCTCACCGGCCCACCCATGCGTCTGCGCCTCGGGGGCGAACTGCTGCCGATGGTCGGGCACGTGCGAATGTACGTCTGCGGCATCACGCCCTACGACGTCACGCACCTCGGTCACGCGTCGACCTTCATCTGGGCCGACGCCGCGGAGCGGGTGCTGCGCTGGCATGGGCACACCGTGTCGGTGGCCCGCAACGTCACCGATGTCGACGACGTCCTGTACGCGGAGGCGCGCCGACGGGGCGAGCCGCACACGATGCTCGCCACACTTCAGCGGGCGTCCTTCGAGAGCACGATGGCCACCCTGCGGGTGCGTCAGCCCGACCATTCACCGAGCGCCGCCCAGCACATCGGGCATGTCGTCCAGCTCGCCGCGGCTCTGCTGGACCGTGGCGCGGCCTACGAGCGCAACGGCACGGTCTACGCGCGGACGGCCGAGACCTTCCTGCGCACGGACCTCGACCACGCCACCGCCCTCGAGCGCGCGGCTGAGTTCCACGACAACCCGGATGATCCGGATAAGGACGACCCGCTCGACACCGTCGTCTGGCGTGCGGCCGAGAGTGGGGACGAGGTCAGTTGGCCCAGCCCGTGGGGCGACGGCCGGCCGGGCTGGCATGCGGAGTGTGCTGCCATGGTGCTCGCGCTGTACGGCTCGTCGCTCGATCTGCACTGCGGTGGCGCCGATCTCGAGTTCCCGCACCACGCCTGCGAGTCCGCGCTGGCCGAGGCGGCCACCGGCGTGACCCCCTTCGCGCGGGGCTGGCTGCGCGCCGGTCTCGTGTCGATCAACGGCGCGAAGATGGCCAAGTCGTCCGGCAATCTCGTGCTGGTCGAGGACCTGCTCAAGGACCACTCCCCCGGCGCGATCCGGTTGCTGTGCCTGAACCGGCCGTGGTCGCGCCCCTGGGAGTTCACCCCCGAGGCCCTCGACGACGCCGAGACGCTGCTCGAACGGCTCTATGCGGCCGCAGCGGCACCCGGCTCGGCCCCGGGTGCGGCTGCGGTGCCGGCAGCCTTGCTCGACGAACTCGACGTGCCGCGAGCGCTCGCCATCGCCCTCGAGGACGGTGGCCAGGCGGCCCGCACCGTCATCGAGCTGCTCGCACTGTCCTGAGCCGTTGACGATGTCTCAGGCAGAAGATCCGGAACGTCGCCGTCGGGCCCGGCGGCGCGCGACGGCGGAGCAGGGGCCACCGGCGAAGGCACGCCGCGAGCCGACGGCGACCCCGCCCGCGGCGACCGCGACCCCGCCTGCGAGGGACAAATCGGCGCCGAAGCAGCGCCGCGACGGCAAGGGCCGCGGACGATCGGCCGCACCGGCGAGAGGCGATCGCGACCTTGCCGGGTCCGGGTCGTCACAGCTCGGTCCCACCGGCGCGATGCGAGCGCGCGACGTCAACCGGCCGACCGCCGAGGATCTCGCTGAGGCCGAGGCCGAGCTCACCATCGTCCGCCGGAACTGGAACCCGGCCGACGAACCGACGCACCCCCATCGCCGCCGCTCGTGAGCCCAGATGTCGCCGCCGCCGCACTGACCCGCTACAGGCTTGGCGAGCACCGGGTGGTGCGCCTGGCGGACTCGTTCAACACCGTGTTCCGGGTCGACGCCGCCGACGCCTCCTACGCACTGCGGGTGGGGCCCGAGCACCGCGTGCACCCCATCGACGCGGTGCTCACCGAAGCGCGGTGGACACGGCAGCTGGCCGGACACGGACTGTGCGTGCCCCGGCTCGTGCCCGCGGCCGACGGAGCGGCATCGGTGCAGATCAAGGGGCGTGAGTGCAGCGTCTGGAACTGGGTGCCAGGGCGGCCGCTGACCCAGCCAGCCTCCACCGCCGACGTCCAGCGGCTCGCGGTCCTCAGCGCGCGGTTGCACGGCGCCTCGCCGCCGCTGGCCGACGCACCGACCGGGGCGCTGGTCGCACGAACAGCGCGTTACTTCGACGTGCCCGATCTGCTGGCCGAGCTCACACCACCTCACCGCGAGGTCCTCGAGGCAGCCCGCGACCGCGCGCAGGCCGCAATCGATCATCTGTGGCGCGAACACACCGCACCGCCGAGGCTCATCCACGGCGACCTGACACCGAGCAATGTCGTCCGCGACGGGGCCGAGCTGCACCCCATCGACTTCCAGGACCTCAGCTGGGGACATGCCGAGCAGGACCTCGCGCACTCGATATACGGCGTCACCCGCGGCCACGACCTCGCCACCGGGCTGGCCGCGTTCCGCACCGGCTACGAGCGGGTCCGGCCGTGGCCCGCGCTCGACCTGCCGTTGCTCATCGACCTGGTCGCCGCGCGGCGGGTGTCCATGGTCAACCTCGCGGTGCTGCGGCGACGGCCCGGACTCGACGCCTACGTCGCCCGGCACGCTGAGGCACTGCGCCCCCTGGTGAGCCCCTGACGTTCCGCCGCGACACGACGGCGACGCCGCAGCGGATGCAGAGAGTCAGGCCGTGCTCACGCCCCCCGTTGTTACCGGACGTGAGCACGGCCCTGCCGGCCGGATCGTGCGTCGGATCAGTGCACGAGGTAGGCGCGGTAGATCGTCTGGTCGAACGCCGAACCAATGGAGTCCACGGCGTGCACCCGAATTGCCGCAGCGGTCGCACCCGTCGGGTTGGTGTAGGCGACCTGGTAGCTGCCGTCACCCGTGGCGGTCGTGATGGTGGTGGGCTGCCAGGTCTTGCCGGCGTCGAAGGACACCTGCGCGGAGAAGGCGGTGATCGGGTGGACGGTCGAACCCGGAGCGTGTGTCACCGTGATCCGCGCGCTCGTCGGACCGGCCTGCTCGGTGGTGTGCAGGTCCTGCGGGAGATCGATCGTGTCGTTGAGCAGGTCCTCGACCCGGCAGGTGTAAACGATCGCGCCGACGAACGGGTCGCCGCACTCGACGTTGTTGCCCTGCTCGGCGCCCGTGGTCTCACCGGACGTGAAGGTCCAGACCGTGTTCGTCAGCGTCGAGGTGTTGGCCTGCGGTCGGGCCAGGTCGTAGTGCAGCGTGTAGGTCGCCGTCCCGGCCGCCACCTGGACGCCGGTGCCAACCGGCAACGGCGAGGGGACCTGCAGGATGGGCTTGCCGTTGCGATCGAGCGTGACGTTGATCCCGCCCAGGATGTAGCTGTTGTCGCCGTCCTCGTCGGCGACCCCGTTGAAGCCGAACAGCATGTTGTCACCGTTGCGGCACAGCACGCAGCCCGGCAGCGCCAGGTGATTGGTGAGGTTCCACGCGGGGGTGGCCGGCACGGCGAACCCGGGATGCAGCGGCCCACGGACGAGTCCCAGCTCCGGCGTCGACCCGGCGGTGTAGGCGCGGGGAGACCCCACGCTGCTGAAGAACTCGCTAAGCGAGCCGTTGTCCAGGACCGGCTCCCAGTAGAACCCTGCGGAGGTGTACTGGGTGCGGGCGGAACCAGAGGTCACTGCGCGCTCGTTGGTGCCGACGGGCAACGGGGCATCGCTCGCGCTCGGGCCCAGCAGCAAGGGAACCATGGCGAAGGACTCCGGCGTGCTCTCGCCGTCGTCGTAGAACGAGGCGTGCACCGCCGCCAGCGTCTCCGGCGTGGCGACGTAGTGCTGGTTCTTCGCGATCGCGGTGCCCGAGAACGCGAGGTCATAGGTGTACGGATCGGCAGCGGACTGATCCGATACCAGGTGGAACTGCGCCTGGGTGAGCACCGTGAACGGCGCGCTCTTCGGCAACGGCGAGACAAGGACCGGCTGGCCGAGTTCGATGAACGACCGGTACTGCTTCATGCCGTCCAGGATGTCCACCGCGTAGCTGATGTCGACCACGTTCGCGGGTCGGGGCGTCGAGACCGTCAACGGCGCGTTGGCCTGCGCGGCCTTGAGCGTGAACGTGCGGTCGCTGCTGACGGTCAACGACGTGACGACCAGGCGGGCGGAACCCCCGCTGAAGAAGCCGACGACCGCGTAATGCCCGTCGGGGACGCTCAACTTGGCCTGGCCGCCCGCCTGCAGAAGGGTGCTGATCCGCCACCGAGACTCGTCATCGACGTTGATGAGGTAGGCGGTGACGGAGCTCGCGTCCGTTCCGGTCACGTCGGACTTGAGTGTGATGGTGTGTTGCACGTACTGCGGGGTGATCGTCGTCGCCCCTGGCAGCGCGATGTGGGTGACGTCGGTCGCGGCCTTCGTACGCAGGGCGGTGCCGAACTTCGCGGCCGAGGCCGTGGTCAGGTAGCCGGTGTGCGCGGCGGTCCAGGTCAGCCCGGGCAGGCTCGGACGGGCTCCGGTGTAGCTGACCGTCAGCGGCAGGGTGCCGCCGGACTTCGCCTCCAGGTCGGCCAGGGTGCTCACGTTGTACGCGGCGGGATCGACGAGCAGCCCCAGCGGACCGGCCGCCTGCGGCGACACCTCGTAACCGGTCGCGGTCTGCGCCAGACCCATCGACGCCCCCTGGTCGGCGACGACGCCGCCGGAGGCCAGCAGGGTGACCTTCCGCCCGTCGGGCAGCAGGACCCGGCGGGTGGTGGTGTCCGACGTCGGGCCCGTCAGAGTCGTCGCCGGCGCGGTCGTAGCCGGCACGGTGGTTCCGGCGAGGGTCGCCGGTTGCGCCACGCTGATGCCTTGTGCGGTGAGCGCGGTCAGTCCGACGAGCGCCGTCCCGAAGACGAGCCCCCGGATCATGGGTCGAGTACGCACATTTCCTCCACGGATAGACGTGCCGGAGAACCGGATCGGTCCGGCACGGTGAGCGGCTGCTGAAGGGTCAGAGCCGAATGTCTGAGTTGGGCGATTCGGTGTCGGCCGGCGGGATCAGAAACCGGCGATGCCGTTCGGCGTGCCGACGCCGGTCGGGCCGTCGTAGCCCTTGACGGCGTTGCACAGGTAGTCGGTGCCGCACGTGAAGCCGTCGGCAGCGTTGGTGCCGCCGACGACGTCGTGCAGCGCGCTCTTGTGCTGGTAGGAGTACTTGGGGGTGTAGGTCTTGGTGTTACCGGCCAGGGCGATGACACCGGCGATGAACGGCGCGGAGGCGCTGGTTCCGGCGACGATGGCGTAACCCTGGACCACCGTGCTGTTGTAGATGATGATGTTGTCCGCGGCGGACGAGACATCGCCCGTCACCCGTTTGAAGCAGTGGTTGCCGGGCTGGTAGGACGGCTTGGCGAAGTAGGCCGAGCAGCCGCTGCTGGCGAAGTTCCAGGCCGTCTCGCTGTAGCCGCGGCTGGTGGTGCTGGCATGGACCAGTTCGGTGCCGCCCACGGCCACCACGCCGGGGATGACGGCAGGGAACTGCGCGGTGCCGTAGCCGGCGTCGCCGGTGGAGGCCACGATCGGCACCCCGGCGTGCGTCCAGTAGTGCGCGTAGGCGTCGACGCCCTCGGCCTCGGGGCCGGCGTAGCTGTTCGAGACGTCGGCGGCACCGGCGGCGACGGCGGTGTCCACGGCCGCGCCGAGGTCGTCCAGGTCAGTGCTGTTCGCCTCGACCAGCAGGATCGTGCACTTGGGGCAGGCTGCGGAGACCATGTCCATGTCCAGGGCCGTCTCGATCTGCCAGGACTCCGAACCCAGCGGGGGTGCCGGTGCGGGTGTGCTGGTGCCGGTCTGGTCGAGCTGACGCAGGCAGCCGCTGGCCTTGGTGCAGGCCGGCAGGCCGTACTGCTTGCGGTAGACCGCGAGGTCGGCCTCGGCCTGCGGGTAGCCGTAGGCATCGACGATGCCCACCGTCTCGCCCTTGCCGCGCGCGAGCAGCGTGGAGGTCAGGCCGTAGGCCTTCTGCAGGTCCTTGGCGCCGAGGTCGATGGCCGGCAGGTCCGCGGTCGACGCTGCGGACCTGGCGTGCCCACCGGCCCCCGTGGGCAGCGTCTTGAGCAGGGTCAGACACCGGGCCTGCCCCGGTGCAGCCGTTGTGGCGCACAACGGCGTCCCGCCCGCTGCCGACCGCGTGACCGACGGGGAGATCGCCGAGCCGGCCGCGGTCGTGGCAGGTGGGAGGCCGGCGGGCGTTGCGGCGGCGGCGGTGGGCAGGCCGAGCAGCAGCGCTACGACGGCGATCCCCCACGACGCGCGACGCGGACGTGTGGACGGCTGAGGCATGAGGTTCCTCTCGCAAACAAACGGGCAGGTCGAGGTCCGGTCGCGGACCGTGCGTCAGTGCACGAGGTCGCAACCGGATTCGGAGGCGGGCCCTGCGGGCCACCGACATTCCGGCAGCAGCTGGGATCTCGGAAACTATGCAGGCCGCGCGACGTCCCCGTAAGGGCTTTTTGTGACGGATTCCCGACATGGCGGGAATAGTCGAATTAGGCTGAGACGCGAACAAAGTCCGGAAAAGGCGGCCGCCTGTTCAGCGCCGGCGGGTGGTCACGGCTCGCGGGGGCAGGCGTCCTCGTCGTCGGCGGGCACCGGACTCTGCTGCTCCAGCCGGTCGGCCTCGGTCCCGATCCCGATCCCGATCAGGTGCGAGGCGATCGCGGATTGTCGGTCGTGGAGGTCCGCTTGCGGGATCGAGTCGCTGCGATCGATGCGGTCTTGAGCCACTGGTGGTCCTCCTTCTCCGCGCGCAGCTGGGTGTTCTGAGCCTCGAGTTCCAGCACCATGCTGATGCCGGCGAGGTTGAGTCCGGCCTCGAGCAGGTCGCCGATGCGGCGCAGCCGGTCGATGTCGTTCGCGCTGTATCGCCGCGTGCCGCCTTCGGTGCGCTGAGGCTCGAGCAGGCCACGGGCCTCGTACAGGCGAAGATTCTGCGCTCCGGTGCCGACCAGCGCGGCGGCGACGGAGATGCCGCACAGGCCCCGGTCGGCCTCAGCTCCAGGCCGGTCCATCAACCAGGTCCTTCCTCGACCGAGTGCTGCCCTGACTTCTCGCCCAGAATGTCACGAGCGCCAGGGCAAATCTACAGCGCGCACCACAGATCGCAGCCGCGGTCCGTGGCCATCACCCGGCCGGAACGATAATGAGGAGGCGCGCGCTGGTTGGATCGGCAGATGACATCTCGCCGGGTCGGCATCGTGCTGTTCGACGGCGTCGAGGAGCTCGACGCCGTCGGGCCCTGGGAGGTCCTGGCCCACTGGACGCAGAGCTACCCCGACGACGGCTGGACCGTCACCCTGCTCTCCCCCGACGGCGGGCCGGTGACCGCGGCCAAGGGCATGGTGCTCGGCGCGCACTGCGCCCTGCCCGACGCCGGCCCGCTCGACGTCGTCCTGCACCCCGGCGGGCACGGCACCCGGGCGCTCGCGCGCGACGAGAGCCACCTGGCCTGGGTCCGCGCCCGCCGCGACGACGGAGCACTCATGACGAGCGTCTGCACCGGGTCACTCGTCTACGCCGCGGCCGGTCTGCTCGCGAACCGGCCGGCCACGACCTATTGGGACGCGATGGACGAACTCGCCGCGCTGGACCCCAGCATCGAGCTGCGGCCGGATGACCGGTTCGTCGACGACGGCGACGTCGTCACCTCGGCCGGTGTCTCGGCCGGCCTGGACATGGCCCTGCACCTGGTCGTGCGGCTGGCCGGCGAGCAGCGCGCACGTGAGGTGAAGCGCGGCATCCAGTACGACCCGGCCCCACCGGTCTGAGCAGTCAGCTGGTCTCGTGGCCGGCGATGGCGCCGGTGGCCTCGTACTCGGCCAGCATCGCGATGCGCCGCGCGTGCCGCGGGGCGCCGGAGAACGGCGTCGACAGGAAGATCTCGACGAAGCGCAGCATGTCCTCGTCGGGGTGATTGCGCGCCCCGAGGCTGATGACGTTCGCGTCGTTGTGCTGGCGGGCGAGCGTCGCCGTCTCGTCGCTCCAGACCAATGCCGCACGCGTGCCGGTCACCTTGTTCGCCGCGATCTGCTCACCGTTGCCCGAGCCGCCGACGACGATGCACAGGCTGCCCGGGTCGGCGACCATCCGGGCAGCGGCAGTGATGCACGGCGGCGGGTAGTCGTCCTGGTCGTCGTAGGTGTGGGCGCCGCAGTCGATCGCCTCGTGGCCCAGCCCGTGGACGTGCTCGACCAGCTTGGCCTTGAGCTCGAAGCCGGCGTGGTCACTGCCGAGATAGACGCGCATGACAGGAATCATCGCAGCACCGTCATCACCGCAGCACCGGGCCGCGGGCAGCCGGCGCCACCCGGAAGCGCACCATGGAATACGTGGACCTGGCCCTCGACCCCCCGGACGTCGCCGGTGTGCTGACCCAGTGGTCGCTCGAGCCGGTGGCGCTGGTCGTGGTGGTGGCCCTGGCCGTCTGCTACGTGCGGGGGGTGCGGACGCTCGACCGGCCGTGGCCGCGCGGACGCTCGGTCACCTTCGCCGTCGGGTTGCTGCTGCTGCTCTGGACGACGTCGGGGTTCCCCGGCGCCTACGCCGACTCGCTCTACTGGGTCTGGACCGTGCAGACGCTGACCCTCTGGCTGCTCGTCCCCATCGTGCTGCTGTTCGGCCATCCCCTGCAGCTGGCCCGGGCGGTGTTCGGGCAGGGCAGCGGGATCGACCGGGTGCTCGGGTCCCGGCCGGTGAAGATCGTCTCGAACCCCCTCGTCGGCCCGGCCCTGGTGCCGATCCTGTCCTTCGCCCTGTTCTTCGGCCCGCTCCCCGGCTGGGCGGTCTCGTCGGCTCCGGTGGGCTGGCTGCTGCACCTCGCGCTCGTGACGGTCGGCGCGGTCATGGTGCTGCCCCTCATCGGGCTCGACGACGACATCAGCTCGCTGGCCGTGGGATTCTCGCTGGCGATCGGCTCCTTCGAACTCGTCATCGACGCCCTGCCCGGCATCGTGCTGCGGCTGAACACCCACGTCTCGACGTCGTACTTCGACCACCTCGAGCGCCATGCCTGGACACCGAACGCCCTGCATGATCAACAGCGCGCCGGCGGCATCGTGTGGGCGATGGCCGAGCTGATCGACCTGCCGTTCCTGGTGCTCGTATACCGCCGCTGGCTGCGTGCAGACGCCCGGGATGCTGCCAACGTCGACGCCGTCCTCGAGGCCGAACGTGCATCGCGTCGCGGCCTGCAGGCCCCGTCCGGTGCCCATCCCGACGCCCGGCCGGAGGCGACGGACATCCCCGACGCCGAGGCCGAGCGCGACCTGCCCTGGTGGCTCGGCGACCCGGCCATGCAGAAACGCCTGCGCCGCCTCGAGTAGCGGCTCAGGCCGTGGGCGAGAACATCCAGTCGCCGGCGGGCGTGCGTCGCAACGGATGCACGGCCACCGCCGCGGAACACGGGATCGGCCCGTAGATGTGCGGGAAGCGCGTCCCGCTGCCGTAGCTGTCCTCGACCCGCAGCTCGGCCTCGAGTGCGGTTGCGTCGACCTCGACGACGACCAGCGCCGGTCGGTCGTGGTAGCGCAGGTTGGCCGTGCCCGTCACCTGCTCGGCGAACGAGAAGTGCACGAACCCCTCGTCGGCCAGTGAGGCCGGCCGGTACACGCCCGCGGCCTCGGCTGCCGACCAGACCTCGGGCTCGACGAGGTGGAACAGCCGCATCTGTCGGTGTTCGCCCATGTCAGCGCAGCCCGATGTGCCGGGCCATCGCCCGTAACTCGTGCTCGAAGAACGCGTCGAGGTCGAGGATGCCGTTGGTGTAACGGCCGAACAGCTCGAAGCTCAACGTGCCGAACAGCGTCGCCCATGCGGTCATCAGCCGGCCGACGACCTGCACCGGGATGCCGTCGAGACCGGAAAAGCCGGCGACCCGCTCGAAATCCGCACGCACGGCCTTTGGCAACCGGTCGGCCGGTGTCGCGACGACGCCG
>CAZZVT010000035.1:0-24655 GCA_964657545.1 uncultured Jatrophihabitantaceae bacterium
CCCGGTGGCGACGATCGAGCACGACGCGCAACGGCTGCCGCGGGGCGTTGACCTCGCCGTCCCGGACGGTCAGCTGCGGGTCGTCGGCCAGCACGGTGCCGCTGCCGACCAGCACGGCGTCGACCTCGGCGCGCAACCGGTGGACGTCGGCGCGGGACACGGCGCCGGTGATCCAGCGCGAGGTCCAGTCGGCAGCGGCCACCCGGCCGTCGAGCGTGGCGGCGTACTTCCAGGTGACGAACGGACGGCCGGCGCGGATCGCGTGCAGCCAGGGACGCAGCGCCCCGGACTCAGCGGCATGGGCCTCTACGCCGGCAACCACCTCGACCCCGGCGGCGCGCAGCCGCGCGGCTCCCCCGCCGGCCACCGGGTCCGGGTCGTCGACGGCGTAGACCACGCGCCGGACGCCGGCCGCGAGCAGCGCTTCGACGCACGGACCCGTCCGGCCGGTGTGGTTGCAGGGCTCGAGGGTGACGATCGCGGTGCCCCCACGGGCCGCGGGGCCGGCCGTGCGCAGCGCCCGGACCTCGGCGTGCGGGCCACCTGCGGGTGCGGTGGCACCCTCGCCGGCCAGGGTGCCGTCGGCGGCCAGCAGCACAGCACCGACGGACGGGTTCGGGCTGGTCGTGCCGCGCACCGTCTCGGCCAGCGCCAGGGCGCGATGCATCGCGGCCCGCTCGGCCTCGTCGGACCCGGGGCTCATGTCCCCATCGCCGCGCGCGCCCGGGCGCGCAGTGCCTCGACGGCGCGGCCGGGATCGTCGGCACCGAACACCGCGGAGCCCGCGACGAAGACATCGGCACCGGCCTGCGCCGCGGCCTCGATGGTGTCGGGCGTGATGCCGCCGTCGACCTCGAGGAACAGCCGCAGGTGACCGGAGCGGATGTGCTCACGCGCGGTGCGGACCTTGGGCAGCACCTCGGCCATGAACTCCTGACCGCCGAAGCCGGGCTCGACGGTCATCACCAGCAGCGTGTCGAACTCGCGCAGGACGTCGAGGTAGGGCTCGATCGGCGTCCCCGGCTTGATCGACAACCCGGCCAGCGCGCCGGCGCTGCGGATCGCGCGGGCGGTCTGGACGACGTCTCGCGCCGCCTCGACGTGGAAGGTGACGTTGGCCGCCCCCAGCTCGGCGTACCCGGGGGCCCAGCGGTCCGGGTCGGTGATCATCAGGTGGCAGTCGAGGGGCAGGTCGGTGCGCGCGTGCAGGGCCTGCACGACGGGCGGCCCGAGCGTGAGATTGGGGACGAAGTGGTTGTCCATGACGTCGACGTGCAACCAGTCGCAGCCCGACACCGCGTCCGCCGCCGCACCGAGGTTCGCGAAGTCCGCGGACAGGATGCTCGGCGCGATCATCGGCTCGGCCGGTCCGTGGGACGTCACGGCTCCGAGTCTAGGGAGCGCCCGTTCAGCGACGGACGAGGGCGCAGAACATGGCGTCGGTGCCGTGCCGGTGCGGCCAGAGCTGCACGGCCGGGCCGTCGCCGAGGTCGGGGACGCCGCGGAACAACGGCCGGGCGTCGAGCAGTTGCCGGCCGTCGACCACGGCCGTGGTCTCGGCCGGGTGCGGCGAGCACGTGACGTAGGCGACGACGCCGCCGGGTCGGGTGAGGCGCAGCGCGGTGGCGAGCAGATCGCGCTGCAGAACAGCCAGCGTGGCGACGTCGTCGGGGTCGCGACGCCACCGGGCCTCAGGGCGGCGGCGCAGCGCCCCCAGCCCGGTGCACGGGGCGTCGAGCAGCACGCGGTCGTACCCGCCCTCGGGCCGGGGCAGCTGCCGGGCGTCGCCGACGACGACCTCGATCCCCCACCGGTCGGTGACGCGGCGCACGAGGTCGGCGCGATGCGGGCGCAGCTCGTTCGCCGTCAGCACGGCCCCCCGCTCGGCGGCGAGCGCGGCCAGCAACGCGGCCTTGCCCCCGGGGCCGGCGCAGAGGTCGAGCCAGCGCTCGGGGCGGGCAGGGTCCGCCGGCGGGTCGACGGGCGCGTCGGCCAGCGCGAGGGCGCAGAGCTGGCTGCCCTCGTCCTGCACCCCGGCCCGCTTGTCGCGCACGGCCGGCAGGTCGCCCGGGTCGCCGCCGGACATGCGCACGGCGAAGGGCGAGTACGGGCCGGCTGCGGCGCCGGGCGCGTCGTCCAGCGCAGCGAGCAGCTCGTCGACCGTCGACACCCCGGGCCAGGCCACGAGATGGGTCTGCGGACGCTCGTCGTCGGCCGTCAGGGCGCGGGTGGTCTCGGCCAGATCGCCGTCGACGTCCTCCCCCAGCGCGTCGGCAAAGGCCCTGGCGATCCAATCCGGATGACCGGTGCGCAGCGCGAGAGCGGCGAGCGGCCCCCGGTCGCGGGCGAGCTCGTCGGTCCAGCCCGTCCAGTCGTGGGCCGCGACCTTGCGCAAGACGGCGTTGACCAGCCCCGCAGCCCGCCCGTGCCCGGTGGTGTGGGCGAGGTCGACGGTGGTCGCGACCGCGGCGTGCGCGGGGATCCGGGTGCGTAGGGCCTGGTAGGCGCCGAGGCGCAGCAGGTCGCGGACCCCGGGCTGGATGTCGGCCAGCGGCCGGTCCAGACAGCGGCCGATGACGTCGTCGAGGGTGCCGAGCGCCCGCAGCGTGCCGTAGCCGAGCTCGGTGGCCAGTCCAGCGTCGCGGGTGTCGAGCCCCGCCGCGCCGATGAGCCGGGGCAGCACGAGGTTGGCGTAGGCGTCCTGGCTGTCGACCGCGCGCAGCAGCTCGAACGCGACCGCACGGGCGGGGTCGACGGAGGCCGGGCGGGCCGGCCGGCCGCGGCCCTGGCCGCTGCTGCCCCGCCCGCCGCCCTGGCCGGTCGATGCGCCGGGAGCACCGGGGGGCCGTCCGCTGGGCCGGCGCGAGAGCCGACGCGAATTGCCCGGCGACGTGTCAGGCACCGAGCCGCTCCCCGGATTCGATGCGGGTGCCGCGGGCCCAGTCGGGCGCCGGCATGAGGCGTTTGCCCGGCGGCTGGACGTCGCCCAGCGCGACCTCGAGGGTGGCCGTGCCGACCGTGACGCCCCCGCGTTCGACCCGCAGCTCACCGGGCGACAGCTCGTTGCCGGCGCGCAGGCTCACCGGGCCCAGCTTGAGCCGTTCGCCACGGAACATCGTCCACGCCCCCGGGGCCGGGGTGCAGGCCCGCACGAGCCGGTCGACATGCCGGCCCGGCGACGTCCAGTGGACCTGCGCGTCGGCCGGCGTCAGCTTCGGCGCGATCGAGACGCCGTCGGGTGGCTGCGGCACGCCGACCAGGCTGCCGTCGGCCAGGCCGTCCATGGTGGCCACCATCAGTCCCGCGCCGCTGACCGCGAGACGGTCGAGCAGGTCGCCGCTGGTGTCGGTGGGCCGGATCGTCTCGGTGACGACCCCGTACACCGGGCCCGTGTCGAGACCGCGCTCGATGAGGAACGTAGCGGCTCCGGTGATGTCGTCGCCGTGCAGGACGGCGTGCTGCACCGGCGCCGCGCCGCGCCAGGCCGGCAGCACCGAGAAGTGCAGGTTCACCCACCCCAGCCGCGGGACGTCCAACGCGCTGGGCGGCAGCAGCGCGCCGTACGCCACGACCGGGCAGCAGTCGACGTCGAGGGCACGCAGCTGATCGAGGAATTCCGGCTCGGACGGCTTCGCCGGGGTCAGCACCGGCACGCCCGCCTCTGCGGCCAGGACTGCGACCGGCGACCCCGAGAGGTGCCGGCCGCGGCCGGAGCGCGCGGGCGGTCGGGTGACGACGGCGACGACCTCGTGCTGCGGGGCGTCGAGCAGGGCCTGCAGGGTCGGGACCGCGGCGGCCGGGGTGCCGGCCAGGACGAGCCTCATGAACTGTGCGGGCTGATCTTGACCTTCGGCACCGGCGCGCCGTTCCACTCGGCCTCGCGGATCGCCTTCATGGCGGCCTTGCGGGTGTCACCGTCGAGCCGGTCGACGAACAGCACACCGTCGAGGTGGTCGGTCTCGTGCTGGATCGCGCGGGCCAGCAGGGCCGTGCCGTCGACGGTGATCGGGTCGCCGAACATGTTCTGGCCGTGCGCGACGACGTGCTCCTTGCGGCGGCAGTCGAAGCGCATGCCCGGGATCGACAGGCAGCCCTCGGGGCCGTCCTGCTCGTCGTCGTCGGGGAAGTGCAGCACCGGGTTGACGAGGTGACCCTCCCCCTCACCGGCCACGTGGTAGGTGAACACCCGCAGCCCGACTCCGATCTGCGGCGCCGCCAATCCCGCGCCGGGCGCGTCGAGCATGGTGGCCTCGAGATCGGCGACGAGGGTGCGCAGTTCCCTGTCGAAGTCGGTGACGACGTCGGCCGGGGTGCGCAAGACGGGATCGCCGAAGAGCCGGATGGGCTGAACAGTCACAACGGTCGAGTCTAGCGACGGCAGCCGCGTGCACGAGTCATGAGAATTAGTTAGGCTGCCTAACGAACGAGAGGATGATCCGTGCCGAACCCCGCAACCCGCGACCGACGCATCGCGCTCTCCGTCACCACGGTCGGTGTGCTGACCGCGACGCTGAATTCATCGATCCTGCTGATCTCGCTTCCGGCGATCTTCCGCGGGCTCGGACTGGACCCGCTCGCCCCGTCCAACATCTCCTACCTGCTGTGGATGCTGATGGGCTTCATGCTCGTCACCGCGGTGCTGGTGGTGACGTTCGGGCGGCTCGGCGACCAGTTCGGGCGGGCGCGGATCTTCAACCTCGGCTTCCTCATCTTCACGATCGGCTCGGTGGGGTGCGCGCTGGTGCCGAACTCGGGCGGGACGGGTGCGCTGGAGATCATCGTGATGCGCGTCGTCCAGGGCGTCGGCGGAGCGATGGTCACCGCGAACTCGAGCGCGATCATCACCGACGCGTTCCCCGCCGAGCGGCGGGGCTTCGCACTGGGCGTGAATCAGGTCGCGGCCATCGCCGGATCGTTCTTCGGGTTGCTCATCGGCGGTCTGCTCTCGGAGTGGAACTGGCGCGCGGTGTTCTGGGTCAGCGTCCCCGTCGGCGTGTGGGGCACGTGGATGGGTTACCGGTTCCTCAAGGACAAGCGGCGCGACACCTCCGTCAAGATCACCATCGACTGGTGGGGCAACGTCACCTTCGGTGTCGGCCTGATCTCCGCGCTGGTCGCCGTCACCTACGGCCTGCAGCCCTACGGCGGTCACGCCATGGGCTGGACGTCGCCGAAGGTGCTCACCGGCCTGATCGCGGGAATCGCGCTGCTGATCGCGTTCGTCGTCATCGAGACCAAGGTCGAGGACCCGATGATCGACATGCGGCTGTTCCGGGTCCGGGCGTTCAGCGCGGGGCAGACCGTGAACCTGCTGTCCGCGATGTCGCGCGGCGGCCTGCAATTCATGCTGATCATCTGGCTGCAGGGCATCTGGCTGCCCCTGCACGGTTACAGCTTCGCCGACACCCCGCTGTGGGCGGGCATCTACATGCTGCCGCTGACGCTCGGCTTCCTGATCGCCGGGCCCGCGTCGGGTGCGGTGTCCGACCGCTTCGGCGCCCGTGCGTTCGCCAGCGGCGGCCTGCTGCTGACGGCGTGCACCTTCGGCGGGCTGATCCTGCTGCCGGCCGACTTCAACTACGTCGTGTTCGCGATGCTGCTGGCCCTCAACGGCATCGGCTCGGGCCTGATGGCCGCGCCGAACGCGGCCGCGATCATGAACTCCGTCCCGGCCTCGGCGCGCGGTGCGGCCTCGGGGATCCGGGCCACCGGCATGAACGCGGGCATGGTCATCTCGCTCGGCGGGTTCTTCACGCTGATGGCGGTCGGCCTGGCCGCGCGCCTGCCGAGCGCGCTGGCCGGCGGGTTGACCGGCGCCGGCGTCGACCCGACCACTGCCGCACAGGCATCGCACGCCTCGCCCGTCGGGATCCTGTTCGCCGCCTTCCTCGGCGGCAACCCGATCAAGGAGCTCGTACCGCACGCGTCGTCCACGGTCGGTGACACGATCTACAACGGGCATTTCTTCCCGAGCCTGATCTCCGGCCCGTTCATGCACGGCCTGACCATCGCCTTCAGCGCGGCCATCGTCATGCTGCTGATCGCGGTCGGCGCCTCGCTGATGCGCGGCGAGAAGTACGTCCATACCGAAGCGGACGGCAGCGATCACCACGACTCACCGCTGGAGGCGCTCGCCGGACGCGGTGGATCCAACTGACGCAGATGGATCTTGTTGCACCTGACGCGCTCCGGCGCACCGAGCGCAACAAGATCGTCTGAAGTTCAGAGCAGTTCGAGCGGGTCCAGCTGGATGCGTACCGGCTCGGCCGAGCGGCGGGCCGAGCGGCCGGCCGCGGCGGTCTTCAGGGCGTGTGCGAGCTCGGCGCCGAGGGCACGCGGCACTCGCAGCAGCAGCCGGTGCGTGTCGTGCGCGGCGGGCGCCGGCCCGATGGTCTGCAATCCCTCGGGTGCCTCGAGGCCGGCCATCAGCTCGGTGATGGCGGCCGACGATGCGGTCAGCGACGCCATGCGGGCCACCGGCGGGAAACCCAGCTCGGCCCGCTCGGACAGCTCCCGCGCGGCGAAGCCGGCCGGATCCCAGCGCACGAGGGCCTGCACCGCCGGCACGCCGGCGTCGGCCCCCACGATCACCGCCCCGCCGGGACGCACGAGCGCGGCGGCGTTGGCCCAGCGGCGCACGGACTCCTCGGCCGCGCGCAGGTCGGGGCGCGACAGCAGCGCCCACCCGTCGAGCAGCAGCGCCGCGCCGTAACCGCCGGGGCAGACCGGTTCGGCGCCCGGCGTGCACACCACGACCGCCGCCTCGGGCGGGACGTCGGCCAGGACGTGCTCGCCGCCCGACGTCCGGATCGGCACCCCGGGGAACGCCCGGCCCAGTTCCTCTGCGGTACGAGCCGACCCGACGACGCTGGCCCGCAACCGGGTGCCGCCGCAGGTCGGGCACGCCCAGCCCGGCGCGGCACGCGCGCACCAGCGGCACACCGGCACCGCTCGCTCGGACGACGCGGCCAGCGGCCCCGAGCACACCGTGCACCGTGCGGGCGTGCGGTCGCGCACGCAGGCCAGCGACGGGACGTACCCGCCGCGCGGCACCTGCACGAGCACGGGGTGCCCCGTCTGCAGCGCCTCGCGGGTGGTGCGCCACGCCAGGCTGGGCAGCCGGGCCGCGGCAGCGGCCGGGTCGCGGGCGATCTCGACGTCGTCGGCCACCGCACGGACCCGCGGCGCGCACGCCCGCAGCACGCTGCGCTCGGCGGCGATCTCGTGCGCCCACCCGGACTCGAGAAGCTGCTGCGCCTCGGCGGTCCGTGCATGCCCGGCCAGCACCAGGGCAGCACCCGAGAGCGACGCGCGCAGCACCAGCACGTCGCGCGCGTGCGGGTAGGGCGCCCGCGGCTCGGCGTGCAGATCGTCGCCGTCGTCCCAGACGGCCAGCAGCCCGACGTCGGCGACCGGGGCGTAGGCCGCGGCCCGGGTGCCGACCGCGACCCGCACGACACCCCGTCGCAACGCCAGCCAGCGGCGGTAGCGCTCGGCCGGGCCGAGGTCGGCCGACAGTGCCACGTGCCGCCCGGTGCCGAGGACGACGGTGAGGGCGGCGTCGACCCGCGCGAGGTCGCGGGCGTCAGGGACGACGAGCACCGCACCCCGGCCGGCGTCGTGCGCGACCCGCGCCGTCTCGGCCAGCCGGGCCGGCCAGTCGTCGCCGGGCAGCATCGACCACACCGCCCGGGCCGGCTTGCCGTCGGCGACCGCGGACAGGAACGACGGCGCTGCCCGATAGCGCGACACGTCGACCTGTGCCGGCGGTAGGTCGCCCGCCGGCGGGGGGACCGACGACTCGGCACGGGCGTGCCGCGACGGCACGCCGAGCCGCACGACGTCGACGAAGTTGCCGGCCCAGCGCTCGGCGACCGCCCGGAACAGGGCGGCGGTCTCGGCGGTGAGGACGGCCTCGCTACCCACCACCCGCTCGACGAACGCCAGCGTGCCCGCATGCGCGCTGCCCGCCACCCGCTCGAGCACGTAGGCATCGACGAGCCGCCCGGCGAACCGCACGCGTACCCGCGAGCCGGCGGTCACCTCGTCGTCGAGCGTCGAGGGCACCAGGTAGTCGAAGAGCCGGTCGAGGTGCGGCAGCGGGACGTCGACGTGCAGCCGCGCGATCGGGTCGCGATCGGCCGGCACCCGACCCGCCGTGGGCGGGGCAGGTCGACGGGCCGTCATGCGACATGCCTATCAGCGGCCGCCGACGGTTCCGCCTGCCGGCTACCCCCGGGCGAGCTTGGCGAGCTGCTCGGCGCGGTCGGTCCGCTCCCACGTGAAGTCGACGTCCTCGCGGCCGAAGTGGCCGTACGCGGCGGTCTTGGCATAGATCGGCCGCTTGAGGTCGAGATCGCGGATGATCGCAGCCGGGCGCAGGTCGAACACCTGGGTGATCGCGTCGGTGATCCGGTCGACCTCGACGGTCTCGGTGCCGAAGGTCTCGACGAACAGCCCGACCGGCTCGGCCTTGCCGATCGCGTAGGCGACCTGCACCTCGCAGCGCTTGGCCAGGCCCGCAGCCACCACGTTCTTGGCCACCCAGCGCATGGCGTAGGCCGCCGAGCGGTCGACCTTCGACGGGTCCTTGCCGGAGAACGCTCCGCCGCCGTGGCGGGCCATGCCGCCGTAGGTGTCGACGATGATCTTGCGGCCGGTGAGGCCGGCGTCGCCCATCGGGCCGCCGATGACGAAGCGGCCGGTGGGGTTGACGAGCAGCCGGTAGTCGGAGGTGTCGATCGACAGACCCGCCAGCACCGGGCGCACGACGTGCTCCTCGATGTCGGGCTTGAGCAGCGTGTCGAGGTCGATGTCCTCGGCGTGCTGGCTCGAGACGACGACGGTGTCGAGCCGGACGGCCGTGTCGTCGACGTACTCGATGGTGACCTGGGTCTTGCCGTCGGGACGCAGGTAGGGCACCGTGCCGTTCTTGCGGACCTCGGTGAGCTTCTCGGCCAGCCGGTGTGCCAGCCAGATCGGCAGCGGCATCAGCTCGGGGGTCTCGTCGCTGGCGTAGCCGAACATCAGGCCCTGGTCGCCCGCGCCCTGCGAGGCGATCTCGTCCTCTGAGGACTCGACGCGCTTCTCGTACGCCGTGTCGACGCCCTGGGCGATGTCGGCGGACTGCGCACCGATCGAGATGCTGACGCCGCACGACTCGCCGTCGAAGCCCTTGCGTGAGCTGTCGTAGCCGATCTCGATGATCCGGTCGCGGACCAGCTTGGGGATGTCGGCCCATGCCGACGTCGTGACCTCACCGGCCACGTGCACCTGCCCGGTCATGATCAGGGTCTCGACGGCGACGCGGCTCTGCGGGTCGTCCGCGAGCAGCGCGTCGAGGATGGAGTCGCTGATCTGGTCAGCGATCTTGTCCGGGTGGCCCTCGGTGACGGACTCGGACGTAAAGAGACGACGGCTCACTCGGATCTCCGAAATTTGTTGATTGACGGTCGGGCAAAGTCTAGCCGTCAGGCAGGGAAGCGGGCGGCGACGGCGTCCCACACCGCTGCGGCCAGCGCCGCCTTGGGCCCGTGGTCGACGACGGTCTCACCGCCGTCGCGCTCGAGGATCACGGCGGCGTTGTCGGCCTGCCCGAACGCCTGACCCGGCCCGACCTGGTTGACGACGAGCAGGTCGCAGGCCTTGCGGATCAGCTTGGCCCGACCGAGCTCGAGCACCGAGTGCTGCTCGTCGCCGGTCTCGGCCGCGAAACCGACGATCACCGTGCCGGGACGACGGGCGGCGACGAGGCCGGCCAGGACGTCGGGGTTCTCCGCCAGCACCAGTGCCTCCGGCGGCTCGCCGGACTTCTTGATCTTGTGCGCGGCCTGGGCGACGGGACGGAAGTCGGCGACCGCAGCGGCCATGACCACGACGTCGGCGTCCTGGGCGGCCTTGTCGACCGCGTCGCGCAACTCCAGGGCACTGCCGACACGGACGACGTCGGTGCCGGCCGGGTCGGGCAGTTCGACGTTGGCCGACACCACGGTCACCCGGGCACCGCGGGCGGCGGCGACGGCGGCGAGCGCGTAGCCCTGCCGCCCCGAGGAGTTGTTGCCCAGGAAGCGCACCGGATCGAGCGGCTCGCGGGTGCCGCCGGCGCTGACGACGACGCGCCGACCGGCGAGGTCGTGGGGCAGCGCGTCGGCGCGGTGCAGCAGCAGCCCGGCGAGCTCGGCGATCTGCACCGGTTCGGGCAGCCGGCCCTTGCCGGTGTCGCTACCGGTGAGGCGGCCGCTGGCCGGCTCCATGACCACCGCGCCGCGGCGCCGCAGGGTGGCGACGTTGTCGAGCGTCGCGGGGTGCTCCCACATCTCGGTGTGCATGGCCGGCGCGAACAGCACCGGACACCGCGCGGTGAGCAGGGTGTTGGTCAGCAGGTCGTCGGCCAACCCGTGGGCAGCCCGTGCCAGCAGGTCGGCCGTGGCGGGCGCGATCACCACCAGCTCGGCGCGGCGCCCCAGCTGGACGTGCGGCACCTGGTCGGCCCCGGTCCAGATGTCGGAGGCGACCGCGTGGTGCGACAGCGCGGCCCACGTGGGCGCACCGACGAACTGCAGCGCCGATGCGGTGGGCACGACGGTGACGTCGTGCCCGGCCTCGGTGAGCTTGCGCAGCAGGTCGGCGGCCTTGTAGGCGGCGATCCCACCGCCCACTCCGAGAACGACCTGACTCATGGCGATCGCCTCAGGCGGTCGGGGTGACCTCGGAGGGCTTGAACTCGATGAGGTCGGAGTTGATCTCGCGCAGCGCGATCGACAGCGGCTTCTCCTGCGGCGCGGTCTCGACGAGCGGACCGACGTATTCGAGCAGGCCCTCGCCGAGCTGGCTGTAGTAGGCGTTGATCTGACGCGCCCGCTTGGCCGCGATGATCACCAGCGCGTACTTCGACTGCGCGCGCTCGAGCAACTCGTCGATGGGCGGGTTGGTGATGCCTTCTGCGGTGGAGACGGATTCCGACACGGATCAACTCTCTGATTGGTTCGTACTGCGAATATTCGAACTGACGCCGCGCTGGTGTCCGTGAGGTCGAACTGCCTGCACACCGCCACCCACCAGACTATCAATGCCGGGCCGGGATCGCCGTTTCGCGCCGCACGCTGCGTTTCACCGCTGGGTTGTGCAACCGTGAGGTCTGTACGACCGTGGCCTCACGGCGGCGGGACGCGACCGGGGAGAATGCCCATGTACGAGCGCAGGACCGCCGATCTCGACGGCGACGTCGTCGTGTTCCTCATCGGCATGAACATCAATCACTGGCGTGCTGTGCGCTCCTGGCTTCCGGTGGTGCAGGCCATGCCCCGCATGCTCGCCGAATTGAACCGTCACCCCGACCTGGGGCTGCTCAAGGCCTACTCCGGGTGGTTGTTCGGCGGCCCGGCGCTGGTGCAGTACTGGCGCTCCTACGACAGCCTGCTCGCCTACGCCCGGAGCACGGAATCCGAGCACCTGCCTGCCTGGCGACGGTTCAACCGCGCGGCGCGCGACACCGATGCGGTCGGCATCTGGCACGAGACCTACCAGGTCACCGCAGGGCAGTGGGAGACGATCTACGGCGGCATGAAGGACGTCGGCCTGCTCGGGGCCGTCGGCGGCCGAGCGCTCTCGCCGGGCAGCACCTCCGCCACCCGGATGGGTTCCTCGCAGCCCTGACGGGCCGGTCACCTCGGTCGACGTCGACGATCCCTCCCGCCGGAACGCCTCGAGCGCGGCCACCTCGGGACGCCCATGAGAACTTCGCTACACCCGCGTGCAGCGGCCGGACAGCATCCGCCGGGCCGTCCGCTAGATTGCGTCCACATTGCTCGATACCGGCGATCGCACAGCACAGCGCAGACCACTGAGCATCGTGACCGAGGAGGTCGTGCATGACGGCACAGCGCATCGGCGTGGTGGCAGAGGCCGGCGGCGAGACGCGGGTGGCGGCAACCCCGCGCACGGTCGACGCCCTGCTGAAGCTGGGTTACCAGGTCGTCGTCGAGGCCGGGGCCGGTGTCCGGTCGGACTTCGCCGACGATGCCTACACCGAGGCCGGGGCGACGATCGACGACACCGTCAACACCTGGCACTGCGACATCGTGCTCAAGGTCAACGCCCCGAGCAGCGACGAGATCGCCCGGCTGCGCGACGGCTCGACGCTCATCGCCCTGCTCAGCCCGGCGCTGCGGCCCGAACTCACCGAGGAACTGGCCGGCCGCGACATCACGGCGATGGCCATGGACGCCGTGCCGCGGATCTCGCGCGCGCAGTCGCTGGACGTGCTGTCGTCGATGGCGAACATCGCCGGGTACCGCGCGGTGATCGAGGCCGCGCACGCCTTCGGCCGGTTCTTCACCGGTCAGATCACCGCAGCGGGCAAGGTGCCGCCGGCCAAGGTGCTGGTGGCCGGTGCCGGTGTCGCCGGGCTCGCCGCCATCGGCGCCGCGTCCAGCCTGGGCGCGATCGTGCGGGCCACCGACCCGCGGCCCGAGGTCGCTGACCAGGTCCGCTCGCTGGGTGGCGAGTTCCTGTCCGTCGACGTCGAGCAGCAGGCATCCACCGACGGTTACGCCAAGGCCACGTCGGAGGACTACGACCGCCGGGCCGCCGAGATCTACAGCGAGCAGGCCGCAGACGTCGACATCATCGTCACGACCGCACTCATCCCCGGGCGCCCCGCCCCGAAGCTGCTGACCGCCGAGGACGTCGCATCGATGAAGCCGGGGTCGGTGGTCGTCGACATGGCCGCCGCGCAGGGTGGCAACGTCGCCGGCTCGAGGCCGGGCGAGGTGGTGGTCACCGACAACAAGGTGACGATCATCGGCTACACCGACCTCGCCGGGCGCCTCGCGGCGCAGGCCTCACAGCTCTACGGCACGAACCTGGTTAACCTCATGAAGCTGCTGACCCCGGCGAAGGACGGACAGCTCGTCCTCGACTGGGACGACGTCGTGCAGCGCACCATGACGGTCGTCCGCAACGGCGAGAAGACCTGGCCGCCGCCCCCGGTGCAGGTCTCGGCCGCACCCGTCGCTGCCGCACCGGCCGCCGAGCCGCCACCGCCGAAGGCGGTGCTCACCGACGCGCAGCGGACCACCCGTCGTTTCACGGTCGTCGGCGTCGGGGTGCTGGTGCTGTTCCTGATCAACGAGTTCGCGCCGCAGCCGATCCCCGAGCACTTCACGGTGCTCATGCTCGCCGTGGTCATCGGCTACTACGTCATCGGCAAGGTGCACCACGCACTGCACACACCGCTGATGTCGATCACCAACGCGATCTCGGGGATCATCGTCGTCGGCGCCATGCTGCAGATCGGCGAGGACGACGCCACCGTCGTGCGGGTGATGGCGTTCGTCGCGATCCTGCTGGCCTCGATCAACATCTTCGGCGGCTTCGCCGTCACCCGTCGCATGCTGGCGATGTTCTCCAAGTGAACGCCGGGTCGATCGCCGAGGCCGCGTACATTGTCGCGGCCCTGCTGTTCATCCTGGCCCTGGCCGGGTTGTCGAAGCACGAGACCGCGAAGCAGGGCATCGCCTACGGCATCACGGGCATGGTCATCGCGCTCGCCGCGACCATCGGTGTGGCCACCCGGCACGCCGCCACGATCGCGATCGTCCTGCTCGTCGTCGGTGTCGTGATCGGTGCCGTCATCGGCCTGTGGCGGGCCCGCGTCGTCGAGATGACCGGCATGCCCGAGCTGATCGCGCTGCTGCACAGCTTCGTCGGCCTGGCCGCGGTGCTGGTCGGCTGGAGCGGCTACTACTCCGTCGAACATGTCAGCGGGCAGACCGAGTTCACCGGCTCGCTGCTGCGCATCCACCACGCCGAGGTGTTCATCGGGATCTTCATCGGCGCGGTGACCTTCACCGGCTCGATCGTCGCGAACCTCAAGCTGTCGGCGAGGATCAAGTCCTCGCCGCTGATGCTGCCGGGCAAGAACTACCTCAACCTCGGCGCGCTGGCCGCGTTCGTGGTGCTGACGATCTTCTTCGTGCACTCGCCGAACCTGCCGCTGCTCATCGCGGTGACGGTCGTGGCGCTCGCGCTGGGCTGGCATCTCGTGGCCTCCATCGGGGGCGGCGACATGCCCGTCGTCGTGTCGATGCTGAACAGCTACTCGGGCTGGGCCGCCGCCGCGTCCGGCTTCCTGCTCGACAACAACCTGCTGATCGTCACCGGTGCGCTCGTCGGGTCGTCCGGTGCCTACCTGAGCTACATCATGTGCACCGCCATGAACCGTTCGTTCATCTCCGTCATCGCCGGCGGCTTCGGCATCGAGGCCGGTCCGGCCGCGGACGTCGACTACGGCGAGCACCGCGAGATCACCGCCGAGGACACGGCCGAGATGTTGCGCGACGCGTCGTCGGTGATCATCACGCCGGGGTACGGCATGGCCGTGGCGCAGGCGCAGTACCCGGTCGCCGACCTGACCCGCAAGCTGCGTGAGCGCGGCATCGACGTCCGCTTCGGGATCCATCCCGTCGCCGGCCGCCTGCCCGGGCACATGAACGTGCTGCTCGCCGAGGCCAAGGTGCCGTACGACATCGTGCTCGAGATGGACGAGATCAACGACGACTTCGCCGCCACCTCCGTCGTGCTCGTCATCGGTGCCAACGACACCGTCAACCCGGCTGCGGCCGACGACCCCAGCTCCCCCATCGCCGGCATGCCCGTGCTGCACGTGTGGGAGGCCACGAACGTCGTGGTCTTCAAACGCTCGATGGCCGCCGGTTACGCCGGGGTGCAGAACCCGCTGTTCTTCCGCGACAACAGCCAGATGCTCTTCGGCGACGCCAAGGCGCGGATCGAGGACATCATCCGCGCGCTGTAGTTCACCGCAGGCCGGCGCCGATGTCGGCCGGGCGGCGGTTCGTGCCGGTCGAGACCGGTCGCCCGAGCAGGAAGCCCTGTGCGGCGTCGCAGCCCAGTGAGCGCAGGACGTCGAACTGACGCTCGGTCTCGATGCCCTCGCCGACGACGATCGCGCCGAGCTCGTGCGCCAGCCCGATGATGCCCCTGACCAGCGTCGTGGGCGCCCCCGGCTCGTCGAGCGGTTCGATGAAACTGCGGTCGAGTTTGACCATGTCGGGCCGGATCGCATCGAGCCGGCTCAGGGTCGACTGGCCGACGCCGAAGTCGTCTATCGCGATCCGGACACCGAGGTCCCGCAGCGCCGTGAGCACGTTGTGCATCGCCTCGACGTCCAGGACGTCGCGCTCGGTGATCTCCACGACGAGGCGGGCGGGCGCGACCTCGAGATCGTCGAGCAGCGCAGCGAGGCGATCGGCGATGTTCGCCTCGACGAACCGCCCGAGCCCGAGGTTGACGGTGGTCAGCACCGGGGTCGAGACCAGGTGTTCGTACTGCAGCATCTGGGTGAGCGCGCGCCGCGCGACGTGCAGGTCCAGATCGGCAAGCAGGCCCTCACGCTCGGCCATGGCCACGAACTGGTCGGGCGGCACCGCGACACCGTCGAACGACCACCGCGCGAGCGCCTCGACGGCGTAGGGCGCGCAGTCCATCGTGAGGATCGGCTGCAACGCGGTGCCCACCCGTCCGGCGACGAGGTCGCCGGCGAAGGCGATCCGCTTGTCGAGCAGGTTGTACTCGACGCGGCCGAGGGTCGCGGTGTACCCGACCGCGCTGCCCTTGCCGGTCCGCTTCGCCGTGTACATCGCGAGGTCGGCCTGCTTGATGAGCTGCTCGACCTCGATGCTGCCGTCGGAGGGGTCGACGGTGCTGCTGCCGATGCTGGCGCGCAACGGGACCATCCGGTTCTGGATCATGACCGGATTGGCCAGCGCCTTCAGCATCCGGTCGGCCAGATCCACGATGTCGCCGTCGTCCTCGCAGAGCACCGCGAACTCGTCGCCGCCCAGGCGGGCCAGGGTGTCACCGGCGAGCACCACGGCGTTGAGCCGTTCGGCCACGGTGATCAGCACGGTGTCGCCGGCGTCGTGGCCGAGCGAGTCGTTGACCGACTTGAAGTCGTCCAGGTCGCAGAACACGAGCGACACGGGTCGCATGTCGCGGCGGTGCAGATCCAGCGCGTGCGTCACCCGGTCGTAGAACAGCGCCCGGTTGGCGAGACCCGTGAGCGGGTCGTGGAAGGCCTGGTACTGCAGCTCCTGCTGTCGGGCGAGCAGCGCCGTCGTCAGGCGACGGTTGTCGAGCACCACGAGCAGTTGGCGGGCGACCAGCGCCGAGATGGCCAGGACGGTCACGGTCAGGGTGACGAAGTCGATACCGAACCGGACGAGGCCGATCGCAGCACCCGCGATGCCCGCCACGACGAAGGCGTACGGCAGGCAGACGAGTACGAGCGACTCGCCGCGCTCCCGGCGTTCCGTCTCGTCGTCTTCGAAGCAGAGCGCTCCGAGGCCCATCAACAGGAACGCGGCGAACCACCCCATGTCGGCGATCGACCCGGTGGTGTCGCCGCTGCCCTGGGCCGAGACGTAGGAGAAGTAGCTGTCGGCCAGGGCCATCGACACCAGGCCGCCGACGAAGAACACGTCGCCCCGGCGAAGCCTCGAGTGCACGACGATCAGAGCCGCCGCGGTGATCAGCAGCAGGTCGCCGATCGGGTACGCGAGACCGACGGCGAGGCTGAAGACGTTCCTCGCTCCGGCGTGGAACACGCTGCCGAGCGCGGTCTCCCAGCTGATGACGAACAGCGCCGAGGCCACCATCGTCCCGTCGAGCAGGACCCGGAAGCGTCCGGTGCCCGAGTAGGCCGACGAGGGGCGGGCGAGCAACCCGCCCAGCGCCAGGACGGGGAACAGCAGGTAACCCAGATCGGCGAGGGACGGGAACGGCGTCTCGCGGCCGGCGACCAGTTCGTAGTAGCTCCACACGGCCTCACCGACCGCCCAGGCGCCGATACCGGCTCCGAGCAGGGCCCACGTCAGGCGATGGGCACCGGATGACCGACGGGCCTGCCACATGCAGCACGCGGCGCCCAGGACCGGGGACACGATCTGGCCGATGTCGTCGACGGCGCGGGCGGCGAACGGCCCACCCACCTCGAGGCGGAGCAGTACTGCGAACACCGCCACGGCACCACCGATGACGGCGAGGGCGACGGCGGGACGCGCACGCCTGCCCGGGACGACCTGCACACATGACATGCCCTGTCCATCGGCCGGGAGTCGCCGATCCTGAGGCCGGGTCGCCCGAACTCCGGAAGCGCTCTCAGCCGAGCAGGTCGGCGACCTGGCGGGCGGCGTCGTCGAGGTGCTCGTTGACCACGACGTCGTCGAACTCGCTGGCCGCGGCCATCTCGATCTCGGCACGGGCCAGGCGCGCGCGCAGCGCGTCGGCGGACTCGGTGCCCCGCCCGGACAGGCGGTGCACCAGTTCCTGGGGCGAGGGGGGCGCGAGGAAGACGAAGCGCGCGTCGGGCATGGAGCGGCGTACCTGGCGGGCGCCCTCGAGCTCGATCTCGAGCAGCGTCGGCACGCCCGCGGCCAGGTGCTTGAGCACCGGCGATCGCGGGGTGCCGTAGTGGTTGCCGGCGAACTCCGCGTGCTCGAGCAGGGCGTCGTCGGCGATCATCTGCTCGAACTGCGCGCGACCGACGAAGCGGTACTCGCGGCCGTCACGCTCGCCCGGCCGCGGCGCCCGGGTCGTGGCCGACACCGACACCCAGACGTGGGGGACGAGATCGCGCAGCAGCGCCACCAGCGAACCCTTGCCGACCCCCGACGGACCGGACAGTACGGTCAGTCGGCCAGCGGGCATGCGCCAAAAGCTACTAGCCGCCCGTCGTGCGTACTGTCGAGGGCATGCAATTCCGTCGCCTCGGCACCAGCGGGCTCGTCGTCTCCGTCGTCGGACTCGGCACCAACAACCTCGGCATGAAACTGGACATGGACGGCAGCCGTGAAGTCGTCGACGCGGCCTTCGACGAGGGCATCACCCTGTTCGACACGGCTGATTCCTACGGCGCGTCGGAGCAGCGGCTCGGCGAGCTGTTGCAGGGCCGGCGCGACGACATCGTGCTCGCCACCAAGTTCGGCGGCGACGCGGCCCGCCTGGGCAACGGCAACGGTGTCGACTGGGGTGCCCGCGCCTCGCGTCGCTACGTGATCAAGGCGGTCGAGGCCTCGCTGCGGCGGTTGCGCACCGACTGGATCGACCTCTACCAGCTGCACCGCCCCGACCCGGCCACGCCGATCGAGGAGACGCTGTCGGCGCTCGACGACCTCGTGCACGCCGGCAAGGTGCGCTACCTGGGCAGCTCGAACTTCACCGGCTTCCAGATCGCCGAGGCGCAGTGGCAGGCCCGCACCCGCGGCACCGAGCGGTTCGTCAGCGCGCAGAACGAGTACAGCTGGCTCGAGCGCGGCATCGAGGGCGACGTCGTGCCCGCACTCGAGCACTACGGCATCGGGCTGCTGCCGTACTACCCGCTCGCGAGCGGGTTGCTCACCGGCAAGTACCGCCGCGGCGAGCAGGCCCCCGAGGGCAGCCGGCTGCAGGCCTGGGGACGCAAGGACGCGCTGACCGACACGACGTTCGACATCGTCGAGGCGCTCGAGAGCTTCGCCAAGACCCGCGGCGTCGAGCTGCTCGATGTCGCGATGGGTGGCCTCGCCGCTCAGCCCACGGTGGCCAGTGTCATCGCCGGCGCGACATCACGCATGCAGGTGTCGCGCAATGCGGCTGCGGGCGACTGGCGACCGTCGGTCGAGGACCTCGCCGAGCTCGACAGGATCACCTCGACCTGACGCCGGCGTTGCCGTCGTGCGTCGCGATGTCAGTGCCGGACGACGAACAGTCCGTCGACGACCTTGCGCGGTCCCCCGGTGTTGGTGACGCGGTTCTGCACCGCCAGGGCGTGCCCCGGGCTGGCCGCCACGAGGGTGCTCGACTTGCTGCCGTCGAGCGTCATCGACGACCAGCAGCCGAGGCTTCGGGTGTAGTTGCCGAGCTCGGTGTAGGTCATGCCGGCAACGCCACGACGGTCGCCCTCGACCGCGCCGAACAGCACCGTGCGGCCACCCTTGAGCACGCAGACGAACGACTCGGGTTTGCGCTGCTTGCCGTAGGTGGTGACTCCCTGCGGGTCGTGGTAGGCCTTGCCCGAGCGGACGAGAACCTGTCCACCGCTGAGCACCGTGGTGAGCGACGGCACCGAGTACCCCGCCCGGATCGAGACCGTCAGCCCGCGGGTGAGGCTACTCGGGAAGTAGCGGGCGTTGGTAGCCGAACACGACACCAGCTCGCGGTAGCCCGACGCGATACGGGTGAAGCGGGTGACGTCGGTCCAGGTGCCCACGACCGTGTAGCGACCGTCCGTCCGCGGCCGGAGCAGCGATGTCGAACAGCGCGGCATCGACCTCGACAGCACGCTGGAATCGACCAGCGTCGTGCCGCCGTTGCGGGCGTTCTCGAGCGAGTTCATGGTGGCGATGCCGTGGTTGTGACCGTTCGAGGTCGAGAACGCGCCGACGAACGTGGGGTCGCCGATCGAGGCGACGCCCTGGGAGGTGATGTAGAGCGAGGCCGTCTTGTGCGCCAGCGTCGACTTGAGGATGTGGCCGTTCCATGTCACCCCGCCGCGCGGGACGGAGGTCGGGTCCGACAGGTAGAAGACGTCACCGTTGACCCCGGCGATCGCGTGTTGCTGGCGGGCCATCGAGAGCACGGTGGTGCGCGGTGCGCCGATGACATTGTTCGGTGTGGCCGCGACGAGCGAGGTGTGCGCCGACAGCGTGGTCCGTACGACATAGGAGCGTTCGGACAGCTTCGCCGATCCCGAGCGCATCGTGAAGTTGCTGCGCGTCAACGTGACCCCAGGTGCGAGGACGGTCACGGACGACTTCGACGCCGCCGAGGCCGAGGCCATCGGCAGTGCGCCGAGGGTAACGGCGACGACTGCGACTACAGCGGCGACTACGGCGGCGGAGCGGACGCGGTGGGGGATCACGCGCGCAGCGTATCCCATCTCACCTCACGCCGAACTAACGTGGCGGAGCGCGGGTCCTACCGGGTGGTCACAGCGCCTCGACCGGCGGCAGGCCGAACATCGACGGCGCGTTGCGCACGTGCTCGCGGATGTCGGTGCGCTCGCCGTCGGCGTTGTCGATCCAGCCGTACAGCGGCTCGTCGATCTCCGGGTTCACGAAGTACATGATCGACTGACGGTCGTCGAGGCCGTGGTTGCGCACCTGGTGGTACAGCGGCTTGATCCGGCCACCCGACAGCGCGGTGAGCACCGAACCCGGCATGATCAACACCTCGTCGGGGCCGGGCAGCATGGGCTGCACGGTGCCGTCGGCGTCGTAGATCTCCAGACCCGGCGCGGTGGCGTGCAGCACGGTGACCATGTGGCCGTCCTCGTGCCGGTCCTGCAGCAGGTCGCGCTCGGCCGGGGCCGGCAGGCAGTAGTTGATCTGGAGGTAGGCGGCCTTCTCGAACGCGGGCGACTTGTCGGCGCCGAAGTGCTGCGCCACCTCGTCCAGAACGCTCTGCACGAGCGGTGCCAGCGAGTCGCGCCAGTCGAGGAAGGCACCGGTCAGCTCGCCGATGTCCGCCGAGTTCGGGATGAGGTCGAGGCGGCTCGACCAGAGGGTGAAGCACTCGTTCATGTCCGGTCGTTCGGGTACCCGCGAGTACTCGATGCCGAAGGGCCGGTAGCCGTAATTGTGGTCGGCGCTGCCGTGCGCCAGCTTGTCCTCGATCGGCCGCTGGAAGAACTGCACCGCCGTCGAGATGGCGGTCTGCAGGTTGCCGGCGTCGAGATCGCCGAGCTTCACGAGGGCGTAACCCTGCTCGAGCATGTCGCGCGCAGCGCTGGAGACTGCGTTCACTTCGTCGAGCGCGAGGGACTTCGTCACTGATGTGCCTTCCCTGTGGGGAACGATGGGTGGAGGAGCATTCGGGCCACAGCCCGCTGGGACTGTACGCGAGGCCGGACGCCGCACCAGCACCGTCGAAGGCGTTTCGTCAGGCGGCGGTGTCGGCCTCGCCACGACGCACCGTGCGCTCTATCCCGTCCAGGACGGCCGGCCAGTACCCACGGGCGAGATCGTGGCCCATGCCGCTGAGCATCAGCAGTTCCGCCTGCGGCAGCGCGGCCGCGGTGGCCCGTCCACCCGACGGCAGGATGATCCGGTCGCGCTCGCCGTGGACGACGAGTGCCGGACGGTCGTAACCGCGCAGGCCGGACGTCCGGTCCCGCTCGGCCAGGATCGCCGCGAGCTGCCGGCCGCTGCCACCGGTGTCGCTCGCGCGGATCGCGGACCGGGCCATGATCTCGCGGACGTCGGCGTCGTCGGCCGCCGTGCGCCCGGCCGAACCGATCCGGCCGAAGGTCGCCACCATGCCCTCGACGGGGTCGGCCGGCGGCGGGCGGAACCATTCGAGCAGCATCCGACGAGCCATCCGGCCGGAGCGTCCGTCACCCGGTCGGCCCATGATCGAGACGAGCGAGCGCACCAGGTCCGCGTGCCGGACCGCCGTGGCCTGGGCGATCATCGACCCGAGCGACACACCGACGACGTGCGCGCCGGCCGGGGCGACCTCGCGGACGAGGCCGGCCGTGTCGTCGGCCATGTCCTCGAGCGTGTACGTGACCGTCGGTCGGCGGGTCAGCAGTTGCCGGGGCGACGGCCCGGGCCCGGTGAAGGACGTCGAGCGGCCGACGTCGCGGTTGTCGAAGCGCACGACCCGCAGGCCCCGGCGGACGAGGTCGTCGCAGAAGTCGTCGCGCCACCACAGCAGGTCCAGCCCCAGGCCCATGACGAGCACGACGGTGGGCGCGGCGTCGGGTCCCCGGACGTCGAAGCACAGTGTGGTTCCGCCGACGGTCACGAACTGTTCCCTCACGCCCTCACTCCGTTCGGCCGGCAAGCCCGATGCCCATGCTCGCTCCGCGAGCGTCGCTCAGTGAAGCATCATGGCCGGGTGGCCGAGATCGTGCAGTTGCTGGCCTCGCCCGTCCATCGCTTCGACGGCCGGCCGGCGCCGCTGACGCAACCCGTTGCGGACGAAACCACCGACCGGCTCGAGATCCGGGCCGGGCTCGGGATCGTCGGCGACCGCTACTTCAACCGCCCGGCGCATCGGGACGCGTCGGTGACGGTGCTGTCCGTCGAGTCGCTCGCGGCGTGGCCGCACGCAGGGTTGGCCGAGACCAGACGCAACGTCCTGCTGCGTGGCGTCGGCGTCGACGGCGCAGCGGGTCGGGTGCTCTCCCTCGACAGCGGCGACGGGCCGGTGCTGCTGCAGGTACGCCGCGCAGCACACCCCTGCGCATGGCTCGATCACACCGTCGGCCCCGGCGCGTGGAAGACGTTGCGGGGCCACGGGGGGATGCGCTGCCGGCCGCTGACGGACGGTGTCCTGCGGGTCGGGCCGGTAACGGTGCAGTGGCTCGACGCACGGATACTGGACGAATGATCAACACGCTGGTGATCCTCGGTGCCGGCGGGGATCTCACGGCCCGATCGCTGCTTCCCGCTGTGGCTTCGCTGCTGGCGGCCGGTCGACTCGGACCGGATTTCCGCGTGCTCGGAGCCGGCCCCCAGGACTGGACCGACGAGGACTTCGCCGAGCACGTCCGGGATCGGCTGTCCGCGCACGCCCGGCACGTCGACGGCGCGGCGCGCAACGACCTGGTCGGTGCGTTGAGCTGGCGTCGGGCCGATGTCACCGCCGCGAACGAGGTGGCCGGCGTCATCGCCGGCGACGAGCCCGTCGTGGTCTATCTGGCCCTGCCGACCCAGGTGATGCTGGCCGCCCTTCGCGCCCTGGCCGCGCGGGGTCTGCCGACGGGTAGCCGTGTGGCGGTCGAGAAGCCCTTCGGGTTCGACGCCGCCAGCGCCGGCGAGCTCAACGCCGTCCTGGCCGGGCTCGGCGCAGGCGTCGGCTACCGCGTCGACCACGTCCTGGCGATGACCGGTGTCCAGCAGCTGCAGGTCGACTGCGATATCCGCGACACCCGCGACGTCGGGCGGATCGAGCTGCTGTTCGAGGAGACGCTGGCGCTGGAGGGCAGGGCGTCGTTCTACGACCGGGCCGGCGCGCTGCGCGACGTCATGCAGAACCACCTCGTCCAGATCCTGTGCAGCCTGATCCAGGATCGACAGGACGCCCCCGCTGCTGCTGAGCACCGAGCCGCGGTGCTGCGGACAGTGCGGCCGCTGTCCCCCGCCGACGTCGTCGCCCGGACCCGGCGCGCCCGCTACAGCGCAGGGCGCCTGGCCGGCACCGGTGGCGCGGACGGACGCGCCGTGCCGGATTACCGCGCCGAGAGCGGCGTCGATCCGCAGCGCGACACCGAGACCTTCGCCGAGGTCGTCCTGGAACTCGACGATCCGCGCTGGGACGGCGTCGAGTTCGTGCTGCGGGCCGGTAAGGCGCTGGCTGCCCGGCGGCGCGGGGTCCTGATCCACTTCCGGACCGGTTCGGCACCCGCCGCCGACGGACCGTCATGGGTCGACCTCGACGACGAGCGCGACCCGGTTCCGGCCGAGCCGCTGGCGTACCAGCGCATCCTGGCGGACCTGCTGAGCGGCGGGAACGCGTTCGCCGTCAGCGCCACCGAGACCGAACTCGCGTGGCAGGTGTTCACGCCCGTCCTGCAGGCATGGGCGGCGAACGAGGTCCCGCTGACCAGCTACCCCGCCGGCTCAGCCGGGCCGTAGCCGCCGACCCTCAGGCGCGCAGGAACGCGAACTGCGCGAGCTGCTGCGCGACCGCGTTGCGCAGGGCCTCGATGTCCGGCCCGTGCCGCAGCACCTCCCGCGAGACGCTGGGCACCACGTTCGGCAGGGCGTCGCCGAACAGCCGGCGGACGTCCTGCGCCGTACCGCCCTGAGCACCGACTCCGGGCGAGAGGATCGGTCCGTTCAGGGCCCCGAACTCGGCGTCGGTGTCGCCGATCGTCGCGCCGACCACCGCGCCGAGCGAGCCCAGCGGGGCGGCGCCCGCGTTGCGCGCGGCCAGGTCGTCGAGCACGACCTGCGCCACCGTGCGGCCGTCCTCGACCCGGGCGGTCTGCAGCAGCCGGGCCTCGGGGTTCGAGGTCAACGCGAGCACGAACGCCCCCGCGTCGTGCCGGGTGCACAGCTCGAACGCAGGTTCGAGCGCGCCGACCCCGAGGTACGGGCTGAGCGTGACCGCGTCGGCCGACAGTGCTGATCTCGGGTCGAGGTAGGCGTCGGCGTACGCGGACATCGTCGTGCCGATGTCGCCGCGTTTGACATCGAGCACCACGAGTGCGCCCGCCTCGCGGGATGCGGCGATCGTGCCCTCGAGCACGGCGATGCCCTCGGCGCCGTGCTGCTCGAAGAACGCCGACTGCGGCTTGATCATCGGCACGAGGTCGGCGAAGGCGGCGACGCAGGTGGCCGCGAACGTCGCGAGCCCCTGGCCGTCGACGGGCAACCCCCACTGCGTGAGCAGGCCCGGATGCGGGTCGATGCCCACGCACAGCGAACCGCGGTTGGTCAGTGCTGCGTCGATCCGGGCTCCGAAGCTCATGATGGCGTCCTCCTGGGTGAGTGGGCGAGTCCGACCGCCTGGCGCAGGCTCGAGAATCCGCGGGCATCGAGCTCGGCGGCAAGCTCGTCGAGCACCCGCAGCGGCGCGCGGGGATCGCCGAACGTCGCGGTGCCCACCGACACCGCGTCGGCGCCGGCCAGCACGAACTGCAGCGCGT
>CAZZVT010000036.1:0-24633 GCA_964657545.1 uncultured Jatrophihabitantaceae bacterium
CAGCGGCAAGGTCGGGCCGATCGGCGGGATCCAGCTCAAGATGATCGCCGCCAGGAGGAAGGGCGCCACGGTGTTCCTGGCCCCCTCGGGCAACTGCAGCGACGTCCGCAAGGACACCCCGAAAGGGCTGCAGGTCGTCAAGGTCGACACCCTGCACGGTGCGGTCCAGGACCTGCTGGCGCTGCAGAAGGGCCAGGCCGTCCCGCACTGCTGACTGAGGGCTGCCGCGCGCGTTGCGTTATCGCAGCGTGGCGAGCAGGGCCTCGACGAGGTTCGGTGCGAGATCGGAGCCGGTGAGCCGCTCGTCGTCGCCGTCGCTCGAACGCAGCCGCAGCAGGGCCGCGCTCGAACCGTCGCGCAGCACGCCGACGGCGATCCGGGCCTCGCGGCGCTCCGGGTGGGCCGCGGCCGCCGCAGCGTCACCGTCGGCCACCTCCGCCTCGGCCGAGGGCGGCAGGATCACGATCTCCTGGGTGACCGCGCAGCCGATCACCACCGACGGCCACTCGAGGCCGGCGAGCACCTCGTCGAGCGGCTGGTCGGGCAGGTCCTCCTGCTCGATGGGGGTGAGCGTGTCGGGCGGCAGCCGGTCGATGCCCAGCCGGGCCGCGGTCTGCGGATCGCCGGCAGCGAACTGCCCGGAACTGACGATCGCGAACAGCGCGGGCCCGCGATCCCAACCGGCGGCGTGCACGTGCTGTTCGAGCTCGGCCGTCGCCTGCTCCAGCACGCTCAGGAATTCGCTCATGGACCGATCATGGTGGACGGCCCGCGATGCCCGGATGCCGCCCTCGACCGCCCCCACAGGACCGGCCGGTACGTTGACCGGAGCATCTCCCGCGGGGCGGTGCGGAAGCCCTGATCAGCCTGTGATCCACCGAGGAGTACGCCCGTGGCGATGCGGCAGCCCATGCCATCCGTGATCCTGTCCAGGCGGGCGAAGATCGCGTTGTCGGTCGCCGCCATCCTGATCGTGCTGTTGATCCTGCTCGTGCAGTTCGCCGGGGTGTACGTCAACTACCTGTGGTTCGGCACGACGGGTCACCGCAACGTCTACGGCACGATGTTCTGGACGAAGGTCGTGCTGTTCTTCGCCTTCGGTGCCGCCATGGCAGCGATCCTCGGCGGCAACCTGCTCACCGCCTACCTCCTCCGGCCGCCGTTCCGGCCGATGTCGCCGGAGCAGCAGAACCTGCAGAACTACGCGCTGATGATCGAGCCGCGGCGAAAGCTCGTGCTGATCGGCGTCTCGCTCATCGCGTTCCTCGCCGCCGGCGCGTCGGCACAGGGCAACTGGCAGCAGTGGCAGCTGTTCCTCCACGGCGGTTCCTTCGGGCAGAAGGACGCGCAGTTCCACCTCGACATCAGCTTCTACGCCTTCGACTACCCGGTCTACCGGCTGCTGCTGGGCTTCGGGTTCACCGCGATCATCTTCGCGCTCATCCTCACCGTTGCCGTCCACTACCTCACCGGCGCGATCCGGCTGCAGACTCCCGGCCCGAAGATCACCATCGCGGCGCGTCGGCAGATCACTGCGCTCGTGTTCGTGTTCATGGCGCTCAAGGCCGTCGCCTACTGGCTCGACCGCTACGGGCTCGTCTTCTCCGACCGCAGCAAGTTCACCGGCGCCTCGTACACCGACGTCCATTCGGAACTGCCGGCCAAGACGATCCTGTTCTGGATCACCATCGTCCTGGCGCTGGGCGTGCTGGCCAGCATCTGGCTCAAGAGTGCGTTGCTGCCGTTCGTCGGTTTCGTCGTGCTGATCATCCTGTCGATCGTGATCGCCGGCATCTACCCCGCGATCGTGCAGTCGGTGTCGGTGAGCCCGAACGCCAGCGACAAGGAAGCGCCGTACATCAAGCGCAACATCACCGCGACCCGGACCGCCTACGGCATCCAGACGCAGAACGCCGCCGGCACGTCCGGAACGGTGAAGTACGTTCAGTACGCAGCGACGGGCAGCCCATCGCCGAGCGCCGTGACCACCACAGATACGACGGTCGACAACATCCGCATCCTGGACCCGAACGTCGTCGGACCGTCCTTCACGAACGCGCAGAAGATCGCGCAGCCCTACGGTTTCAGCAGCAAGCTCAACGTCGACCGGTACACCACCGACGGCACCACCCATGACTATGTGGTGGGCGTCCGGCAGCTCGAGCCGGCCAACATCACGGGCTCGTCGAACAACTGGATCAACCAGTACACCGTCTACACGCACGGGTACGGCTTCGCGGCCGCGCAGGCCGACGAGGACGTCACCAACGGCAACGTGGCCTACTCCGAGGGCAACATCCCGCCGTCCGGGTCGCTGAATCTGAACATCTCGACGCCGCAGGTCTACTACGGCCAGGGCATGAACCAGTACTCGATCGTGGGGGCCAAGGGCAAGAAGCGCGAGTACGACGGGAACGCGAGCAGCACCACCTACACCGGCAAGGGCGGGGTCTCGCTGTCGAGCCCGCTGACGAAGCTGGCGTTCGCGGTCAAGTACAAGGAGACGAACTTCCTGCTCAACGACGCGGTCAGCTCGTCGGGTGCGAAGGCGATCCTGAATCGCGACCCGAGCACGCTGGTGAAGAAGGTCGCGCCGTACCTCACCATCGACGGCGCGCCCTACCCCTTCGTCGACCAGAAGACCGGTCACATCATGTGGATGGTCGACGGCTACACGACGATGGCCAACTACCCGTACTCGGAGCGCCAGTCGCTGTCCGACCTGACGGGCACCTCGCTGCGCCGCGACCAGCAGGACACCCAGATCAACTACATCCGCAACTCGGTGAAGGCCACCGTCGATGCCTACGACGGCACGGTGAAGCTGTACGCGTGGGACTCCAAGGACCCCATCCTCAAGGCCTGGCGCAAGGTGTTCCCCGGTACGGTCCAGTCGGCCAAGACCATGCCCTCGGACGTCCGCGCGCACATCCGCTACCCGCAGGATCTGTTCAACACCCAGCGGGCGCTGCTGGCCCAGTACCACATCAGTGACCCGGTGGCGTCGTACAACGGCAAGGGCAAGTGGGCGGTACCCGAGGACCCGAACGACCAGGCCGCCTCGCAGCCGGCGTACTACGTGGTAGCCAATGCTCCCTCGACGTCGAACAACGCCCCGCAGTTCCAGCTGACGTCACCGATGGTGGTGAACAACGCGCAGAACCTGTCGGCCTACATCTCCGCCGACAGCGATCCCGGGGCCGACTACGGCAAGCTGACGGTCCTCGAGGTACCGGGCAAATCTGCTGTGCAAGGGCCCAGCCAGGTGGCGAACGTGTTCCAGAGCGAAGCAGTGATCTCCAAGGACATCACCCAGCTCAACTCGGGTGGCTCCAAGGTCATCCACGGCAACCTGTTGACGTTGCCGCTCGGGAACTCGTTCCTGTACGTCGAACCGCTCTACGTGCAGTCCACCAACACCAGCACCAGCTCCTCTCCGAGGCTGGATCGTGTCCTGGTGACCTACGGCGACAAGGTGGGGTACGGGGCCACCCTCACCGACGCCCTGACCGACATCCAGAAGGGTCGTGCCGCCGGGGTGTCGCTGAACACCAACAATTCCTCCGGCGGCGCGACCACCAACCCGACGCCTACCCCGACGTCGAGCCCCACCCCGACGAGCAGCCCGTCGAGCGGGTCGACCGGCACGACCGCGCCGACCGTTGCCTCGGTGCAGGCCGAGTTGAACCAGGCCTACGCCACGCTGTCGGGCCTGTCGGCGACGGACCCGAAGGCAGCTGCGGCCCAGCAGAAGGTCAACGCGCTCGTCAAGCAGTTGATCGACCTGGGCGGGCTGCCGACGGCGAGCGCGTCACCGAGCAAGTGACACCTCAGCTGCGGTAGAGCCCCTCGGCGTACGCCGGACCGTAGTAGTGCTCGAGTTCGGTGATGGAGGTGTCGGTCCGCTCGACAGCGTGCGCGATCTGCGCGCGTGACGGCACCGCGTCCGGCGTCCACGTCTCGGGCTGCCACAGCGACGAGCGCAGGAACGCCTTGCTGCAGTGATGGAAGATCTGCTCGATCTCGACGACGACCGCGAAGGCCGGTCGGTGGCCCTTGACGATCATCAGGTCGAAGAACGGCGCGTCGCGCACGAGCCGCGCCCGGCCGTTGATCCGCAGCGTGTCGCCGCGGCCGGGGATCAGGTAAACGAGCCGACGTGCGGGTTGCGCAGGATGTTGTGGAAGCCGTCCGCCCGCCGGTTGCCCGGGCGCTCGGGGATCGCGATGGTGGTGTCGTCGAGCACCCGCGTGAAACCGGGCGGGTCACCCTTCGGCGAGACGTCGCAGTGGCCGTGCTCGTCGGACGTCGCGACCAGGCAGAGCGGCGAGGCTGCGAGCCAGTCGCGGTCGACGTCCAGCAGCCGGGCGCGGTCCGTGTCGCGAGCCCTGGGCGTCACCTCGCCCAGCAGTTCACGCAGCTCGTGCTCGTCGCCGACCTCGGTCATCGCCACGAGGACATGGTCCCATCGTCGTCGTCCCATTTCGTCAGGCGTCGGCGCCTCGGTTGAAGCGCGACCACGTTGGGCACAAATGGTGCATGGGAGCGCTAACCGGAGACGCCTTGTGAGCGGTGCCGTACCTCCCGTGCCGGTGACGACCAGTATCGATCTGCCGCCCACGCTCGATGCCGCGGCGCTGGCGCGTCGCTACCTGGCCGAGCACGCCAACGGCCTCGGAGCCGAACTGGTCTACGACGCGCAACTGCTCGTCACCGAGTTGGTCGCCAACGCCGTCAAGCACGGCCGCCCGGCGATCACGCTGCAACTGCGCCTCGAGCCGCCGGGGATCGGTGTGCGCGTCCACGACGACGGCGACGGATTGCCCGTCGTCACCCGCGACCCATCGCCCGACCAGCCGTCCGGACGCGGGCTGCGCATCGTGTCCACGCTCGCCTCGGACTGGGGCATCGAGACCAGCCCGGGCGCGCCCGGTAAGACGGTGTGGTTCCACCTGGGCAGCTCGACGGACTGACGCTGCCTGCTGGCCGGTTGTTCCCTGGAACTAGTGGACCGTAGAACGCTCTGGACGGGGTTGCGAGGCACCCCGCAAGGTACTGATGCGCACAGTCAACGGATGCGCGGAGTACCTATTCGGAGGCCTCATGATCGCAGTCCGCAGAGCCGTCACGTCCGCGCTGGTCCTCGGCAGTGGCATGCTTCTGGCTACGGCCGCGGTGTCCGCTCCGGCCTCGGCCACGACGCCCGCGGCTGTCGCCCACGGCAGCGAGCGCACCTGCTCTGCCTCCCCGGCGGCCGGCCACGCCAGCTGCCTGGCACGGGTGGTCACCGACGCCAAGGGCAAACCGATGGCCGGCAAGGCGTCGGCGGCGGCCACCCCCAGCGGCTACGGCCCGTCGGACATCCGCTCGGCCTACAAGCTCACGTCCGCCTCCGGCGGCGGCAAGACCGTCGCGATCGTCGACGCCTACGACGACCCGAACGCCGAGGCCGACCTGGGCGTCTACCGCTCGCAGTACGGACTGTCGTCCTGCACCACGGCGAACGGCTGCTTCAAGAAGGTCAGCCAGACCGGTACCACGACCTACCCCGCGACCAATGCGGGCTGGGCCGCCGAGATCAGCCTCGACATCGACATGGTGTCGGCCACCTGCCCGGACTGTCACATCCTGCTCGTCGAGGCCAAGTCGACCTCGTTCACCGACCTCGGAGCAGGCGTCAACTACGCCGCCAAGCGGGGCGTGTCCGCGATCAGCAACAGCTACGGCGGCAACGACTCGAGCTCGGTCAGTGCCTACAACCATCCCGGCATCGCGATCACGGCCTCGACCGGTGACGGCGGGTACGGCGTCGAATCGCCGGCCAGCTTCGACAGCGTCGTCGCCGTCGGCGGCACGAGCCTGAGCAAGGCCTCCACGACGACCCGCGGCTGGACCGAGAAGGCGTGGAGCGGCGCCGGCAGTGGCTGCTCGACCCTGAACGCCAAGCCCTCGTGGCAGACGTCCGCCACCCAGTGCAGCGGCAAGGCCAACGCCGACGTCTCGGCCGACGCCGACCCGAACACCGGCGTCGCGGTCTACGACTCGACCCCCTACAAGGGCGCGTCGGGCTGGCAGGTCTACGGCGGCACCAGCGCGTCGTCGCCGATCGTCGCCAGCGTTTACACCATGGGCGGCAACCTGTCCGGGTATCCGGCCAGCTACACGTGGTCGCACACCTCGTCGCCCAACGACGTGACGTCCGGCACCAACGGCAGTTGCTCGCCGGCCGTGCTGTGCACCTCGGGCACCGGCTGGGACGGCCCGACCGGTCTCGGCACGCCGAACGGCGTGGTCGCCTTCTAGGGACACCGAACGCACCGAGGGGCTCCGACGCTGGAAACAACCGGCGTCGGGGCCCTTCGTCGTCCGCGCGGCGGGCGGTAGCGTCGGATCGGTGGAGGAACGCACCGCGCAGCTGCTCGCCGCTGTGCGCGACGCCGGTGCACCGACACGTCCGGCCGGGCAGGCGTGGCGAGAGCTGTTCGAGCACGACCGGGTCGTAGCGGTATCGGCTGCCTTCGATCTGCTCGCCGGCGAGCCGCGGATCAAACCGTCCCGCGGGCTGGTGGTCGACCCCGGCGACACCGCCCGCCGCCGCTGGGAGCTTCGGGTCGCCGCGGCCGCTGCGTTGCTCGCCTCGCCGGCCGCAGGCCAGGTCTTCGACGAGCTGCGCGACGAGCTGGCCGAGGACCCGGACCTTGCCGCTGCCGCGCTGACCGCCTCGATGCCCAGCCCTGCCCTGACCCGAGGACAGCTGTCGGCGCTGCACTCGCTGGGTCCACCGGCCGCCGACGATCACGCGAGCACCTCACCGAGCTGAAGATCCGGGGGAGCACACCGACAGCGCACAGCAGCGTCGTCCACCATGATCACCATGGCCAGGGCGCGTCGACAGATCTTCCTCGAACAACATGCGGTCCGCGACGAGCTCGTCGCCGTGATCGCCGGACTCATCTGTGTGGTGGCGATGGCCGTCATGCTCATCCTCGCCGCCCGGCTCTGAACGCCGATCAGCGCACGAAGTCGGTGAGCCCGTCGAGCAACCGGTCGACGTCGGTGTCGTCGTTGTAGGGCGCCAGCCCGATCCGCAGGCCACCGTCGGGCAGACCCAGCCGACGGGCCGGCTCGACTGCGTAGAACGTCCCCGCCGGTGCGTTCACGCCACGGTCGGCCAGGAACCGGTAGGCGTCGCTCACCGGCTTGTCGGCGAAGGTCACCAGCAGCGTCGGCGTCCGCTCGTGTGCGCGCGAATGCTGCGTGATCCCGGGTAGCCCGCCCAGCGCCTGCTCGATGCGCTCGCGCAGCGCGTCCTCGTGCCGTCCGGCCGCGGCCATCGATTGCAGGACGCGCGCTCGTCGAGGGCCTTCGGGCGCGCCGAGCAACCCGGCGATCAGGTCGATCGCCGCGGTCGTGCCCGCCAGCAGCTCGTAGGGCAGCGTGCCGAGTTCGAAGCGTTCCGGGACGGCGTCGGAGGACGGTTCGAGCTTGTCGGGACGCAGGGTCTCGAGCAAATCGGGTGACGCAGCCAGCACGCCGCAGTGCGGCCCGAAGAACTTGTACGGCGAGCAGGTGTAGAAGTCGGCGCCGAGATCGGCCATCGCGATCGGCGCGTGCGCGGTCAGGTGCACCCCGTCGACGTAGAACAACGCCCCGACCGCGTGCACGTCCGCGGCGATCGTCGCGAGGTCGGGCCGGGTGCCGATCAGGTTGGACGCACCGGTCAGCGCGACGAGCCGGGTCCGCGGCGTCAGAACGTCGGTGACGTGCTGCCGTTCGAGCTCGCCGGTGTCCGGGTCGAAGTCGATCCAGCGGACCGTCGCGCCGGCGTCACGGGCGGCGATCACCCACGGCCGCACGTTCGCGTCGTGATCGAGCCGACTGACCACGATCTCGTCGCCGGCACCCCACGTACGAGCCAGCGTGCGCGAGAACTCGAAGGTCAGCGCCGTCATGCTGCGCCCGAACACGACGCCGCGGGGGTCGGCGCCGAGCAGATCGGCCACGGCTGCACGGGCCCCGAGCACCACCGCGTCGGCGGTGCGTTCGGACGGCGTCGTCGACCCGCGGTTCGAGATGTCGGAGAGCAGCGTGTCGCGGATCGCGTCGGCCACCGGTGTCGGAGTCTGCGACCCGCCGGGTCCGTCGAAGTGAGCGGCCCCGGCCAGCAAGGACGGGAAGAGGGCACGCACGCGCGCCACGTCGAGTTCCATACCCGTCACTGTCGCACTGCGTCAGGTCCACTGCGATGGGTACCAAGGTCGCATGAAGGTACCGAGCAATCCGATCGGTCGGGTGTTCGGGCTGCTCGACGCCGCCGATCGGGCGGTCGAACGGTTCAACACGGTGCTCGACGGTCTGGAACTCTCCTCGAACCGCGTCGAGGCCCTGCTCGACAGGTACGAGCCGGCGCTGCGTGACTCAGCACGGACCGTGGCGTACGCGGGTGAGCGATTCGGGCCCGAGCAGATCGACGCCCTGATCGCCTACCTGGAGCACCACACGCTGCTCGAGCAGCTCGAGGACGAGGTGCTGCCCACGATGACGGCGCTGGCCACGGTGGCGCCCGATCTGAAGGAGTTGCTGGCCGTGTCCCGCGGGCTGAACGAGCTCATGGGATCGCTGCCCGGGCTGGGCCGGGCCAAGCGTCGCGTCGACGAGGAGCTCGAGGAACTGCAGCGGGACGCCGACGACCCGGACACACCCAGGGCCTGACGTCATACGTCAGCGGACGGAGAGCTCGAGATCGACGACGAGCGGACGGTGGTCGGACACCGCGACCGCCGGGGTCGACGTCGCGACGACCCGGCCGACCTCGGCGAGCGGTGGTCGCAGCAGCACGTGATCGAGCTGGAACCGCGGGCGTGCCGACGGGAAGGTCGGCGCATCGACCAGGCCCGAATAACCGGTGATCCGGGCGGGGGTCGAGCCGAGCAGATTGAGGTCGCCCAGCAACACCAGCGGGTCGGGCCGGGCCCGGACGTCCCTGACCAGGCACCGCAGCTGCCGGGTCTTCCAGACCGGCGCGAACGGCAGGTGCGTGCCGACCACCGTGAGCTCGCGCCCGCCCTCGAGCTCGACCTGCGCGACGACGGCCAGCCGTGGTTCCTCGCGCACGACGAGCAGGCCCGTCCCCGGCACCCAGAGCGGCAACGCAACGGGCGCCGCTGCCGTACGCAGCACCTGGACGTCGCGCAGCGGGAAGCGGCTGAGCAGCGCGCAGCCGTAGGCCGGCCCGTCCTGCGCGCTGTCACCGGCGGGCGTCCAGCTCTCGCCGGGTGTGCCGTACAGCGTCGGCGCGAACACCTGGTCCACAGCGCCCATCGCCTCGGCGGCGATCGCAGTGAGGTCGGCCCGGCCCGAACGTTCCTGCCCGCGGTCGACCTCCTGCAGCGCCAGCACGTCGGCGTCGAGCGAGGCGATCGCCTCGGCGAACCGGTCGATGTCGACGCGCCCGTCGGTCGTCGAACGACCGGAGCAGATGTTGAACGTCACCAGTCGCACTCACGTCACCTACCCGCGACGGCCGCCGTCCGCACCGCCGAGCAGGTCGGTCAACGTCCCCCGTGCTGTGGCCAGCGACGGTCCGTACCAGGTGAGGGCACGCCCTTCGACGAGCACGCAGCCCAGATCAGGCAGGGCCTCGGGCCCGTCGTCGCCGGTGAATGCATACGGCTCGTCGGGCAGCAGCACGACATCGGGACGCCGTGCCGCGATCTCCTCGACCGTCGTGTGCGGGTAGCGGCTGTCGGCGTCGGCGAAGACGTTGTCCAGGCCCAGGCGGTCGGCGAGGTCGCCGGTGAACGTGCGCGGGCCGACGACCATCCACGGGTCGCGCCAGATCGGGATGACCACCCTGAGCCGCTCGGTGGGTGGGGCAGCAGCCCAGGCGGTGTCGGCGTCGTCCAGCCAGCCGGGCACCGGCCACCGCAGCGCGTCGACGAACAGCCGGCGCAGGGAGCGCAGCGCCTGCTCGACGCTCTCGATGTCGGTGACCCACACCGGCACGCCGGCCTCGCGCAGCCGCCGCACGTCGAGCTCGCGGTTCTCCTCCTTGTTCGCCAGGACGATGTCCGGACGCAGCGCGACGATGGCGGCGACGTCGGGATTCTTGGTGCCGCGGACGCGGGCGACGTCGAGCTCGGCCGGGTGCGTGCACCAGTCGGTCGCGCCGACCAGCGCGCCCGGATCGCCGGCCGCGACGGACTCCGTCAGCGACGGGACGAGCGAGACGACGTGCCGCACGTGCTCGGGCAGGTGCATCTGGACGCCGAGGTCGTCCGTGACCAGAACCACGTGTGTTCCCTCATTCGAGTAGCGTAGATAGTAGGACGTCCTAGTACTTCTCCGTTGGAGGTCAGCCTTGCCTGCCGATCAACTGCACGTCCCGTCGCGGCCGATCCGCGTGCTGACCGCCGCCGCGCTGTTCGACGGGCACGACGCCGCGATCAACATCATGCGCCGCATCCTGCAGTCGCAGGGCGCGGAGGTCATCCACCTCGGGCACAACCGCTCGGTCGACGAGGTCGCTCTCGCCGCGGTCCAGGAGGACGTCGACGCGGTCGCGATCAGCTCCTACCAGGGCGGCCACCTCGAGTATTTCGAGTACCTCGTGCGAACCCTGGCCGAACGCGGCGCGGGGCACATCCGGGTCTACGGCGGCGGTGGCGGCACGATCGTCGCGGACGAGATCGCGCACCTGCACAGCGTCGGCGTGGCCCAGATCTTCTCGCCCGAGGACGGCCAGCGGTTGGGGCTGCCGGCGATGGTCAACGCGATCCTGCGCGACTCCGACGTCCCGCGCGAACCGCTCCCGGCCTCCTTCGACGCCCTCGCCTCGGGTGACGCCGCAGCGCTCGCGCAGACGCTGTCGGCGGTCGAGTCCGGGCTCCTCACGCCCGAGCAGCTGACCGGCATCCGCAGCGCCGCCGGGAATGCGCGCACGCCGGTCCTGGGCATCACCGGCACTGGCGGTGCGGGCAAGTCCTCGCTGACCGACGAGCTGATCCACCGGCTGCGACTGGATCAGCACGACAAGCTGCGCACCGCGGTGCTCGCCATCGACCCCAGCCGGCGCAAGGGCGGCGGGGCGCTGCTCGGCGACCGGATCCGGATGAACTGCCTGGGCGACGACCGGGTGTTCTTCCGCTCGCTGGCCACCCGCGGCAGCTCGGCCGAGGTGCCGGCGTACCTGCCGGACATGGTGGCCGTGCTGAAGGCGGCCGGCTTCGACCTGGTCGTCGTCGAGACGCCGGGTATCGGGCAGGGTGACTCCGCGATCTCCGAGTTCGTCGACCTCTCGCTCTACGTCATGACCGCCGAATTCGGTGCGGCATCGCAGCTGGAGAAGATCGACATGCTCGACTTCGCCGACGTCGTGGCGATCAACAAGTTCGAGCGTCGCGGGTCCGAGGACGCGCGTCGCGACGTGGGGCGTCAGCTGGTGCGCAACCGCAGCGCGTTCGGGGCGTCGTGGGAGGACATGCCGGTGTTCGGTACGTCCGCCGCGTCGTTCAACGACGACGGCGTGACGGCGCTGTACCAGTACCTGCGCGACGAGCTGGCCGGCAAGGGCCTGCCGGTGCAGGACGGGTTGCTCGAGCCGGTCACGACCCGGGCATCGACCGGCGTGCTGGCGGTGCTGCCCGCCGATCGGGTCCGCTACCTCGCCGAGATCGCCGACACGGTGCGCGGCTACCACCGGGCGACGTCGCAGCAGGCCGTGCTGGCCGAGCGTCGCGCGCTGCGTGAGCAGGGCGAGAGTGCGCTGGGCGCCACCGGCACCGACATCGCCGAGAGCTCGGTCGCGGCCACCCGCGACGTCCTCGCGGCCCTTGCCGAGGAAGCCGAACGCGCCATGGACCCGGCCACGCTGCGCGAGCTGCAGGACTGGCCCGCCGTGCTCGAGTCCTACAGCGGCGACGAGCAGGTGTTCACGGTGCGCGATCGCGAGCTGCGCACGCCGCTGCGCCGCGAGACGCTGTCGGGCAACCAGGTCTCGCGCGTCGCGCTGCCCCGCTTCACCGGCGCGGGCGACGTCGTGCGTTTCCTGCGTTCCGAGAACCTGCCCGGCCGGTTCCCGTTCACCGCCGGGGTGTTCCCGTTCAAGCGAGACGGTGAGGACCCGGCCCGCATGTTCGCCGGCGAGGGCGACGCCTTCCGCACGAACCGGCGCTTCCACCTGCTGTCCGCGGGCCAGCCGGCCACCCGGTTGTCGACGGCGTTCGACTCGGTGACCCTCTACGGTCGCGACCCGGGCATGCGTCCGGACATCTACGGCAAGGTCGGCACGTCGGGGGTGTCGATCGCCACGCTCGACGACATGAAGGTCCTCTACGGCGGGTTCGACCTGTGCGCGCCCAACACCTCGGTGTCGATGACGATCAACGGGCCGGCGCCGACGATCCTGGCGTTCTACCTCAATGCCGCGATCGACCAGCAGCTCGAGATCTTCACCGAGCGGGAGGGCGGCGCACCGTCGGACGACGAGGCGGCGGACGTCCGGGCGACGGTGCTGTCGACCGTGCGGGGCACCGTGCAGGCCGACATCCTCAAGGAGGACCAGGGGCAGAACACCTGCATCTTCTCGACCGATTTCTCGCTGCGGATGATGGCCGACATCGCCCAGTGGTTCATCGAGCACCAGGTTCGCAACTTCTACTCGGTGTCGATCTCCGGTTATCACATCGCCGAGGCGGGCGCGAACCCCATCAGCCAGCTGGCGTTCACGCTGGCCAACGGGTTCACCTACGTCGAGTCCTACCTCGCCCGCGGCATGGACATCGACGACTTCGCGCCCAACCTGTCGTTCTTCTTCTCCAACGGCATGGACGCCGAGTACACGGTGCTGGGCCGGGTCGCCCGTCGGATCTGGGCCGTCGCCATGCGCGACAAGTACGGTGCGAGCGAGCGCTCGCAGAAGCTGAAGTACCACGTGCAGACGTCGGGTCGGTCGCTGCACGCGCAGGAGATGAACTTCAACGACATCCGCACCACGTTGCAGGCGCTGAACGCCCTGTACGACAACGCCAACAGCCTGCACACCAATGCCTACGACGAGGCCGTCACGACGCCGTCGTCGGAGTCGGTGCGCCGGGCACTCGCCATCCAGTTGATCATCAACCGCGAGTGGGGGTTGTCGATGAACGAGAACCCGTTGCAGGGCTCGTTCATCGTCGACGAGCTCACTGAGCTCGTCGAGAACGCGGTGTTGGTGGAGTTCGACCGCATCACCGCCCGCGGCGGTGTGCTCGGCGCGATGGAGACCGGTTACCAGCGCGGCCGTATCCAGGACGAGTCGATGCTCTACGAGCAGCGCAAGCACGACGGCAGCCTGCCGATCATCGGCGTCAACACCTTCCGTGCCCCCGACGACGCCGACGAGCCGCGCGAGCTCGAGCTGGCCCGTGGCACCGACGTCGAGAAGCAGTCGCAGCTCGACCGGCTCGGGGACTTCCACGCCCGCCACCGCAGCGATGCCGAGGCCGCGCTCGCGCGGCTGCGGCAGGTCGTCGTCGAGGGCGGCAACGTCTTCGCCGAACTCATGTCCGCGGCCCGCGTCTGCTCACTCGGCCAGATCACCGACACCTTCTTCGAGGTCGGTGGGCAGTACCGCCGCAACGTGTGAGGCGGCGCTGCAGACGGTGTCGACCGGTCGGCGGGCAGAATCGCGTGGCCAGCACGTATCGTTGCAGTGCGTTCCCGGCGCACCCTTCGGCCAGTGCAGTCGGGTCCTCTCGTGACTCGACCGGCAAGCTGTCGAACGGTCGATGTGCCGGCCGACGACGTACGAGGACCAGGACCACGCGTTGCGTGTGCTGCGCGCTATGGAGGAATGAGTGGCTCGACCAGCCCGACGTCAGGCGAGTGCCCGCCCGGCGGGTGCCCGCCAGGGGCGAGCTGCCTCCGCGCCTGCGGACATCATCTCGACGTTGGCCCGTGCCGTCCGGGAGGTCGAGGCAGCGGTCGAGCGCCGACGCGTCACCTCTGCCGTGCGGACGAAGTTCCAGGCCGCCGCGCTGCTCGTACGGGCGGAGCACACACGCGTCAAGGACGACCAGACCATCAGCCAGATCCGCCGGGCCGAGCAGCTCAAGCGACTCGACGGGATCGGCACGATCCTCGCCAAGACCGCGGTGCGCGACCCTGCGCTTCTCGCGCTGCTCGCCGAGGACGCCGTCGTCTCCGATGCCACTCGGTCGCTCTCGAACGAGATGCTGCGATCGGCCGGGCTGGAACCGGCGTCCGAGCAGCCCGCTGCGCAGCAACCGTCGGACATCGGCGTCGGATCCGAGAGCCGGGTTGTGCCGCGCTCGGTGGTCTCCCGGCAGCTGGCCAACCCGTTCCTGGTGCCTGACTTCTCGGCGGTCCGGACCGCACCGGTGGCCCCGCGCCGCCTCGCCGGCTGGGAGCTGCTCAACCCGCTGCTGAGCTCGTTCGAGCGGGCCGCGAGCGGGGCCCCGGCATGTATGGACCTCCCGTCGGGGGATTCCCTGCGCCTGCCGGCAAAGCAGGCCCTGATGCCGCATCAGGTGCAGCTCGTCGCCTCTGCCGCAGCCGGCCACCGGACGTTCCTGCTCGCCGACGAGCCGGGATTGGGCAAGACGGCCCAGGCGCTGCTCGCTGCCGAGGTGGCCAACGCGTACCCGTTGCTCGTCGTCGTGCCGAGCGTCGTCAAGATCAACTGGGTTCGGGAGGCCGGGCTGTGGACGCCGAACCGCTCTGCCACGGTCGTGCACGGCAACGGTGACTCCGTCGACGGGTTCGCCGACATCGTGGTCGTCAACTACGAGGTGCTGGACCGGCACGCCGGCTGGCTGGGTGACTTCGGCTTCCGCGGCATGGTGGTCGACGAGGCGCACTACATCAAGAACAAGGCCTCGCAACGTTCGCAGCACGTCCTGACCCTGTCCCAGCGGATCCGCTCGCGAACCGCGCGGCCACTGCTGATGGCGCTCACCGGTACCCCGCTGATCAACGACATCGACGACTTCCGTGCCATCTGGCAGTTCCTCGGCTGGATCGACGAGTCCGAGCCGCGCGCCGAGCTGCTGAGCGCGCTCGAGGACATCGGCCTGACACCTGCGGACCGCGCGTTCTACGCCGCCGCCCGCACCTGCGTCATCGACCTCGGCATCGTCCGTCGACGCAAGGTCGACGTCGCCGCCGACATCCCGGCCCGCCGCATCGCCGACCTGCCGGTCGAGCTCGAGGACAAGGTCACCCGCTCGGTCCGGGCGGCAGAGCACGCCCTCGCCCGCCGGCTCGTCACCCGCTACGAGACCGCGCTGGCCGCACGCCACAGCGAACCTGTCGAGGGCATCGATCACGCCCTCGTGCGCAAGGTCGCGGTGACGGAGCAGAAGGACACCAGTGAGACGGCGGCCGGCGAGAACGTCTTCAGCCTGATGCGACGGATAGGCCAGGCCAAGGCCGGACTGGCCGCGGACTACGCGGCGCAGCTCGCGCGCGGCGCCGGCAAGGTGGTGTTCTTCGCCAAGCACGTCGACGTCATGGACGTCGCGCAGGACGTGTTCGCGAAGCAGGGCATCCGCTTCTCCGCCATCCGGGGCGACCAGACGCCGACCGTTCGACAGCGCAACATCGACGCCTTCGTCAACGATCCGGACGTCGCCGTCGCGGTCTGTTCCCTGACCTCCGCGGGCGTCGGTGTGAACCTCCAGGTCGCGTCGAACCTCGTACTGGCCGAACTGTCCTGGACGAACGCGGAACAGACGCAGGCGATCGACCGCTGTCACCGCATCGGGCAGACCGAACCGGTCACTGCGTGGCGCATCATCGCCGCGCGGACCATCGAGAGCCGGATCGCCGGGTTGATCGACAGCAAGGCCGGCCTCGCCGCCCGGGCACTCGACGGCTCCGACGACGAGGTGTCCTCGTCGGCCGACCTGCAGCTCGAGGCACTCGTCGCCCTGCTGACCGACGCGCTGTCCGAGCTGCCGCAGTAGCCCGTCGGTCGAGCGCTCCGCCCGGCGGTGAGGATGGCGGGCGTGCGTGACATCCGGGCTGCTTGTCACCCTGAAGGCGAGCCGGCCGCGACGCGCCCGGGAAACGGTTCAGCTGAACCGCATGGGCCGACGGGTACCGGGCCTGCCCCTAGGCTCAGGCCGTGACGAATGCGGACATGGGCAGGCATTGGGCTGACAGTGCGTCCGGCTGGGTGGACAACGAGTCGATCTTCGATGCGATCTTCGCCCCGGTGACCCGGGCGATACTCGACGCCGCCGACGTCTCGGCGGGGCAGCGGGTGCTCGACGTCGGGTGCGGCACCGGCACGCTGCTCGCCGCGGCCGCCGCTGCGGGGGCAGCTACCGTCGGCGTCGACATCTCCGCCGGCATGGTGGCGGCTGCCGCTGCACGGGTGCCGTCGGCCACGGTCCTGCTCGGCGACGCGCAGGTCATCGACCTGGCGACCGAGGCTCCCGGTCCGCCGTTCGACCGCGTCGTGTCACGCTTCGGCGTCATGTTCTTCGCCGATCCGACGGCTGCGTTCGCCAATGTCCGGCAGGCCGCGGCACATGGTGCCCGCCTCGTCTTCGCCTGCTGGCGCACCTTCGCCGAGAACCCGATGTTCACCCTCGGCACGAGCGTGCTCGCCGAGCGGCTCGACCCCCGCCCGGAGCCGCCCGAGCCCCACGAGCCGGGACCCACGGCGTTCGCCGACCGGGATTGGCTCGCAGGGCTGCTGTCGGACGCAGGCTGGTCGTCGATCGACATAACGCCGCTCGACGTCACCCTGGACTACGGCTTCGACGGGGACGACGGCGTCGAACAGCGACTGGCCACCATCCTCAGCGTCACCACCGGACGCACGGCCCGCGAGGTCCTGCAGCCGACTCTCACCCCGCAGGCATGGGCCGAGCTGCTCGACCACGTCCGCGCCGAGTTACGTCGCCATCTCGTCGACCAGGCGGTGCAGATCCCCGCGGCACTCTGGCTGGTGACGGCGAGCAACTGATCTCACGGCTGCGCCGCGTGGTCGGTCCTGGAGGAGGTGGACTCGTCCATGGCGGGTCGTCGCCGGGGTATCCACCAGTTCGCGTCGCCCAGGGCGGCGACCAGGGCGGGCGCAAGGACGCCACGCACGATCGTGGCGTCGATGATGATGCCGAGCGCAAGTGCGGTGGCGAAGATCTTGACGTCGGTGTCGGGCACCCGCGACAGCGCGATGAAGGCCAGGAACAGGATCAGCGCGGCGGAGGTGACGAGCCGCCCGGTTCGGGCGACGCCGTAACGAGTGGCGTCGTCGGTGCTGTGGCCGTGGTCGTATTCCTCGCGGATGCGGGACAGCAGGAACACCTCGTAGTCCATGGACAGCCCGAACAGGAAGGCGAACACGGCGATCGGGACCCACACCGTGATGGACCCCGACGCGGTCTGGCCGAACAACCGGTGGGTGCCGAAGCCGTGTTGCCAGATGAGGATGGTGACGCCGTAGGCCGCCGCCACCGAGAAGACGTTCAGGACGAGCGCCTTGATGGGCAGCACGATCGAGCGCAGGGCCCGGGCGAGCAGCAGGAAGGTGACCGCGACGATGATCAGCGCGATCCACCAGGCATTGCCGTAGACGGCGCTGATGAAATCGGCGTTCTGGGCCGGGATGCCTCCGACCTGAGCGTCGGTTGCCTGCGCGGCGCCTCGTACGGCCTTGGCCGCAGCAGCGCCTGAGCTGCTGGAGGTGTCCGCGGTGGTCCAGACGTCGACGACCGACGTCCGGCCCACGGTCCACGCGGGTGGCGCCACCGTCCCCGCGACGCCGGGTATCCCGCGCACGGCGGCGCTGACCCGGGCGGGCTCGGTGGTGAGGATCTCGATGGGTTGGGTCAGTCCGGCGCCGAGGCCGCCGTGCTCGACCTGGGTGATGGCTGCGGCCGCGCTGCCACCGGTCGAGGCAAGCGAATCGTTAGACGGCGACCCGAGGCGCAGGCCGAGAACCGGTGAGGCCAGGGCGAGCAGGACAAGTACCGAGCCCGCAGTGGCGCTCCAGCGGTGGGCGACGACCCAGCCGCCGATGTGCCGCCAGAGCCGGCTCTCGGGATCGCTGGTGCGCCGGTTCGGCCAGGCGAGTCGCGGGCCGACGGTCAGCAGCAGAGCAGGCAGCAAGGTGACCGCGGCCAGGACGCTGATGAGCGGGATGAGCAAGCCGGTGAAGCCGACGCTGCGCAGGAAGGGCACGGGCAGGGCGATCAGTGCGGCAAGGCTGACGGCGACGGTGACGCCGGAGAAGACCACCGAGCGGCCGGCGGTGCTCAGGGCCCGCTCGACGGCCTGGGCGTTGGTGGCGCCGGTGCCCTGTTCTTCGCGCCAGCGGGTGACGATCAGCAGGGCGTAGTCGATCGCGACACCGAGCCCGATCAGCGAGAGCAGGTACTGGACGATGAACGACACATCGGTGATGCCGGTCAGACCCCACACGATCAGGAATGTGGTGAGGATCGAGACGCCGGCCACGATGAGGGGCATGACGGCCAGGAACGAGCCGAAGACGAGGACGAGGACGACCAGGGCGCCGATGCTGCCGAACAGGGTTTCCACCAGCACGTTGGAGCCGCCCCCGCCGCCACCGGAGGCGAGCGCGTCCTCCCCGGTGACGACCACCCTCGGTCCGCCCGTCTCGGTTGCTCTCGTGGCGACCGCCTTCAGCGCGGGCAGCGCTGTGACATAGGCGTCGGACCCAGGAACCGGCTTGGGGTAGACGGCGACGACCCCGGTCCGCCCGTCGCGGGAGAGCAGGGCTGGGCTGTCGGCGAAGGAGACCAGCCGTGACGAGGGAGTCGCCGCGGCGGCTGCGGCGACGATCGGTGCCGCCGCCGCCGTCGTGAGCCGCCCGCTGCCGGCGGTGACCACCAACAGGACCGGGGCATTGTCGCCGCCGGATCCGAATTGCCGCAGGATCTGCTGGTTGGCAACGTAACCGTGCTGACCGGGCAGGCTGAAGGCGTAGCTCAACGCCGACGTGGCCCGCGGTGCGGCGTAGCCACCGGCCACCGCCAGCAGGAGCCACGCGAGTAGGACCCATCGGCGACGGGCGATGACGATACGAGCAAGAACGGACACAGCGATCTCCGATGATGGTGTTCGAGCGGGGGAGAAGATGGCCGCAAAGGGCAGTCCTGCCACGACACGTCCGAGAGTGCTACCCGACTCGACGCCCGAGAATCACCTTGCGCACCTGGTGGCGCCTGTTCACCACCGACTCCAGCAGTCCGTGGACCGCGCCTTGCACACGGTGGGTATCACGCCCACCCAGTTCTACGCGCTCGCCCACATCGCACAGTCACCCGGTCTCAGCAGCGCCGACCAGGCGCATGGACTGCTGACGACACCGCAGGCGGTAGCCACGCTGGTCAGGCGACTCAACGCCGCCGGACTCATCGAACAGGACCAACCGGGTCGTGGACTCACCGGGGCAGTGCGACTGACCGCCGCCGGCCGCAGGAAGTCGACGGCGCCGTCGGAATCGCCGTGGCTGCAGAGGCCGCCGCGCTGGCCGCGATCTCCGCCGCGGACCGAAAGCACCTCCGGTTGACCATGCAGACCCTGCTCGACTCCCTCGAGCCGACAGCGCGAGAACCTGACCCCGCCGAGCATCGCGACGCCTGAGAGCGCTGCTCTCGCAAACGATGCGGTCGCTGTGTCGCTCCGGCTCGCCGACAATGCCCCCGACGGCCGAAAGTAGTCATGGACCGCTTCGGCCGCCGACAGATCACCACCAACATCACCCAGCAGTACCTCGGCAGCCTCCCCGATGCCGGTGAACGGGCACTGAAGGCATTCGAGGCCATCCGTGGACGGCCGTCCTAGCGGCGGGACAAGATCGACCCCGCGCCGTTCTACCTTGAGGTGTCGGTCATTGGTCGGCATCGGAGATCACGTCGTTCTCCGTGCGGCCACCCAATCGAGTGCTCTCTGGGCACCCGGCTGGAACCGCTTGGAAACCGTTGGTAGACGTGTGGCGATGACGGAGGCGTCAACCAGACCGGCGGCGAGCAGCGCGCCGACGAAATTTTGGTCTTTCTCGCGCAAGGCGCAGAGCTTGGCGACGCACAGGTCTTCCTTGTCCAAGCACCAACCGGTGAACTGCGGTATCCCTGACGGTGCTGCGGTGTTCGCGTTCTGCACTTTGACGAGCCGGTCGCGCCAACCATCGGGCAGCGCGGAGGTGTCCAGGTCGACACCGTCGATGCTGAAGCCGTGGGTCTGCTCGAATGGCGAGAACTCCCCGGCCACCCCTTCGACGAGGTCGGCCAATCGTGCTGTTTCCGCATTGGTCTCGGCGATGGGAAGCACGTCAATCTCGATCGACATCGTCGCTGCGGTGGGGAGCTGATCTTCGCGGTAGGTGCCAAGGATGGACTGCGAGCCGACCACGATGACCTCGGTGGCTCCGATGATCTGACAGGCCGTCCGGATCGCGTGCTCGAGTTGGTCGCGGCGCATCAGCTGACCTGGCGCAGAACCTCGAGGCGGTCCTCGGTCGAGAGCAGGCCGCCGAGCGGAGATACCTCGCGCATCTCGATCGAGTCCCGGTCAAGACCGGTGAGGACGCGGCGCAGGCCTGGGATGTCGCCGGAGTTCACGAGCGACTTCCACCGTTGCAGGTTTCGCTCGTGGGGTTGGCCCTGTACGTCGAGGTCGAGCCGCTTCAGGTTCTTTCGAACGACGGGCAGCCACTTCTGCAGGGTGGATTCACTGAGCCGAGGGGAAAGCTGCCGGTGCAGCTGCCAGGAGCGACGTTCCGACCGGGTCAAGTCGGGAACGACCACGTGTCGCACGACCTCGAGCCGGTAGCCCATACAGGACAACAGACGGTCGATTTGTTCGTCGCTCATGTCGATCTTGCGCGACAGGAACTGGCTGATGCTCGGCTGGTGGATGCCGCTGAGCCGGGACAGCTCGGACTGAGTGGTGCGCGTTTCGCGCATCACCTCCCGCAAAAAATTGTCCCGGCCGCTCACGAAATTACTATAGCGTCATATGCTATAACGGTAGGTCGTGGAGCGGGACGCATGCGTCGAGGGCGGCGGTGATGAACGCGTGGCGCGAGGTGTGCGGTCAGATGGGCTTGTCGACGCCGGCACGGCGGGCAATCCGGCGCACGATCCGGCGCGCAGTGGCGGTCCATTCGCTGCCTGTCTCGACGTAGAAAGATCGGGCCGTCTAAGCGTTCGCCGATGGTCAGGTCGATCGCTCGGGCGGAGCGCGGTGCGAGGGGGATGGTCACGATCTTGCCGCCCTTGCGAAGAACCATAGGGTGCGGTGTCCGCGTTCGATGCCAAGGGCGTCGATGTTCGCGCCGAGAGCCTCGGAGATCCATAGGCCGTTGATCGCGAGCAGCGAAATCGGCGCGTGCTCTTGGGGCGCGCCCAGCCCAGCAGCTACCAGTAACGAGCCAACTTCGTTGCGGTCCAGGCCGATGGCGTGGGATGGCCGAGCGTGCTCGGCCGCGGGACGCCATGTCGCGGCCGAAGCACTCGAGGTCGGCGCGTCGCGCTTGGAACAGGTGCAGGCCGTGCTGCTGCCACCAGGCGGTGTGCGTCGGTAGGCCGAGGGCTTAGACGTCGCGAGTCAGGCCGCTGTACCCGGGCCGGGAAGCCGGCCAGCGCAGTCTGCTCACCGGGGCTGGACAAATGACTCGATGATCGCGACGACCTCGGTCGTCTGCGCCGATGTGGTGGTGGTCATGGTGACCTCCTGAGCTCGGGCCGGGGCCCTGCGCGCGAGCGTGAAGCTCCAGCAGCGAATGAATGCTCACGTTAGAACCGGCAACGGCAACCTAGACAGGATCAGCCACGGATCTGGCGTGGGTGGTGCGATCTGGCTTACGATCTTGCTCGCCGGCGGGGGCCGCCACGTCCCAAGGAACCCTCGTGCGCAATCCACCGCCGCCTACGCCGTCGCCGACACCACCCACCTTCGACGCGAAGGCGCTGCTCGGAGACATCGCCCACGGCTTCGCGACTGCGATCGCGCACTCGCCCTGGCTCGGCGTCGTCTTCGCCGTGCTGGTTCTGACCGCGGTCGTGCGCTTCGTTCGCGACGTGGTCCATAGCGGTCACCCGAAGGACGTCGTGCGCAGGTTCAGCCAGGCCGACCGGCAGGTGATCTTCGCTCGAGCAGGCAACCGCTGCGAACACCACGCCCCGATCTTCGGGCGATGCCGCACCACCAGTGGCCTAGAGGCAGACCATGTTCATCCGCACAGCCGAGGCGGCTGGACGTCGATCAGCAACGGGCAGGCCCTGTGTAAGCGACACAACCGCGAGAAATCAGCCCGATTGCCGTGGAACCGCCAGCTCAACAACCTGGCAAAACGACGCGTGAGCTACTTCCCCTCGGGCTATGACCCTGTCGTCGTCCGCCACCGACCACCCGCCGCCCGCGCCGCAGCCAAGCCCGCGGTAATCGAGGGCGGGCCACGCCGAGCACGCCGCTGAACGCAGCGGCGTCCCGTGAAGAATGTCGGCCCTCGTGGGCGACCGCATCGCGGCCTTGATCGCCGACATCGCCGCTACGTGGGGTAGCGCGGCAGGGTATGTCCGGCATACCTTTCGATCTTCAACTCTCGAGGCTCAGGAGCTTCCCTTGGACAGCGCGGATTGGGAGCCTGCTCGGTTGATCCCGGTGTCAGGCATCAAGGGCTCTGACGAGCAGGAACGGCGCGGGGTATCAGCGTTACTCGCGGTGCTGGAATCTGTTCGCGAGTTCGGCAGAGCGCTGACCGGCCCCCTCGGCGCGCCGAGCGGTGCGATCAGCACCTTCATCGAGGTCCCGTTCGAGGTCGCCGGGCGCAACGTGCGCCCCGACGGCCTCATCCGGATCAAGCGTGGCGGGACCTCGTGGACAGCGCTGGTCGAGGTCAAGACGGGGCGCAACGAGCTGGGGACGCAACAGATCGAGGACTACCTCGATGTCGCCCGCGACAACAACTTCAACGCGGTCGTGACGATCTCCAATCAGCTTGTCACCATCCCTGGGGAGCATCCGACGCCGGTGGACAAGAAGAAGCTCAAACGCGTCGCGCTGCATCACCTTTCCTGGAGTCAAATCCACACCGAGGCCGTGATCGAGCGAGTCAACCACTCCGTTGCTGACCCCGACCAGGCGTGGATCCTCGCCGAACTCATCCGCTATCTGGAACACCCGCAATCGGGCGCGGTTGATTTTGATGACATGGGCTCAGGCTGGGTTAGTGTCCGTAACGCAGTCACCCAACGAACCCTGCGCACCAGCGATGACACCGCAGCCAACGTGGTGGCCCGCTACGCGCAGCTGATGGCGTTCTCCGGAATGCGGCTGTCCCGGCAGCTCGGAGTGTCCGTCCAGCCCGCCATGACACGCGCCGAATCCCGCGACGCCGCGCTCTACGTACAGAACGGCGTCTCCCGCCTCGTCGAGACCGGGATCCTCCGTGGCGCGCTGCGGGTGCCCAACGCGATCGCGCCCATAGACATCTCCGCCGACGTCCGCTCCGGTCTAATCACCTGTTCAATCAATGTCGCCGCCCCCGCCCAGGGCAGGACGAAGACCCGAATCAACTGGCTCACACGACAGCTCGCGAACGCACCGGACAAGGTCGCGATCGAAGCGTGGCCGGCGTGGGCGCGCATCCCTGGCCCGTCGCAACCCTTGGTCGCCGTGCGTGAGCAACCCGACTGCCTGATTGAAGACCCGCAAAAAGAGCTGAAGTCTTTCACGATCCGGCTCTCAGCGCTGGCGGGCACCAAACGTGGACAGGGACGAGGAAGCTTCGTCGGATCAGTGCTTGCGCTGGTCGAAGACTTCTACGCCTCCGTCGTGCAGAACATCCGGCCCTGGACGCCGCCTGCGCCACCGGTCAAGCCAAGATCCACGACCGACGAAGGCGCCGATGAGGACGGCATCAGCGGCGAACTTCCCCTCAAATCGACCGCGCGCTCGACGGCGGTAGCCAGTCAACAAAATCTGAATGTCGCTGACGACGACGACGAGAGCGTCGAGCTCACTTACACCACCGAATCGGTACCCGATCAGACGCCACCGGACGAAGCCTTGGGGACCGACAGTTCGTTGTAGCGTACGGATGCCGGCTGATCGACCTAGTTCGTAGCGGCGAGGGCAGCGCGCAGTTCGAGCTGCTGCTGAATCAGCCAGTCGGTGCACGCTGGCCACGCACTTCGGTCTGCGATGTCGTCGAATGGCGAGGTGATGATGACTCGGCAGGCTTCTCTGCCCTGCATGTCGTCCCACGCGACAGGTTCGCCGAGCGCTGCTTCGAAGGCCGCTTTGTTGGCGTAGAGGTTTTCGAAGCGAGCCTGATTAAGATTCGGGTCAGGGGTGCCGAAGTGCACTTGCGCTCGCACAGTGCCACCCTGCCACACCATCGAGATTACGATCCCGGCGGTTCCTGTCCCGCTGTCGCAGAATGCCTGATTACTCGTCCGTCCCCGGGTCCAGCTGGGATGCTCGGCGCGGATCCGGTCGAGCACTGTCTCCCAGAACTCCCGGTAGATCAGCGCCTTGCTCGACTGTCCGACCGTGGCGGCGGCAGATGCTTGCTTGACCTGTTTCCCCAGTCGTTCGGCTGAGCGACGAGTTCGAAGTTCGGGGCGAACTGAGAGTCTCCAATTTTCACCA